>JAADHK010000137.1 GCA_013151835.1 Deltaproteobacteria bacterium
CATTATTTATGCAACTTTTGAGATGTTGCTTTTAGGTGTCGACGCCCCCCTGAGCAATCCTTCCGTGCTTAGGTCTTCATCAATATCCGGCCAGGTAATCCCGTATCCCCCGCCGCATATCCGCCAATTATCACATTGTTCCCTGGTCGCATGCAGTAAATGGGGATACCATGCCTCCAGAAGATCTTGTTTATTTTCGATTATGATTTTTTCAATGTCGCGCAACTCCTTGGCTGTATACCCGAGGTTACGGGCAAGCACAGAGGGTTCGAGCCAATATTTACACGTTTGCTCATCCCGATCAATATGCACGTGTGGGGGTTCATTAGGCTCATGGCTATAAAAATATAGACGATACGGGACTGTGAAAACTATGAATTGTATTGATTATCAATTATATGTACAATTGATAATCAATAAGAGGTGGGCGCTATATGCCCCCCACCATTTTTCTTGCACCGCTGTTTTTTTACATAGCCGACGTCGGCTATGTAAAAAACCTTTCCGGTTTCATGCCCGGGCTTTTCCCTGCGGTGAATTCTATGAACATGACCGGTAGCGGGTCTTGATTATTGCTGTTTGCGGTCGGTTTCTGACAGACCATGCTATTTTCAATAATTATGCCGCATTTTTATCCGCTCGCCATGTCTTAACAATCCCAATACTTCCCTGACGGCGCCATAAGAGGCCAATACCTTGCCCGGTTTGGGCACAGCGGGCCATTCTGAATAACTCTTATAAATGCCATAGTCGGCCATTTCACCCATCCCGGCCGCCATTGCTTTTTCCCGAAAGGCATCCAGTTCCGCGCTGCTGGCCTTCAACACATATAAAGATTCCGGTTTTTCAAGGTTATAGGACTGGTATCCGGCAAGCACCTTCCATAGGAGTTTGAGGTCGTAAATCTTTGCATAATTCGTTCCGATATGCCTCTGGAGCGGATCAAGTTCAAGGAGGCGAAGTGAAACCGCCTGGGCTTCTTTCGGTTTCATGATGAGTTCTTCCTGAAGATTTCTGATCTGTTGCCATGCATTTATATAATCCGGATCAATATCAACGGCTTTTCTAAAATATGCATAGGCCTCCTGATCTTTATTCTGAGCCTCGCGGAGCTGCCCCATCAAAAAATAAACCTGTGGACGATTCTTCTCCCTGCTGTCCAGCAGACCGGTCAATACCTTCTCTGCCGCAGATCGACTGGGCTGATTGCCAAAAATATTCTCACATCCGAAACAGAGACGCGCAAGCCTTCCGAATTGTTCTGGCATTCGCTTGAATACGATTTCATAATGTTTACTTGCTTCTTCAAGCTGGCCTTTTGCACGCAGCCTCTCAGCCAGCCGCCACTGGACGCAATATGCATCGGCAAAAAACCGCTCCGCCTCCCAATAGGATTTCAGACTCATGCTCATTAAGCCGGCTTCCCGCAGCTCGTCACCGTGTTCAGCCACGCGCACCGACTTCACTACATTCCTGAAAAAATCGGCATCCTTCCGGTTCCCCTTTGCTTCAAGGATATCCGCCAGCACTGCATATGCCCTCACCCTGCTTCCCGCCGGCTGTTCACCATCCGTGGGATCAACCTTGAGCGCCTGGTGGATAACGGTATCCGCATTGTCAAGATCGCCTGCCCGCCGCAGCAGCTCCGCCTTCCAGATCAGGGGACGTTCTTCGAAATGATCTCGTGCGTAAAGGAGGTCAAACCAGGCGATGGCATCCTGCCCTGCAATATCGCACAAAAGTGAAAATGCCGGATCATACCCCTGCCATTTGAAAATGCACGCCTTAAGAATTTTGACCGCAGATTCATCATCTCCTGTTTTGTGCAGTGCCCATGAGGTTGTAACCCATAATTCCGGGTCTGAAATATCTTTTATATCTTTTACACCCCACCATGGATATTTATCCAAAAGAACCATCACGTCCGCAGGTCTGTCGGCCTGGCGGTATATTTTGGCCAGCAGCGTTAGAATTTCGGAAAGGCCCCGGGAACTTTGCCATCTGCGGGTCGATATCTCCCCTGGCGCCTGAACTGAAGTTTTTAAAGCACTCACCAACAGCCCTTCGGCTTCCTCAAGGCGATTCATTTTCAACAGCCTTTCAACCAGGCTGTTCATGCCGTAAAACCTGGAATAAGAATTACTGTTATTACCTTCCATGGATTCACTGACAATTTTCATTGACAGGGACAAGCCTTCATCCACAAGCTTTTCATTGTTGATAAGTCGCCCTATTTCCATCATGGTCGAAGCCGCATGAAAACGGATCGAAACACCTTTCGGCCCATCAGGCTGTTTTTTTACGGTATTCACTGCTTTTTTACGAAGCAGGGCTATGGCTTCATCCACATTTCCCACGGCCAGCAGTCCTTTATAAAGGGTCTCACGGGCCAATGATGCAATACCCGGCTCCAGGTCCTTGCCTTGAAGTGCGGTTCTGAGATGCCCAATCACGATGTCTGATTTTTCTGTCTGCAACCCCAGAGTCATATAAAAATTCCACCAGGGGATTTCCGGATGTTGACTGAGCAAATGATCCAGAAAGGTAAACAATACGGATGGTGATATTCGGCCCTGCGCCTTTTCCCATGCTCCGTAGCCGGTATGAAGCCTGTCGGGGCGGATATTCAACGTCCCTGCGATTGTCATAGCCTTATCGGTTTCACCCCGTGCAACCAGACCGAGGATGTAGTATACTGTGGCCGTTTTTCTGGCGTTTCCATCCCTGTTCGATCCGTCGTAAACACCGAATTGCCTCATTTTTGTTGAAAGCGTTGCCGGCTTTTCCTGATCGTCTTTGCCAAATCGTTTTTCAAGGCCTTCATACAGCTCCACCGCATCCAGGCTGTTTACCAGAGACCATTGCGCACCGGGTAATTCCTCAACGTGATCGAGGGCGACCTCCCGGATTAACCGGGCCGTATCGGTATCAGAAGGGGCGTTCAGTTCAATGCCCTTTATCAGCAGCAACCGGGCAATCAAACGACTGGCGCGTTTTTTCCCCACAAGTAGAACCAGGTCCGGAACTCTCACTCTGTTGCTGCGGAGTTCCCCTTTTTCAAGTTTTTGAACTAACTCTTCAAACGCACGGACTGTTTCCACGCCCGGATCTTTCCCCTCAAGACTCGCTTTGAATTTCATAAGCGCCTCTGTCTCGTTCATCCCGAAGGCACCCGATCCGGATTTATTCATCCATTTTTCAATCCCCTTTAATTCCTTATCCATTCCAGCCGCATCAGCGTTCAACATACAAAACAAAAGTCTAAGGGATTTTTCGTTAATATCGCTTGTCCGGGTCTCAGGCGCCCGTTTTTCGATCATGTTTTTCAGGATGGACCAGGTATCCGGAGGTGGCAATGCAATAATCAGTTCGGCTATGGGGGTGTTTTTTATATTTCCATCGAACTCAGAGTAGCGGGATAATAAAATCTCCTCCGGCGAAAAGGTTGACCAATAACGATCCCAGAGATCAAGCCAGGCTGATGCCGATTCCATGGGTGACATGGCTCTCCGATTATTATTGTAGGTCATTAAATCTTTTTTAAAAGAAGCCTTTTCACCCGGATTTTCCGTTTCGGCAGGTTCGCTGTTGCTTTTTGATTTCAATTCCTGAAGCACCGTTTCTGCATCTTTCAAGGTCTCGGAAGCCGCGATGGAAGTTGAAAACAAGCTCCCAACCAGCATAAGAATCACCGCAAACAAGCTCATCCCTTTTTGATTCATCATTTTTCTCCTCTGGAATGGATTGGATAATTTTCCCGGCGGCTATACTCACCGCGACTTTTGCAACAATTTTATTATCAGGTTTTAACAAAAATAGTCAATGCCGGCGATTGTCTGGAGATAACAGATTGAAAAAAAATGCTGGATAAAACAATACCATAAATCAAGATAATGGCACCAGCTTCATGGGATATCACAGGCACGCTCAAGTGGAGTCGCGACAATCCGGGCAAGCTCATCCACCACCGGAGCAATCTCTTTCTGATGCGCAGGCGGCACCATGAGAGCGGGGATGGGATTATTTAGCGTGGTTGCGAGTTGCGGATCGTTGCCGCCGGAGAGACGCAGCAGGACATCGGTGAGGTTTCCGAAAAAACCGCCGGTATCCATGTGCTCGATAAACTGCATGAAAACCGTGTTCAATGTCAGCAAATACTGATCCATATCCGCATACCCGTGCTCCGCGCATTTCTGGCGGGAAATCATGCTGCGGCACCCAAAGGGCCGGAGATCGTAAATGCTACATGCATTCCCATGCAGAAATGGGCATTCGCCCCATTCCAGCCGGTTTTCCTCGTCCTCAACATCTTCCCGGTCCCGGCATTTCATGGCAAAGGCGTTTGTGGAGTAAACGGGCCTGAACCTCGCTTTATCGCGCCACACTGAAAGTCTGTCCGCCAATGCCTCATGATCGCTCTGCGGGAGCCCTGCAAAAAGATATCTGCCCTCAAGACCTGTAAGCGTTACATTAATGGTGCAGCAATCCGCGCAATATTTTTCACAGGCAGAATCAATGGAGGCCGTGTATTCTTCATACAGCCGGTACACCTGTTCTATTTTTTTGAGCAAATGAGTCCTCTATCTGTTACCGTACCGATAGCGGTAATAATGCGAAAGCACCCTGTCCACAAAGGCTCTTGTTTCGCCATAGGGGGGGATGCTGCCATAGCGGTCGACCGCCTTGGGGCCTGCGTTATAGGCGGCAAGACAAAGGACGATATCCCCGTCATAGCGGCCTAACAGCTTCTTTAAATACATGGTTCCCGCAGTTATATTCTGGCCTGGATCATAGGGGTCGCTCATACCGTTTGTATCAAAATGGACCGGCATGAGCTGCATGAGGCCGATGGCGCCCGCCTTTGAAACGGCCCTTGGATTAAAATTGGACTCGACCTTTATGACCGCCTTGACAAGCTCTGATCTCACCCCGCTTTTCGCGGATATCCGCCTTATGAGCCGGTCGTACCGACGCTCCCGGCCAGGCCTTGCTTTCAGGGTTTCCGGTACCGATGTAATCGGCTTATACGCAGGCGTCTTCGGGGTGTCTGAAAAATGGTAGACCCCGTCCGGATCAATATAGAGATAAATGCCGCATACGCCCGGAATTACAATTGAAAAAAAGAAAATCCCGGCTATTATTAAAGCTCGTAAACTCATACCCCCCGCTCCTGCAACCCGAAAAGAGCTGCGGCATTTTCGCCCAGAATCTGCTTTTTTACTCCATCGGCAATGCCGGAAGCCTCAAGTTCCCTGTAATAACGAGACGGAGGAAGCAGGGGAAAATCAGTTCCAAAAAGGATTTTTTCAGGCCCCGCAACCCGCGCCGCAATATTGTAAATATCCGGGTTATAGAGATAGGGCGAGGCCGCAGTGTCAAACCAGACATTTTCCAAAGCCCCCTTCACCTCTTTTTTGAGGAGCGAATAGAAAAAAATTCCGCCCCCCCAATGGGCCAGGATAATTTTATTTTCAGGCCAGGCCCGGACAAGTGAATAAATCCGGGCCAGCGTATTTTCAGTTTTTCCGGGATAGATATGGCCCACGGGCTCGTTTGTGTGAATTAAGACCGGCAGGCCCTTTGATTTGCAGATATCCATGATCGGTTCCAGGGATTTAATGGCACGCTCGTCAATTCCCGAACGGTAAAACGCCAGCTCGCCTACGCCGGACAGGCCCGCATCAATGCACCGGGCCACCTCGGCGGCCGCCGAATCGTGGAACGTGCTCACGCACGCAAGACCCACGAACCGGTCCGGATACCGGGAGACGGCTTTAATAATGTAATCGTTGTTCTTTTGGGCCGTGTCCGGGTTTTCCCACGGAAACCCAAAAACAACCGATACATCGACCTTGTTTTCGTCCATGGACCTTATGGTATCTTCCATGCCGGCCATCTTCGAGCCGGGACTGCCATACAGGAGTTCAAACGCCGGCTCACCCGTAAAATAATCCGCCCGGTTGTTCCGGACATCGTCAAAAAAAAGATGCGTGTGAACGTCTACGATCATATGATAAACTTCCTTTCATTGCCCTTGACGCATATGCGTGTAGAAATTATAGTGGTTCAAAGATCATAAGTCAATCGTGCCGGTCCGGCGTACCGGTTTGGCGCAGGCAAAATACAGGAGCGTAATCATGAACATGGATAAAGCGAACACCCTCTTTGAAAAACCGGGGAAAAGCAACACGGTTCAAACCCTCAAACTGGCCCGCGCCCGCGCAGAGGAGCTGGGCATTAACGAAGTCGCAATGGCTTCCACCACCGGGGAAACCGCATACCAGGCACTTGAAATCCTTGCGGGGTTCAAACTGGTAGCCGTCACCTACCATTGCGGATTCAGGGAACCTTTTCAAGGGGTCATGGAAGATAACATGAGAAAAAACCTTGAAGAAAAAGGCGTGCGGATCATAGAGGCAACCCATGCCCTGTCCGGAGTTGAACGTTCCATTGCCAAAAAATACACGGGCAGCTACCCGGTTCTTCTGGTGGCCGATACCCTGAGGCTGTTCGGCCAGGGGACAAAGGTGGCTGTGGAAATCACGGTCATGGCGGCCGACGGCGGAGCGCTTACAGGAAAAGACATTATCGCCATCGGCGGGTCAGGCCGGGGCGCGGACACCGCCTGCGTCATAAAACCCGCCCACCAGTCCAATTTTTTCGATCTGCGGGTACGGGAAATCATCTGCAAGCCCAGGACGTTTTAAATCATGATGGAATTAAAACCGTTACTGCCGAGTTATCTCTTTATCGCGTTGAGCCTTATTCTTTTTACCGCCGCTCCCGTCATGGCGGCGGGGATTTCGGTAAAAAGAGTCAGCGGTCTTTGCGAATACCTGCGCAAACCCGGAAGCAAGTGGCTTCCCATTGCCAGGGATACACACCTTTCCGAAGGCGATCGGGTGCGAACCGGCAGGCACGGCGCCCTGACCTTGACTTTTTCGAATGGCGACCTGATGGAGCTGTATGGACAGACCCTGGTGACCCTGCACGAAGACAATGTCCCCGGCTCCAAAAGCAGCATCAAGGGGCTGGTTGAAATCGAAAAAGGCCGTCTGCGAATGGTAATCCGGAAGCTGCTTGACAAGGTCCGGACCCGGGCGACCTCATTAACGGCGGTTACGGGAGTCCGGGGCACCGAATTCTTTCTTGATGCCGAAAAGTCAAAAACTATAATCGGCGTTTACGATGGAACGGTTATTGTTGCCAATATCGATATCCCACAACAGAGAGTAGAGGTGGAAAAAGGCATGAAAACCATTGTTTACGCCGGCATGCCACCGCTCCCTCCGACTCCGCTTTCATTCGGCGATTCAAACGAAGGCGGGGGCGGTGATTCCGCCCTCGACCGGATCGAGGACACGGTAATTGAAAGCACCTCCCAATTGCCCCTTGACCCCTTCATGGCCTTTCCGGACCTCCACATTGATGCCGCCCTCAACCCGGCATATGCCGCGCCGGTAACTAAACGACGGATGCAATTGTTTTCCCGGTTCGGTGTGTCCGATCTCAAACATACAGAGACGCCCGATGGCTTTGTCATTGACGGAGCAACGGTGACAAGCGTCTCCCGCCACACGGACGTTTCATCCAGAGGCGCCACCACCTGGCTGAGCGGTTTTCAACCCATAGACGCCGGTTTTGTACTGGGTGCCTTTGGCAGGTTCCAATACGGGTCCCTGTCGGATGAAAAGAGGTTCACGGGAACCGCCACCATCCCGGGCTCATCCCTGTCTTTCGACCAGCAGGGCCGCGAGGATTCACCGGATGTCCGCGCCCGCTTCCAATCCGCAGACGCCGGTATCCTGGCCGCCCGCCCCATGCCTGTCTTTGATATCGGCATCCTGATTCGCCGCCATGAATCTTTTGCGAAAAGTGACAATTTATATAGCCTGCTCATGCCCGGAGAGCCCGAGACCTCCAACCGCTTTACATCAAAAGCGCATTCCTCGTTAAACGAAGCCGTCATAGGCATTCACAAGACGATGACATTTAAAATGGAATGGGGATGGTCGGTGGGTTTAAATAAATCCAGGTCGGATATTCACGACACTTCGCATTTCATGGACGACGCGCCATCACCCCTGCAACGCAACCGGGAATTATTTACCGGCGTAAACACCGAACTGCGTGTTCGCCGACGCATCTCGGAACGATGGCACTGGGGCGCCTCTTTGCGAATAATTCACCTGAAAGGAGATGGCCACATTACCGATGAAAATGGAGACGTTTTCCTGGAATCGGTGCGTGACACCTTATATCGTTTGGGAACAGGCGTGGGTTTTACACCCGGCCCCGGGACCGCAATTGGATTTGATCTGATTTCCGGTTTAAGGAAAGAAAAAGCGGACCTTATCTATCCTTCAAAAAATCCGGGGGAACACGAAACCGAAAGCAATCCTTCCATTGCCGTTCATATGGGGGGGCAGCACTGGTTTACCGACAGTATTTTCGGTTTTGCGGATGCCACCCTGCTGTGGCGCAGGCTGCAAATTGATATAGTCAATTACGAGGATACCGCCGCCGCATCGCCAACCGTCACAAAACACCAAAGGGAAACAGAGGACCTGTCGGAAATGATGCTGGGCTGCGGGTACCGGTTTACAAAAAATTCCTGGCTCGAATACATGGTGGTGGCGCCATTTGCCACGGGCAGGGGATTGCGGCATGACCTGTTGCTGAGATGGCGCATATAGGCATTGTGGCATTACAGGATTTGATGCCTTTTATCATAACCATACCAAGGCGGTTATGACTTATATCTCAAAACGGCCATAATCGCATGCAAATCGCGACGATTTTGCACATCTAATGAAAATGTTATTTTTACGGGTTGTTATGGTAGCAAAAAAAAGGCGGCTTTGCATCTCCTGACCTATGGCCGAGCATGCAAGACGTCTTGCATGCTAACAAAAATTACGAAAACAGTGAAAATCATAAAGGTGGTACCGGGTCTTGATTAGTGATTATTGACGTGACAGGCCACATTTTTCGAAACAAAATCTTTCAGATACGACTCACTTAATTTTTATACAAGGTGCAAGGCATTCAATCTTAATGATGATCATGTCAAAATCTAAAATTGCAGCAATTTATTTGTTTTTGTTTATCCTGTTGGCTGCCGGCCATGTCTGGGGCACGACGGTTACCATGTCAACAAATATGGGCAATATAGCGGTGGAACTTTTCGATGATGTTGCGCCAAAGACGGTGGCAAACTTCCTCAACTATGTTAATGACGGGGACTATACCAATACCATCATCCACCGTTCGGTACCCGGATTTATTATTCAGGGCGGCGGATTTACAATAAACGGCACTTCAATTCAGTACGTTCCCGCCGATCCACCCGTTGAAAACGAATTTTCCATTTCCAACACGCGTGGCACAATCGCCATGGCAAAATTGGGAGGGGACCCGAACAGTGCCACGAATCAGTGGTTTTTCAACCTTGCGGACAATTCCGGCGACCCCGCCAACCTGGACACCCAAAACGGCGGATTTACCGTGTTTGGTCGCGCATCCGCACAAAGCATGGATGTAATCGATGCGATTGCCGCCTTACCCATCTATGATGAATCCCAGTACCTTAACGCCGCATTCGGAGCGCTGCCGCTGTTGGATGATCTGTTGAGTGCGGAAAATTTAGTGACCATAACGCGTATCACAATCAATGCCGGTCCCGGATATGGTGACATCGACGGTGACGGCAATGTGAGCCTTGCGGATACGATTTTAATTCTAAAGACATTGTCCGGCGTTGACTACGCTTTGACCATTCCCCAAACGGCCGATTTGGACGGCGATGGAAAAATCGGCATGAAAGAGGCCATTTATACCTTGCAGGTGATTTCTGGGATAATATCCGAATAAGAAGGGTGAAAGCACGGCCTGACGATATAATAAAATTCTTGCTTTCAACGTCCGCAATAGTTTATGAATCGGGCAAAATAGACCCGAAATCGACCGGAGACAAGATGGTCCGAATTCCCACAATTTTAATATAATTAATCGATATCACATACGATCCATCGACATATTCACCACAGGAGCATAGAATGCATTACGAAGGCATGATCATAAGGCCGCCGAGCGAGGCGGACAGTATCCTTTTACAGGTCACCGTGGGATGTTCCCACAACAAGTGCACATTCTGCGGCACCTATAAAGGAGAGCGCTTCAAGATCAAAAAAGATGAAATCATCATGGCCGATATCCAATATGCAAAAAAACACTTCCGCCGCCAGAAACGACTGTTCATATGCGACGGGGACGCCCTGATCGTGCCGCAAAAAAGACTTCTTCCGATCCTTGAAAAAATTGAAAAAGAACTTCCCTGGGTGGAAAGGGTCGGGCTTTATGCCAACACCAAGGGGATAAAGATGAAGTCGGCCGAAGAGCTGGCCGAGCTGCGTGCCCACGGGCTGAAAATCGCCTATCTGGGAATGGAAAGCGGGGATGACAAAACCCTTGCCGCCATACACAAGGGCGGGAACTCTCAGACCATGATCGACTGCGGAAAAAAACTGAAGGCTGCGGGAATAAAAGTTTCAGTCACCGTCCTGCTGGGAGTTGCCGGGCGAGACAGATCCATGATCCACGCCAAAGAAACCGGCAGGGTCCTCTCCGCCATGGACCCGGATTACGTGGGCGCGCTCAGCCTGATACTCATACCGGGCACGCCCCTTTCCGATGATTACGAGGCCGGGGAATTTCCCCTCATAGGCCCGGACGAAATGCTGGCCGAGCTTCGGACGATATTTGCCACTACCGACATGTCAAACGGCCTTTTCCACGCAAACCATGCGTCCAACTATCTGCCGATCCGTGCAAAGCTGCCCGAAGACAAGGCGGCGACCCTTAAGCTGATCGACGACGCCCTTGCCGGGAAGGTGGCCTTACGGCCTGAATTCCTGCGGGCACTATAAGGACTCGGAAAAAGTCCGTCTGCGGCGTTGCGCGTACCGGGAAATTGCTCGACATACAAAAAGGATGATCTCGTAAAAAGTCGGGCAACCCGGTTACGATGGCTAAGTAGAAAGTTCCATATACAAGGCGTAGTGGTGTCACGAAAGCGGAGGCATAGTATTCCGAGCATTTCGCGACCCGCTACAACGCAGTAGATGGGACTTTTTACGACGCCATCAAAAAGTACGCCTCCGCATTTCCCGGCCCGTGCGCCTTGCATACGAAGCTTTTTACGAGCCTTATATGTCACTGCTATGAGGATTTGGATTGGGTTTTTAATAACAGCCACACATGAACCGAAAATCAAGGAATAAAAAGATGACTACAAAATGCCCGGCCGTAAGCCCCGAAGAAATCGACATTGCATGTATTAATACGATCCGGACCCTTGCCATGGACGCCATTCAAAAGGCCAATTCAGGTCATCCCGGGGCGCCCATGGGGCTTGCTCCGGCGGCATACGTGCTGTGGACCAGATTTTTACGGCATAATCCAAAAAATACCGGCTGGATTAACCGGGACAGGTTCGTCCTTTCCGGGGGCCATGCCTCCATGCTCCTGTACAGTCTTCTTTTTCTGACAGGATACGGCCTGACATTAGACGATATCAAATCTTTTCGCCAGTGGGGAAGCAAGACTCCCGGCCATCCCGAATACGGCCATACCCCGGGCGTGGAGACAACCACCGGGCCCCTGGGGCAGGGGATTGCAAATGCAGTGGGCATGGCAATGGCGCAAGCTCACCAGGCCGCAGTATTCAACCGGCCGGATCATAACATCATAAACCACTTCACCTATGTGATGTGCGGCGACGGAGACATGATGGAGGGCATATCCGCCGAAGCCGCCTCCCTTGCCGGGCACCTGGGCCTCGGAAGCCTGATCTGCCTCTATGACGACAACCGGATATCCATAGAGGGAAGCACATCCATCGCCTTTACGGAAGATGTGGGAAAACGGTTTGAGGCCCAGCAATGGCAGGTTATAAAGGTTGATGACGGAAACGATATTAAAGCCATTGCGGATGCAATTTCCGCCGCAAAAGACGATACATCGCGCCCGACCCTGATCATGCTGCACACACATATCGCCTATGGCAGTCCACACAAGCAGGATACGGCGGATGCCCACGGCGCCCCTCTGGGAGAAGAAGAGATAAGTCTCACAAAAGAATACCTCGGCTGCCCGCCGGACAAAAAATTCTGCGTGCCGGACGAAGTCCTCGCACATTTCAGGAAGGCTGTGGTTGCGGGTAAAGAAATGGAAAACAAATGGAACGACCGGTTCAATGAATACAGCAACGCATATCCCGACGATGCAAACCTTCTCATGGCGGGCCTCAATAAGGTCCTGCCCGATGGATGGGAAAAAGACCTGCCGGTATTCCCCCCAAAAAAAGGGCCGATTGCCACCAGGGGCGCCTCGGGCACTGTGTTAAACGCGCTTGCACCAGGGCTTACCCGGCTCATGGGCGGCTCCGCCGACCTTGCCCCTTCCAACAAGACAATTATCAACACGTCCCATGACTTTCAGAAAGGCACGTACGACGGCCGCAACATCCGTTTCGGGGTGCGCGAACACGCCATGGCATCCATTGCAAACGGCATGTGCCTTTACGGCGGCATTCGGCCATATTGCGCGACATTTCTGGTCTTTGCCGACTACATGCGACCGGCCATCCGCCTTGCGGCGCTCATGAAACAGCCGGTCATCTATGTTTTCACCCATGACAGCATCGCCGTAGGCGAAGACGGCCCCACCCACCAGCCCGTGGAGCACCTGGCCTCATTGCGGGCCATACCCGGCCTTGTGGTGCTAAGGCCGGCGGATGCCAACGAGACTGCGAGGGCATGGGAGGCGGCCGTAAAAAGCACCGACCATCCCGTTGCCCTGATTTTAAGCCGCCAGAAGCTTCCGGTGATTGACCGCACAAAATACGCCTCTGATACGGGATTTTTCAACGGAGCCTATGTGCTGGCCGATTGTGGTGGCACCCCGGACATCATACTCATCGGCACGGGCGCTGAAACCCACCAGGCCATCGAAGCCCGGGAAATTCTATCTCAAAAAGAAATTTCCGCCCGCGTGGTTTCCATGCCGAGCTGGGAACTCTTTGAAGCCATGCCGCGCACCTACAGGGACGAAGTGCTGCCGTTAAAAATCCCCGCAATCGCCATTGAGGCAGGCATTCCCATGGGCTGGGAGCGATACGTGGGAGAAAACGGGACCATGATCGGCATGACCGGTTTCGGGGCGTCGGCCCCCGGCAATGTGGTCCTTGAAAAATTCGGGTTCACAGCCGAAAACATGGTAAATACCGCGCTTAAACTGCTTGGAAAATCCTGAACAGCAACGGGCATCCTTAAAAAATTCGGGAAAGAATAAAGATCGGAAGCGCCATAAGAAGATTTACGGCCATGGCAAAAACCATGATATTGCAGGCAAAGGCCATGAACCCCGATACGGCGCCCGTAATCACCGGGCCTGAAAACATGGAAATCTCCAGTATATTTACTCCCAAAACAAGGGCGGGCAGAATAACCGCGCCCCACCAGGCCCCTTTTAAGTCAGCCCGGCTGAGCCGCATGGCCGAACCGATGCAAAAGGCAAGGTATAAAAAAAGATAAACCCGCCAGCCGCTCCATTGCGAATAACGGATAAATCCATGCAATACGCCCGACCATGCGGCAATAACGGCATCTATCCCCACGGGACGGCCAATGCTTCCGGCAAGAATCTGCGGAACCAGAATCATTGCCGCGCAGTAAATCACTGCCGCGCCGATGAAAACCGGGGCCACACCAATAAAAAAATTGCCGGCCCGCTGAAACATGGAATTTCTGTCATAGGAGTGGCGCACGGCCCCCACCTTCCCGGTGTCCGGGGCCAGGGTAAAGAGCTTGAGGCGATTGATTTTATGACCAAATAAAAGAGCCACGGCCGCATGGCTCAGTTCATGGACAGATGCGCCGAGCCATCCAAAAAGGAGCATGTAGCCCCTGACCCCTAAAGTCATGCACACAATCCTTTCAAAAAAACCGGCTGTTTTCTGCATGAGCCATGCGAAAAAAAACAAAGGCCCAAACCAGAAGGCAACCTGCGCCAGGGATTGGCGGCCCGCCTGCAATAAGAGTTCTTCCATTTTAGCTTCTCCCGGTATAATGATAAATAAAGGAGACTACTGATGTTACTAAAACTGATTATAAAACATGGAAGGGTGAAGAGTGTCCTTTTTATTACTTTTAGTGCCGTTGTGGCATCGGCAATTGCAACTGCTTCGATATTTTATTTCTCAGGCCACCGCATGCCCGTAATAAACATGTATCTGACAATAATAATACCTGCTGTAATAGCTTCCCTGGCATCATGGCGCACAGTGGGAATGATTTTAAAAATTCATGGACTGGAACAAGAAGTTAGAAAACTCGCTGATTATGATTCATTAACCTCTGTTATGTCAAGGGCCGCGTTTCTCAATATGTCAGAGGCTGTTTATCAGCTTATGGCAAGAAATCAGTCTTCTTTAGCATTCCTTTATATCGATATTGATGACTTTAAAAAAATAAACGATACATATACCCATGCCGGTGGTGACGCAGTTTTGAAAAGTTTCGGCTCAATATTATTAAAACAGATAAGGAAAAGCGACATAGCCGGCCGTCTTGGCGGAGAAGAATTTGCACTTCTATTAGTAAATACGGATTCAGATGGCGCCGGTTATTTTGCGGAAAAAATTAGAAATTCCATAGAAAATACAATAACATCCTATCAGGGCAAAAATATTCAATATACAGTAAGCATCGGTGTTTCCGTATTTGATCAAAATAACAGGGTGCCCCTTGACAAGCTGATAACTCAGGCAGATACCGCTCTTTATTCCGCTAAAAATTCCGGCAAAAATTGTGTCATTAACTGGACAATCAGATGATCTGTCACTGGGGTTCATTTTTTGTCTATTTTTCAGTACGATGAAAAAAACTACGCCTTTCAACTTCAGAGGGTGTCTTTAAGACTGCTCAGGCAATAATCCTTTTTTCAGCCGTGAAATAATCCAAATCAGGGCCATCCTCAATTTTATCTATGCCGCTTCCCTTGTTTTGATTATTTCAAGATCCTTACCTAATTCGAGTCTGGCAACATCAAGATCGTATGCCTGCTGTAAATTCAACCATATTTTGGGACCGGTACCAAACCACTTCCCCAGCCTGAGCGCCGTATCCGCGCTTATGGATCTTTTCCCGATAATGATTTGGGAAATTCTGTTGGCAGGAACTTTTATTTGCCGGGCCAATGCAGCGGCTGATATTCTCAGCTCATTTAATTCATCCGCTAGAATTTCTCCGGGATGTATGGGTTCTCGTGCCATGTTAAAATATCCTTTTCAAATATTTGGATTAATGGTAATCAGCAATTTCGACATGTTGAGGGCCGGTATCACTCCATTCAAAACAAATGCGCCATTGATCGTTAATCCGAATACTGTATTGTCCCTGCCGATTACCGCCCAACGCCTTAAACCGATTTCCCGGCAACATCATCAATGCTTCAAGACTGTCCGCTGCATCCAATATTCTTAGGCGTTTTTCGGCTTGCCTGGCAAAAGCTTGAAAAGCAGTTACCCGCTTTCCTTCAAATAGCCGCTTTGTTTTTTTATCCTTGAAGCTTTGTATCATCTACAGGATACTCCCCATACGCTATACGTCAAGCGTATTTTATCATTAACTGATAAAATTTTCTACCATTTTTTACCTCTGAATCATTAATTCGGCCTTGATCATCGTTTCGGCCATCCTGTAGGGGTAAGCCCCTGTGCTTACCCTGATCATAGGGCAACCACAGGGGGTTGCCCCTACAAGTTGCCCCTACAAAAACCGGATATTGGCCGAAACGATGATCAAGGCCATTAATTCTATGATGCACAACATGAGTTAATGACGATCAGGATCGCTAAAATTTTGTAAAACAGCACGGCGTATTGGTTGCCCCGGGACATTAAATAATGCCCCTACTTTTCCATAATCCTTTTCTTCAGCCTTGAAATCAAGGCCCAGTCGAATTGCTGCCGGCACGGCATGACCGCATTGTTTGTATAGACGGGATCGGACTCAAGATCGTACCGGGACGCCGCGACCGCATCCTCCCACATGGGTGTGCCCGGTATTGGCGTGTAATGGGCAAGAATCGGTTTAATACCGGCCTGCTTTACAAAATCAATGGCGGGCTCCATAGATTCAATCGTCTGGCCCGGAAGCCCGAAAAGAAGATAGGCCCCCACCCTGTCCGGACCGAACCCCGCCTCCTTCAGATACGCCGATGCCCGTAAAAACTCCCCATAGCCGACCTTATGGTCCATTTTCCGGTGATCGAATTGTGTTGTTTCAAGGCCCAGGCGCAGGCTTTCCATACCGGCGGCCTCCATGAGCAGGGCAAGCCTTTTTGTAATCCATCGGATATGAACCGCGTTCGGGGTGTGGAGCCTGAGATTGTATCCAAGGCCGGCGATAGCTTCAAAGAGCGGCTCCGCACGATCTTCCGGGTGTAAAAGAAGCGCGTCATCATAAAAGACAAAATCGTGCACCCCAAACCCGGTATGCCAAAAACGGATCTCGTCTATGACGGCATCAACGCTTTTTTCCATTCTGTGCGGGGCAAGCAGGCCCGACGCGCAATAGTCGCATGAAAACGGACACCCCACAGAAGTGAGCAAAGGGACGTATGCAATTTTTGCCTGGAGATCATGGGCCGGATGCGGCCATGTATTCATATCGTTTTCGTTAAGCGTTACGGGAATGCTCCGGCCGGTATATTTTTCCACCAGAGACATGACATGTGATATGGCCGTACCGCTCACAACCTCATCTGCACCGGTTACGGCCACGGCATGTTCATGGCAGAGCGTGGCATATATTCCTCCGAGAATCACCGGCACACCGGGAAAGGCGGATTTCACCATTTTTATTGTATCAACCACACCCGGATACCAGTAGGTCATGTGGGAGGTGACAAAGATCAGGTCGGGGCGGGGGAGCGTGTCCAGGTCACGGGCCAGAGATTCGGTCGCAATACCGTACCTGCTGTATCTGCGGTTAACATCAAAAAACCCGGCCGGCCTGGGCACTTCGGTTTTCAGATATGGTCCCCTGCCGTAGCGGGCCTGCGGGTCTGACGGGGGAATGCTCGGATGAAATCGGTCGAGGCAGTCGATGTATGAAACCCGGATGCCGTGCTTTCGCATGATGGCCGCCAAAAGGAGCAGGCCCACGGGCTTTGCCCAGAAATCATAGGCTGCAAAATCATAAATCCAGGGGTTGACGCACAGAACATGGGGCATAAAATATCCCCGGCTCAGTCGATTTCGTCTTCAAAATACTGCATTGAAGTTTTTTTCAGCTCTTTTCTGCTGAAAAGGACGGCGTAATCGTCAACGCCGGTCTGTGTTGACAGAGATTCCGCGATTTTTTTACATCCGGCCTCATCTGTGGAATGAATCATGGTGTAGAGGTTGTATGGCCATTGTTCCATTGGATCACGCCGGTAGCAGTGAGAGACCGCCTGATGAGCGGCCATGATGCCGCCGACTGCTTCGACCCGGGCCTCATCCACGCGCCAGGCCACCATGGCATTGGCCCGAAACCCGGAATTCTGGTGCTTAAGTGTTACGCCGAAACGCCGGATAACCCCCCGGTTGTTTAAGTCGCGCAGGACCTCAAGGACTGTCTCCTCGGTTAAATCAAGACGTTTTGCTATTTCAAGATAAGGCCTTTTCGTGACGGGCATATCGCCCTGAATGGCCGCGATTATCTTCTTTTCAAGTTTGGTCGGCATTATTTATCCTTATTTATGGCGTCGTAAAAGTCCCATCTACTTCGTTGCAACGAGTCGCGAAATGCTCGGAATACGATATGTATGCCTCTGCTTTCGCGACACCCCTGCGCCTTGTATATGGAACTTTCTACGATGCCATTAATATTAAACACGTTCAAACATCTTCCGGATATCATCCGCATTGGCCCGGCAGACCCCTTTTTCCGTAATCAGACCAGTTACCAGACGAGCCGGGGTCACGTCAAAGGCAAAGTTTGCGGCAGGGCTCGATTCGGGTGTAAGAATGGTATTCACGCTTCTTTGCCCCCCCGGCATATACCGCAGTTCATCGGGATCTCGCTCCTCTATGGGGATTTGTGTAAATCCATCGGTTATGTCCCAGTCGATGGTCGATGAGGGGAGCGCCACATAAAAAGGGACCTTGTTGTCATGTGCGGCCAGAGCCTTGAGATAGGTGCCGATCTTGTTGGCCACATCACCTGACGCAGTCGTCCGGTCCGAGCCCACGATCACCAGGTCAACCATACCATGCTGCATTAGATGACCGCCGGCATTGTCGGCAATCACGGTATGGGGAACCCCGGCCTGTAAAAGCTCCCATGCGGTGAGGCGCGAGCCCTGGTTTAACGGCCGGGTTTCATCCACCCAGACATGGACGGATATATTCTTTTCAAATGCCGCATAAATCGGCGCAAGAGCAGTGCCGTACTCGATAGCGGCAAGCCAGCCCGCATTGCAGTGGGTAAGGATGTTAACCGGCTCGCCCTGCCTGGCAGCTGCGATCTCCTCTATGATCGGCAGGCCGTGCACCCCTATTTGCCGGGAATTTTCAACCTCCAGCTCCGCGATTTCACCGGCTTTTTCACGGGCCGCAATGATCCGTTGGGTGGCGGTATCACATCCAAGGATGACACCAAGAACCCTGTCCACGGCCCAGCAAAGATTTGTGGCCGTGGGGCGTACCGTCCGGAGAACCTCTGCGGCATGAATTAAAACAGAATTATCCGAAGCCCGGGCGCCCGCGTTTCTTGCGGCAATAAAAAGGCCGTAAGCCCCGGTCACTCCTATGAGCGGAGCGCCCCTTACCACCATGTCCGAAATGGCGGCCACAACGTCATCAAGGTTGTCCAAAGTCTTTTCTACGAGATTATGCGGCAATTTACGCTGGTCGATTACGCGCACCCTGTCATCGGCCGGATCATACCAGATGGGCCGCATATTTTTTCCGTCCACTTTCATACTTTTTCTCCATCGGAAAAATCCGGATTAATTTGCTCTTGACCTTTTTTTACGAAACCATCAATGGTTGTAAATCGAAAAAGAATGTGTCAGACTTGCTCGAAAATTTCAAGCCATGGCTAAATTTCCGGATAAAAATAAACACAATCGATACAGGAAATTCAAACCCGATGAACAGGTTACAAAAGGCGATATGCCAGGCGGCGGCCATAACGGCACTCGCCGTCATATGCGCACTGATCTTTAATTATTTCAGGCCGGGCGGGCTTGATTTGTTTCACTTTCAGGCACCCGAGACCACAGACAAGGCGGAAAAAGACCGCGTTATCCCCCTGGACATGGCAGCGGCACTCTTTGCAGACAAAAAAGCGATGTTTCTCGATGCCAGGCCCGCCTCCCTGTATGCAAAAGGCCATATAAAGGGGGCCTTGAGCCTGCCCTGGGCCGAGGCCGAAGAAAAATTCATGGATATTGCGGAAAAACTCCCTGAAGACAAAACCATAATAACCTATTGCGACGGCATGGCCTGCGACCTTTCAACCGACCTGGCCGATTTCCTGCGGGACATGGGGTTTGAAAACGTTCGCATTCTGATAAATGGATGGTCGCTATGGGAAAAAAACAAGCTGCCGATGGCGACGGGGGGCGAAGACAATGACAAATAAGATTAAGATACCGAAGCATATGTTTTTTTCCATGGCAAGGCTCTTTATCGGCGGGCTTTTCCTCTATGCCGGGGTCCCTAAAATAATGGACCCAACAGCCTTTGCGCATGCTGTCTACAGGTATCAGATCCTTCCGGATTTTCTCGTAAACCTTACGGCGATTGTCCTGCCGTGGCTGGAAGTCATAACCGGGGGCTTCCTTGTTGCGGGGATATGGATGGCCGGCGCGGCGCTTACCGCAAACCTGATGCTCTATATTTTTGCGGCGGCCCTTGTTGCAACCCTTGTGCGCGGGCTTAATATCGACTGCGGGTGCTTTGTGAATACCAGGGAGGAAATAATAAACGCCGGGACAATCGCAAGGGACATCGCCTTTCTTGTTGTCGCCGGGTATCTGTTTGCCGCCTCCCTTACCCGCAGGACGGACTCGTAAGAAGTCGCGCCAGCGCCGTTTGAGCGTTTTGCCCGCCGTAATTCAAGGTGATTAGACTTGCATTATTGCCTTAAAGGGGATAATTAATTTATTTTAGACTTAAGGCATCGGTGATGCTTTTTCGCATGCAGCCGGGAATTTACGTACCCATACAAAGAGGCACGATAATGAACGACTCGGATAGTGATGACAGTTTCATACGCATCCGACTCATGACAAGAGATGAAACCGACCCGAAACCCTGTTCGCACAAGTCCGGGGGAACGGCCCTTTTCGTGAACCAGCCGCAAAAGCCTACCGCATAGCCGCAGGTTCATCATCCGGCCGGGTTCCCGCGCCCGGCGAAACGGAGGTGAACCGTGAAAAATCCGCTCCTCGTCCCGGAACTCCGGGAATATATCCAAAAAAACGAAACGGAAAAACTGATAGACTTTTGTGAGACTTCGTCTCCGGTAGTTATCGCGGATTTCCTTTCAGCCCTGTCCGCAAAAGAGGTTTTAAAGGTCCTTGCGCCGCTTTCATCATCAACGCAGGCCGAAATTTTCAGCTATCTTGACCTGGACATCCAGGCGGAACTGGCCGAAAGGCTTCCCCGCCGGGATCTGGCCCGGATACTTTCCGACATGCCCCATGACGACAGGGTGGATCTGCTGAAAAAGATGCCTGAAGACCGGCAGGAGGCAATTCTTCCGGCCATGGCCCAGGCCGAGCGCGAGGATATCAGAAGGCTTGCGGCATACCCCGAGGAATCGGCGGGTTCTGTCATGACGTCCGATTACGCGGCTCTACCTCCGGACATTACGGCCGCTGACGCCATCGACCGCCTGCGGCGCGAAGCCCCGGACAAGGAGACCATCTATTACGCCTATGTTGTGGATAAGAGCCGCAAACTGATCGGTTTTATCTCCTTAAAGGACCTGATACTCGCAAAGCCGTACGCACATCTGGGCGACATCATGAACGAAGACGTTATCTTCGCCCGTGTTACAGACGACCAGGAGGACGTGGCCCGCACCATTCAGAAATACGACCTCATCGCGCTGCCGGTAATAAACGGCGAGGACTCGCTGGTGGGCATCATCACCCACGACGACGCATTTGACATCATCACCCAGGAACAGACCGAAGATATGGAAAAGATGATGGCCATTGCCGGCGATCATGAGGCGGGCGTTTATCTCCAGACGAGCGCGTGGACTCATCTAAAGAACAGGATTGGCTGGATCATTGCGCTGGCGTTTCTGGGCCTGGTCTCGGGCTACATTGTCCAGAGCTTCGAATCAATGCTGGTCCGGTTCGCCATTCTTGCGTCGTTCATGCCAATGCTGGCCGACACCGGGGGCAACACCGGCAGCCAATCCGCCACGCTGGTCATCCGGGCGCTGGCATTGCAGGAAATCAAGGCAAAAGATATTTTAAACGTATTGTCAAAAGAGTTGCTCGTGGCACTGCCGCTGGGCCTGGTTCTTGCCGTCCTGGCATGGCTGCGGGTCTACTTCTTTGCCGGGAGTTCACGCCTTCCTCCCGGATTTTCCATGACACGACTTGGTATCGCGGTGGCAATCGCCCTGGGCCTCCAGGTGGTAACCGCCACGCTCATAGGAGCGACACTTCCGCTCATTGCGGACAGGCTTAATTTAGACCCGGCAGTAATCGCAAGCCCTGCCCTTACGACCATCGTGGACATCACCGGCCTGCTGATTTTCTTTATAACTGCAAAGATCATCCTGGGGCTTTGACGGAGTCAAGAGGCATCTACACCTATGATAGGGGTACGGCGGGAACGCCCCGGCCATCATATGGGCACGTCATCCACGACTTCAGCCGCCTTGTCAATGGCGTCGTGGACGTGGTTTCCGGCAACCGGCACAATGGAAATCACCGCTCCGCCGACCCGCATGGGAACGGTGATGAGTTTCGTGAGCACACAGCCGTTTATCATGCCCATGGCCAAGACAATGGCCGTTATCTTCAGTAATTTCATTTTTCCCTCCTGTGTTCTATTCTTTGTACCCGTTTACGGTTATCAGTTGACAGTTAATGAACAACACCGTTACCCGTGAACGGATACTATTATTTTTTACTCTTCTGCCTTGCCAGGGCTTTATTGATCATCTTCTGTATGCTGGATTCATTCCGTTTTCTGACCTTTCGTCCTTCTATATAAAGGCTGGGCGTGCCGCTCACGCCGATCTCCCTCCCGTCAGCCATATCTTTTTTCACCTTTTTTCCCGCCGTATCCATATCCTCTTTAAATTTTTCCACGTCCAGGCCCAGTTTTTCCGCGACCTTGTTAAAATCCATCTTTGAAAGTTTTGTCTGGTTCTTGAATAGATAATCATAAAATTCCCAGAATTTCCCCTGCCCGTCAGCGGCCATGGCCGCGATTGCAGCTTTTTTGGCAAACTTATGAAACGAAAGCGGATAATTTTTAAATACGATTTTAACGGTTTTCGGATTTTTTGCCAGGACTTTTTCCAGAACCGGCGGAAGCTTTGAGCAATAAGGACACTGGAAATCGGAAAATTCGACAATGGTTACGGGCGCATCCTCAGGCCCTTTAAATGGAGAACCTTCAGTGTCGATCTTTTCTATAAAATCAACATGTACCACCTCGACGGTCCTTTTATTTGAGTTCATCAGATAGATTTTATCTCCCCTTTTATCGACCGATATCCTTGTAATACCGTCGCCGACTGCGAACCTTTCCTTTAAAATCCCGCTTCCGGTAAATACGGATACGTTGGAATCATCCGTTAAAATAAAAATATACTTCCCGTCGGGGGTTACGGCCATGTCCTTCGGCGGTTTTTCGACTTTAATCTCGGCCGAAAGGGAAAGCTCTGTTTTCGCAAAACAGATATTGCCTGAAAATCCAATACAAAATACCGTTAATATTGTAAGAAGACTACTTATTGTACGCATTTTAATTTCCTCCGGGTTAACATGATACATTTATAAAAACAGATATATTGGCAATTCCTTCCGGATCAGGGCGGATTTTGTCCTGATTCTCATCAGGATACAAGTATGTACGCCCTTTTGATTCCCTATTCAAGTCAAGAATTGATGCACTCGTAAAAAGTCAGACAACCCGGTAAAGATGGCTAAGCAGAAAGTTCCATATACAAGGCGTAGTGGTGTCGTGAAAGCGGAGGAGGCATACATATAGTATTCCGAGCATTTCGCGACCCGCTACAACGCAGTAGATGGGGCTTTTTACTACACCATCAAGAATTGAATTTGCACGCAGATATACGGAGCTTGTATTTAACGATAGGTTCGGGTATTAAAACCGCATATGTAACCAAATAAAATCTACAAAAAATAACAGGAAAACCATATGATCACACTTCTTGATTATGGTGCGGGAAATGTCCGCAGCATCATAAATGCCATTGAAAAGCTCGGAAAAGAAGTCTTTACGGCAAAGACCCCCGAAGATATTCTTAATGCAAAAAAGCTGGTCTTTCCGGGCGTCGGCAACTTTAAAACCATGATGGATGTACTGCACCGTGAAGGCTTTGCAGAAGCCCTGCTTGCCTATCTTGAAGAAAACCGGCCATTTCTCGGCATCTGTCTCGGGCTCCAGGCTCTTTTTGAAAACAGCGAAGAAGCTCCGGGTGTTTCCGGTCTCGGCTTTATCAAAGGGAGTGTCAAGCGCTTTTCAGTGAACCTTTCCGTGCCCCATATCGGGTGGAACGGCATTTGCGTTAAAAAGCCGTCCCCGATCTTTAACGGGCTTTCGGGTGAGGAGAAATTCTATTTTGTCCATTCCTATCACGTGGTCCCCGAAGATGAAGATGTGATCCTCACGACTACGGACTACGGCTATTGTTTTGTTTCCGCCATTTGCCGGGGTAACGTCACGGCAACCCAGTTCCACCCGGAAAAGAGCGGAAAAGCAGGGCTTGCGGTTTTCCAGAACTTTATCGCCCCGGCCCATGCGCCTGCCGCGCCGATCCGCAAAACAGGAAAAACCCGCCTTGCAAAACGTATCGTGGCCTGCCTGGACGTGCGGGCAAACGACCAGGGCGACCTGGTGGTAACCAAGGGGGACCAGTACGACGTGCGTGAAAAAGGAGAAGTCAGGAACCTGGGGCGGCCGGTTGAACTGGCCAGGCGCTATTACGAGGAAGGGGCCGACGAGATCGCGTTCTTAAATATAACGGGATTCAGGGATTTTCCCCTTGAAGACATGCCCATGCTCGAAGTCCTCAGGCGGACATCCGAGCACGTATTCGTGCCCCTTACCATAGGGGGCGGAATCCGCGACTATACAGACAGAACCGGCAGAACATGGTCGGCGCTTTCAGTGGCATCTGAATATTTCCGGTCCGGCGCGGACAAGATATCCATCGGAAGCGATGCCGTGGCCATCGTGGAAAAGTTTCTTGAAACCAAAAAAAAATCCGGCAATAGCGCCATTGAAAAAATTTCATCCGTTTACGGAAACCAGGCCGTGGTAATCTCCATCGATCCACGCCGGGTCTATGTGGACCGGGAGGACGATGTCCCATATGTCGTCATTGAAACTGAAATTCCGGATGATAAAGGCAGAAAATACTGTTGGTTTCAGTGCACCGTAAAAGGGGGCCGTGAAGGAAGACCCGTGGACGCCGTAACATTGGCCCGCGTCTGCGAAGACCTGGGGGCCGGGGAGATATTGCTCAATTCCATTGACCGGGACGGAACAAACTCGGGGTTTGACATGGAGCTGATAAACGCTGTTGCCGGGGCCGTCACCATCCCGGTGATCGCCTCGTCCGGAGCCGGTTGCGAAGAACATTTTCTCGAAGTCTTTACAAAAACAGAGGCCGAGGCCGGGCTTGCGGCCGGCATTTTTCACAGAAGAGAAGTTCCCATCATTGCGGTTAAACAATACCTGGCCGGACGGGTTGAAATCAGGTAGCCCCATGAACAGGGCCGGCCGCCTGCCTGATGACCCGACAAGCCGAAAAGGAGGTCCCTTGAAAAAAGCCTTAACCACAACATTAATTATTTTCGTCCTTTCGTTCGCCTTGTCCCGCCCGGCATTTGCCGGCCCGGCTCTCGTAAAATCCGCCATCACCAATGTCACGCTCTTTAACGACAAAGCCCTGGTGACCCGGGTGGGCACGGTACATATCGAACCGGGCATGACGCGTTTTTTCATTAAAACAGATGCGTTTTACATTAACGAAGATTCGGCAACGGCCACAGTTTACGGCAAGGGTACGGTCATGGGGGTGAGAGTCACCAGCACTCCGGAACCGGAAACACCCCAGGATAAAATCCGGGATCTGGAAAAAAAGCTCGATAATTTAAAGGCACAAAGGGAAATATTTTCCGGCAGAATCGAGGCGGAGAAGAAAAAAGGGGCGTTCATAGACGCAATTATCGATTCTTCTAAAGGGAAAGCTGTTTGTGAAATGGCTGCGGGAAAAACCCCAAAACCGGCGGACCTTTCCGGGATGCTTTCATTCATAGGGAAGACTGTCGAGGAAGTAGAGAAAAACATCAGCAAAATCGAGGGGCGGATACGAACGATCAATAAAAAGATCACGGCCGTAAATAAGGAAATTTCAATGCTATCGTCCGGTGGGAGCAGGAATACCACCGGGATTGAAATCACCTTTAACTCCGGCAAGGCCCAGGATATCCGTATGCGCGCATCCTATATTACGCGGCAGGCCGGGTGGTCCCCGGTTTACCGCGCGGATATTTCCGGGTCTAAAACGGATTTTTCCCTTTCCCTCATGGCTCGGATAGTCCAGAAGACCGGCGAGGACTGGGATGGAGTCGCGCTCACCATATCAAACGCGCTATTTGTGCCAAACGGGCGCCTGCCCGAAATCGCGCCCTGGTATGTGGATGTCCCCCGGGCCCGGGCATGGCGACAAAAAAACCTGATGATGGCGGCCCCGGCAGCCATGAAAAAGGCGAAAGATTCCGTGTATCAGGAGGCGAAATTCAGCCGGGCCGCCGCACGGCGCACGGCCGTCTCAAGGGAATACGATATTGCGGGCCAGGTCACGGTCCGGTCCAGGGATGAAGAGACCTATGTCCCCTTGTTCACAAAGACGATGACAGGAGACTTCTTCCGGCTCTGCGTGCCCGCGCAAAGCCCTCACGCATATCTTACATGCCGGGCAAAGGCCGATGACGAACTCATGCCCGGACCCATGCGCGTCTTTTTCGACGGCCGGTACGCGGGGGCCATGAGGCTTGGCGAAAAACAAGCTGGAAAACCCTTTGTCATAGGGCTGGGAGAGGACCGATCCATCAGGATTGAGAGAAAAAAACGGGTCGACAAATTAAAAGAAACCTTTTTCAAAAAATTTGAGCGGGACACGGTGGTTCGGGATCTGGCCTATCGCATCAGTATAGAAAATACCGGTGACAAGGCCGTAAAACTTCTGGTGCTGGATCACGTTCCGGTCTCTAAAACCGACCGGATCACGGTGGAGGACATTTCGTTTTCCCCGAAGCCCGCAAGGAAAGACGAGAACGGAAAACCCGGGGTCATGGAATGGGATCTAACGGCCGCTCCGGGCGAAACAAAGACCATCGATATTTCTTTTACCATATCATATCCAAAGGATATGCCATTTTACCCCTGACGGCTTCAAGGAAAATGGTTGACAAAAACTTCACTTAAACGTTAAGTTTTGCCCCGCGATTGTCCATACGCCGCATACTACTTAAATACATGGGGAAAACCCGACATGAAAGATGATATCATAAGGATAAGGTGGCACGGCCGGGGCGGCCAGGGCGCCATAACGGCCGCCAAGATAGTCGCCAACGCAGCGTTTGCCTCCGGGTATGAAGGGGTCGTCATGGCCCCGACATTCGGCACGGAGCGGCGGGGTGCGCCGGTGCTCACATCCCTTAAAATCGCGAAAAAAAAGATATATGATCTTTCGCCCATCACCCGGCCGGACATGGTCATCGTTCTGGACCATCTTTTGCTTGACGAGGTCGATGTCGCATCCGGCGCCGTGCCCGGAGGGCTTGTGATTATTAACTCCCCGCTTGGACCCGACGCCTATTGTTTTAAAGGTGCAAGAACGGCAACCGCAGACGTCACTTCCATCTCGGAGGCAGCCGGCCTTCCTTCCGGAATCGTCAATACAGGGATCATCGGCGCCTTTGCCCGGGCAAGCGGCCTGATCGGAATGGAACCCCTGTCTTTGGCAATCGAAAAAGAATTTGCGGGAAAACACCCGGAAAAAAATATCAATGCGGCCCTGCGCACTTATGATCAAACAATCGTGGGAGACCTCCTTAATGGATAAAAAACAGGCTGATAAAAAGCGGGAATTCGCACGATTCATATCCAAAAGCGAACCCGGGCCAGGCGACGGCGGCCGCACCGGTTCATGGCGGGTGGCGCGGCCGGTGATCGACCTTGAAAAATGCATACCCGCCAAAAAGGGCCGGCCCGCATGTTTCAAATGCTGGGCCTTTTGCCCGGACGGGGTTGTCACGAAAACGGTTCCCCCGGAAATCGACTACGAATACTGCAAGGGATGCGGGATCTGCGCCTCCGAATGCCCTGTTTGCGCCATCACCATGATGGCTGAAACCGATTTTGCCAAGAAAAAAGCAGGCTGAAGGGAGGAAGAGCGGCCATGCATATCATAGATTCCGGCAACACCGCCGCAGCAAACGGGGTAAAGCTTGCCCGGGCGGAAGTCATCGCGGCCTATCCGATTACGCCGCAGACGCCATTGACCGAAAAGCTGTCCGAATTCGTGGACGGCGGCGAGATGGATGCCCAATACATTCCGGTTGAAAGCGAACATTCCGCGCTTGCGGTCTGCATTGCGGCATCTTCGGCAGGTGCGCGGGCATTTACCGCCACCAGCGCAAACGGCCTTTTATACATGAGTGAGCAGGTGCACTGGGCTGCCGGCGCAAGGCTTCCCATTGTCATGTGCGTGGTAAATCGCGGAATCGGCGCGCCGTGGACGGTGTGGAACGATCACCAGGACGCGATCTCCCAGAGGGATTCCGGGTGGATACAGATTTACTGCTGCGACCATCAGCAGATCATAGACACCGTGATCCAGGCCTTCAAACTCGCCGAAACCGTATCGATCCCGGTAATGGTATGCTATGACGGCTATATTCTCTCTCATACCTACATGCCGTTCGAGATTCCGGACAAGGGTCGCGTGGACGCATTTCTGCCCCGGATTTCACCCGAATACAGGCTCGACCCCGAAAATCCGGTCAATCTCAACACCGTCACCCTCCCGGATATACGACTGGATATACACGGTAAAACAGCCCCTGGATACATGGAAATCAGGCACAACCTCCACACAGACCTGCGCAGTTCCATCAGCGTTGTCGAGGAGATAGACGCGGGGTTCAAAAAAAACTTCGGTCGTGGCGGCAATCCCCTTATCGAGCCGTACCGCTGCGATGATGCAGAGTTTGTGGCAATCTGCCTGGGCTCGCTTTCATACCAGCTCAGGCTTGCGGTAGACAAGCTGCGCAATGACGGCATTCCTGTCGGCGTGGCCGGAATCAGGCTGTATCGGCCTTTTCCGGACCAGGCCGTGCGCGAGGCGTTTTCCAGCAAAAAAAGACTTATCGTGATCGAAAAGGCTTTAAGCTACGGCAACCAGGGCGCCCTTTGCGGGGATATCAGGGCCGCGCTCTATGCCGCAACCGGCTCAAGGCCTGACATATCAAATTATATCATAGGGATAGGCGGCCGAGAAATTCAAACCAACATGCTGGTGGATCTTCTTGAAAAAGCGTGTACAGGCACGGAAAAACCGGGAACGGAGGCAGAATGGATAGGGCTCAGGATGTAAGGGCAGACACAGGGGTCTGCCCCTACGATACGTGCGGACATAATGGGCCAACCTGCAATCAATCACGGGAATAACATCATGACACAAAAAACAACCATATTAAACCTGCCGGAAGATGAACTGGTCCATCCGGGAAACCGGGCCTGCGCGGGATGCGGCCTTTCCCTTGTATACAGGATCGGGCTCAAGGCGCTCGGCAGGGATACCATTCTCGTCGTGCCGCCGAGCTGCCTCACCGTTCTCCAGGGCCTTTATCCCATTGCAGCCACACAGCTTCCCTGCGTAAACGTGACATTTGCGTCGGCTGCCGCTGCGGCCACGGGCGTACTCGGCGCGTTGCGCGCCCAGGGCCGGACAAAAACAACTGTGGCTGCCTGGGCCGGGGACGGGGGCACGAGCGACATCGGGCTGCAGGCTCTTTCAGGCGCGTGCGAGCGGGGCGAAGATTTCATCTTCATCTGCTATGACAACGAGGCATACATGAACACGGGCGTCCAGCGTTCAGGAACTACGCCCCAATGGGCGCTTACCACCACCACCCCCATCACCGGCAAGCGACAGAAGAAAAAGGACATCCCGGCCATAATCGCGGCCCACGGCATCGACTACGTGGCAACCGCGTGCGCGGCCTACCCGAACGACCTTTTTGACAAGGTTGCAAAAGCCAAAACCCTTTCAGGGCCGAAATATATCCACGCGCTTGCCCCCTGCCCGGCCGGCTGGGGATTTGCCGCGTCGGAAACCATTAAAATCGGGAGGCTGGCCGTTGAAACCGGGCTCTTTGATCTATATGAAATCGAAAACGGGGAGTTTACGCTCACCGGCCCTTCGGCGAAACTCCTGGGGAAAAAGAAAAAACCGGTATCTGAATATTTCGCCACCCAGTCCAGATTTTCCGGACTTACAAAAGAAAAAATAGATGATGTCCAGGACCAGGTCGATGCCAAGTGGGAAACTTATGAAAGTCTGACTTGATGGCGTCGTAAAAAGTCCCATCTACTGCGTTGTAGCGGGTCGCGAAATACTCGGAATACTATATGTATGCCTCCGCTTTCGCGACA
>JAADHK010000055.1 GCA_013151835.1 Deltaproteobacteria bacterium
ATGCTCCATATTTTTCCCGCAGGGCTTTGTAACAGTGTCTGTTTCCATGTAAAATTCCTTAAAATCCGGCCATGACAAAATTGCCCCGGGTATCGGAAAAAACCGGAACCGGGAGGTCTGGGGCAAGTTCGGCGTATTTTTTCTTCTTGAGTACCAGAACCACCCCGCCATTGTTGCGCCTTTGCGCGATAAGCGCCTTCAGGCGGGAAACATCCTTGATGTACCGGTGGGCGGCATCGGGATACGAAAGTCCGTATGACAGCTCGCCTCTGGATTGAAACAAAAAGACGTCGCTTTTTTTGTAAAACCAGGATATTGCCGGGGCAAGCGAAGTCTCCGAGACCAGAAGCGTATCCGGACCGATTACGCCCGTGTGCCGCTCAAACAGTATTTCCGGGGCCTTTTTGAAAAGTACGGTATCCGGGATGGCAAAATGGGCGGCAAACATGAAGCAGAGCGGAGCCGCGCAAAACAGGGCCGCTTTTTTCCGCCAGGGGGCCGTATTTGCGGACAAAAAGGATAAAAAGGCCCATGATATCAGTCCGGCCTCGATAAACAGCCATTTTGCGGCCGTCGTGTATGGCCTGATATGCTGCGGCCCCGCCATCTGCACCGCCGCAAGCCCGGCAGCGAGAATCAGGACAAATATGGACAGCGCAAGGGCGCCCCTTGAAAAAAGCCGGTTTCGTCCATCCTTAAGAGCCGTCTCAAGTCCTATGGCAAAAAGAACTGCCAGGGGCGCAAAGCACGGCAGGATATAAGTGGCAAGCTTTCCTTTGGACATTGAAAAAAAGATAAACGGAAAAACAAGCCAGCAGACCAGATATCTCACGATGGTCTTGCCTGTTCCTTCTTTTTTCAGGCCCGAAAAAGCGGCCGGAAAGACAAAGGTCCACGACATTGCCGCGCCGGGCAGGATAACAAGGAAAAACCAGAAAGGTTTTGCGTGCTGGGCGTTTGATTCCACAAACCTCCTGATATGCTCGTTTACGATGAAAAAATGCCAGAAATCGGGCGCTGCCCGGCCGATCGCCACAACCCAGGGCAGCGACACGAGGATTGCCGTTGCAATCGGAATCCAGGGGATGCGAAATATCTCTTTTGCCTTTTTCTCCCATATCAGAAACGGCACGATACTTACCACCGGTATGGCAAACGCGATAAATCCCTTTGCGAGAAAGGCCAGTCCCGCAAACAGCCCGCACAGCGCAAGCATCCATCCTCGTTTTCGGCTCCCGGGGTCGCTATCATATGCAAACAGGAAAAAGGCCATGGCCCCGGTCACAAACAGGCTGAACATGGAGTCCAGGACGGCAAATTCCCCGATACCGAAGACCGCGAAAAAGGTCAGGAATATGCATGCCGCAAAGAGACCGGCTTCCGCAGCGCCGGCCGTAAGGCATGCGGCAAAGAAGACGAAAACCGCTGAAATTCCGGTTGCAAGCGCCGAGGGCAGCCTGACCGCAAAGGCATTTTCGCCGAACGCCTTTATGGATATGGCGTTTAGCCAATAGCCAAGCACCGGTTTTTCAAAATAGTGCAGGCCGTTGAGACGGGGAACAGTATAATCGCCTGTGGCGATCATCTCGCGCGGGATTTCGGCGTACCGGGTCTCGTCGGGGATGAAAAGCGGCCTTGCCCCGAGCGGAAGCAGGTAAATCAATGCGTAGATGAAGAGGATGCTAACAACTGCCCGTTTCATATTTTGCCTTTGTCCTTTCCGCCCGTATCCTGACCCGTATCCTGACCCGTATCCTGAACAGACACCCAACCTTCGCGTCCGGGGAGTTTCTTTTGTACAATGACCGCTGTTTTGCCGGGCAGGGGGTTGATGAGCAGTTCGCCCAAAGGGAGAACATCGATTTTTTTTGATAAAATATTGCCCATGAAGTCTTCAAACATCGTAAGACGTGAAACACCTTCGACCTCGGCATGAATGGTCAGGACATTGAGCCTGCCCGGCCGGAGCCGCGAGATGATATAGTCGTTGTAGTTTTCGTCCGTAACCCCGGCCGTCCCTATGATTTCGTCATAGGTGGGAAGCGTCGCCGGGATCTGGGGCTGGGATATTTTACGGCCGGAAACCACGGGCGTAAAGATGGTTTCTCCCCGGCAGTCGCTGTTATACGAAAAGGGGAACCGGTCTTTTTCCTCCAGCACGGTGTCCGTGCATTTCCAGGCAGGCGCCGCCGAACAGACCGGCGAGCGGCCGGTTATCCGTTTGAGCATGTCGCATCCTTTTTGTAAATGGGTATGGACCTGCTTTGCGTCCATCCTGTCGATCCGGGTCTGCCAGGCATGGTGATCCCATGCATGGAGCCCGGTTTCATGGCCCAGGGCAGCCGCGGACGCAATTGTATCTCTTTGTCTTTCCCCTATGACAGGGCCGGGCCCCAGGGTCCCGCAAAGCAGGATATCCCACCCGTAAAGGGAGGGTGCACGGGAGCGGAGCATTTTTTTTAAGAACTCCGGGCGCAGCAGGCGTAAAATATGGCGTCCCATATTGTCCGGCCCGACCGAGAAGAAAAATGTCGCAAACAGGCGATGCCGGGAAAAGAGGCGGCAGAGATTGGGCACCCCGAGCCGGGTGCCCCGGTTCGTGTCCACGTCGATTCTCAATCCTAATATTGTCTTCATAACCTGCTTTCACAGCCGTTTACGGTTACCAGTTACCAGTTGACAGTTGATGAACAACGCCGCTAACAGCTAACAGCTTTCATTCATGATCCGGCTCGTCCGCCTCTTCCTTTAAAAAATAATCCAGAGTCTTTTCCACCGATTCTTCGAGAGGGACCTTCGGCTCCCAGCAAAGAAGCGCCCTGGCGTTTTTAATGGAGGGTTTTCTGTGAACCACATCCTGGTAGCCCTTGCCGTAATAACTACTGCTTTCTATCTCGCACATACCGGCAAAGGGCGGAAACTTTTCGCGCAAGGGGTGTTTTTCGAATTTATCAACCAGGATTTCCGCGAGCTTACGGATGCTCGCCTCGTTTTCCGGATTTCCGATATTGATGATTCTGCCGTCGCAAGCCTTGTTTTTATTTTCGATGATGCGAAACAGGCATTCCACGCCATCGCAGACATCGGTGAAGCAGCGTTTTTGGGCGCCGCCGTCCATGAGCTGGATCGGGGTACCTTCCACGAGGTTTAAAATGAGCTGCGTGATGGCCCTGGAGCTGCCGATGCGGGCCGAATCAAGGCTGTCCAGGCGCGGGCCGATCCAGTTAAAGGGTCGAAATAATGTGAATTTTAAGCCTCTGGTTGCGCCATACGCCCAGATGACCCGGTCGAGCATCTGCTTGCAGCAGGAATAGATCCATCGCTGCTTGTTGATGGGGCCGAGGACAAGTCTGGATTCATCCTCGTCAAACTCCTCGTCCTCGCACATGCCGTAGACCTCGGAAGTCGAGGGAAAAAGGATCCGTTTGTTATATTTGGCACAATACCTGACAATTCGCAGATTTTCCTCAAAATCGAGTTCAAATACCCGCAAGGGGTTTCGCGTATACTCGATGGGCGTGGCAATGGCCACCAGGGGGAGGATGATATCGCATTTTTTCACGTGATATTCGATCCATTCCCGGTGGATGCCGATGTCCCCCTCGTGAAAAAAGAAATCCGGCCGGTTGATCAGCCTTTCGATCTTGTCGCATCCAAGGTCCATGCCGTGAACCTCATATTTTCCCGATTCAAGGAGCCGCTCACTTAATGCGTTTCCGATAAACCCGTTTACGCCCAGGATAAGGATCTTCTTTTTCTCCGGTTTCCGTCGTGTGGCTATGGGGCCGAAAGTCATTTTCGGTGTAAGTTTCAGTTCTTCTGCGAGCTGGGTCCCGCGCATGTAAAGTCCGCCCGCAGGTTGTGCGGAATCAATCCGCACTGTGCCGTTTTCAGTGGAAACGATCAGGGGAGAGACCGAGACGATTGCGCCCGGCTTTTCGAGGTTCGCGCTTTGCGGCAGTTCCGATACTTCCCAGAAAATGACTTTTCGACCGCCGATAAATGAAAACGCGCCCGGGTATGGCCGGGTCACGGCCCGGACAAGGTCTCGAATCCGAGTCGAAGACGTGTGCCAGTTGATCGCCCCGTCTTCGGGTTTCCGGCCGGAAAAGTATGAGGCTGATTCATGATTCTGGGGCGTTTTTGGAATCACGCCGTCCCGCACTTCAGGCAGGATCGTATCGAGCATGCCGGCGGCAGCGCTCCTCATTTTCGCGTGAAGGGATTCGGCCGTATCGTCTTTATCAACGGTAATCTTCTCCTGGCAGACGATGTCTCCGTCATCCGGCTTTTCGGTCATTTCATGGAGCGTGACCCCGGTTTCGGTTTCGCCGTTTACGATCACCCAGTTGACCGGACACCGGCCCCGGTACCGGGGAAGCAGGGAGCCGTGGAGATTGAATCCACCGAGACGGGGAATGTCCAGGATTTTCTTTTTGATAAGCCTCCTGTAATAAAAGGAGAAGATAATATCCGGCGCCATCCGTCGGATTCTTTCCAGCCACATGGGATGGTTGATGTCATCGGGTGCAAAGACTTCGATGTTGTTGGCTGCGGCAAGCTCGGCCACTGATTCGAACCAGGCGTTCTCATCCGGGTCATCCTTATGAGTGAACACGGCTGAAATCTTAAATCCGTTTCTTAAAAGGGCGCGGATGCCCTCGCACCCCATGTTATGGTAAGCAAATACAATGGCTTTCATTCTTTTCTCCCTATGATTTTTTAAGAAGGTTTTCATTGTCCGCAGGTTTCGTTGCAGACGCGGTGACAACCTTTAAGTCTTGTATTTCTCCGGCCACACGGCACACAAAATAGCGGGGCCGGCCCCGGACATCGTGGTACATCCTGCCGATGTATTCTCCCAGAAGGCCCATGCCGATAAACTGGAACCCGATGAATATGAACAGGGCCGCAAAAAGGGTGAAAACCCCCTGGGCGGCCCATCCCGGGCCGTGTATCAGCCGCATGACAAAGAGAAACAGGCCGAAGCCGATGCCGGTTGCGGAGATAAGAACCCCGACTACGGAAAGCAGCCTCAAAGGAAGCGTGGACATGCTTGTCAAAAGGTCGAATTGGAGATTGATAAGCTTCCACAGGCTGTACTTCGAATCCCCCTCCGTCCGTTTTTCATGGCCCACTTCCACCTCGGCGGTTTTACCGGCAAAGCTGTTGGCGAGTACCGGGATAAAGGTGGAGTGTTCGTGGCAAGAGAGCATGGCATCCACGATATGCCGCCGGTAGGCCCGGAGCATGCATCCGTAATCGTGCATGTCAACGCCCGTATAGCTTCGCACGACCCGATTGATGGATGCCGATGCCAGCCTGCGGAAGATCGAATCCTGCCGGTCTTTCCGCACACTTCCCACGACATCGAATCCCTGCATGATCTTTTCCACAAGTTTTCCGATTTCCTCGGGCGGATTCTGGAGGTCCGCATCCAGGGTAACCACGATATCGCCCGTTGATTTTTCAAACCCGGCCATTATGGCCGCATGCTGCCCGTAGTTCCGGTTCAGCAGCACGCCGATGATCTCGCCCGGGTGTTGCCCGGCCGAATTGCAGATCATGTCTGCGGACCCGTCCGTGCTCCCGTCGTCCACGAGTATGATTTCAAACCGGGAAAACCGGGTATGGCAAATATCCAGGCACCGGCGGATCAGCTCGTCCAGGGACCCGGCCTCGTTGAATACCGGGATGACGATGGATATGAGTTCGGATTTGTTCATTTTGTTAAAATCTCCTTTATGGCATTCACTACCCGGTCGACATCTTCGGGTTCCATGTCGGGAAAAAGGGGGAGCGAGCATATACGCATGGAGTTCCACTCCGTGTTTTTGAGGTTTTCCGGGTCAAGGCGCAGAGTTTCCCGGTAGAATTTATGCAGGTGCACGGCCTTGAAATGACGGCCGACCCCGATGTTTCGTGTCTTCATTTCATCGATGAAATCGTCCACGCTCATATTCGCTTTATCAATATCTAAACGTATGACGAAAAGATGCCATGCATGACCGTAATCATAGGGGGGATCAAAAAGGGGCGTAACTGCGTCGAGTTTTGCAAGTTGTTTTCTGTATCGCGCGGCAAGCGCCTTCCTTTTTCCGTTGAAGTCATCGATCCGGTTAAGCTGGCTGATTCCGAGAGCCGCGGCCATGTCGGTCAGGTTGTACTTGAAGCCTGGCTCCAGGACTTCGGCTGTGGGCGATCTCCCGCCGGTTGCGCGGTCATAGGCGTCAGCGCCGAGTCCGTGGAATTTAAGGCGCCTGATACTGTCCGCGAGTCCGGCGTTATCCGTGCAGAACATCCCGCCCTCGCCTGTGGTAATGTTTTTGATGGGATGAAAAGAAAAGATGCACGTGCCTGCCGCCCCGATCTTATCTCCCTTGTATTTCGTCCCCAGGGCATGGGCCGCGTCCTCGGCGAGAAATATGCCGTGTGTTGCGGCCATATCCCGAATGGGGCCAATGTCTGCCGGGGCGCCGGCGAAATGGACCGGGATTATCAGCCTGGTCTTTTCTGTAACGCATTTTTCGATTGTCTCCGGCGTAACCATGAGCGTGTCGCGGTCAATATCCGCAAATACAGGGGTTGCGCCCGCAAGCGTAATGAGGTTTACGGTCGAGACCCAGGTCATGGAGGGTGTGAGCACTTCGTCTCCCGGCCCGATGCCCAGGGCCGAGAGCAGGAGGTGCATCCCCGCAGTGGCCGAGCAAAGGGCCACGCAATGGGCAGCGCCGGTGTATTTGCAAAATTGTTTTTCAAACAAGGCCGCCTGCTTTCCAGTTGTTAGCCACCCGGAGCGCATGACGTCGCAGACCGTTTCGATGTCGGCATCGCTGATTGATGGCTTTGAGAACGGGAGAAACTTATTTTTCATTTTGCAGGTATTCCCTTTTGTGTCCGGCCGGTGATCAAAAATATTCGCCGGCTGTGTTTCGGGTTGCCGGTATGGGTCTCCTGGATGATTTGCCATGGGATATATATTGTTTTGTTGATAAACTCAAGCGCCCGGGAACGGGACCCGTCCTTGTTGATGATAATGGAATCAAATTGTTTGTCTTTTCCCGAAAGAATCCGGTTTACCCGAAAAACGTTTGAAACCCGGGGCACGGCCCAGTCTGAATAATAATAGAAACACCCGAGCATGGTTTCGTTTAAGTTAAAGCCCGCGATGCGCGGCCGGGCATTCTCCGGAATGCGGGATACAAACGAGGTGAAATCGTTTTTCATGCGTTTTACCGTGTTAACGGCCCGTGCCGGAACTGACCAGATACCGATGTATAAAAAGGCCGTTACAAAGATTGCGGCCTTGATATCCACCCCTGTTTTTCGGGTTGTCGATATCAGGTACAGACAGATTATTACTCCCAGCCCCGCAAGGATGTTGCCCGAATGAACCGTTTTTAAAAAAAGGATGACCGGGGCGGGTATTTTATGGGGCAGAAACCCGGCGACAAAGGGGATAAGAGCGAAAAGTGCAAGCAGGCCAGTGCAGATCCATATCCAGGCCGTTAGATAGCCTTTTACGCCGCGCGGATACCCGATCTCCTGCAATATCGAGGCGCCCATCAGGGCAAAGGCGGGAAGGAGGGGCGCCATGTAAATTCCCCGTTTGGTCGCTGAAAGAGAGAGCAGTACCAGAATTCCGGCGGCCCAGGCAAAAAGGAATATATCCTTTTTTGAAACAGGGCTGTGCTTTACCATATTTTTTACAATAGTACCAGCCCATATCAGGACCAGCGGAAACCAGGGCATGGTGTCCGCAGCCGTCTGCACCAAGTAGTAAAAAGGTTTGCCCGTCCGGATATGTCCCTTTGCCGCTGCGGTCCCCGTGAGGCGGCCCACCTGGTTCACCCAGAACCATTCATGCCAGAGCTCTTCACCGCCGTGGAGGCGCAAAAGTATAATCCAGGCGCCCGCAGCCAGGATAAAGACAAGCAGGCCGGCCATATAAAAAAAGATGGTGCTTCGGTTGGCGGAGCCCTCTTTTACCTCCGGTCGGAAGATAAACATGGCGGCGCAGGGTATGGCCGTCAGGACCGGACCGATCGGCCCCTTGGTGAGAAACGCCCCTGCCGTGAAAAGGCCGGCGAGAAGGAGGAACCACGGGCGGCCCCCAAGCCTTGCCTCGGCAAAAGACCACACGGCTGCCATAACGAAAAAACATAAGGCTGCGTCAACCCGTATCCAGTGAAAGGTCTGGGCAAAACCGATCATTGTCGAAAGAAGGGCTGCGGCGATCAGTCCGTCAGTCGTGCCGTAAAGGCGTTTCGCCAGAAGAAAGGTCATCAGCAGGGTGGCGACCCCGAACAGGGCAACCGCCAGTCTGATGGCCTGGGCCGGATCGGCGTATTTGCCCAGCATGCGGATAAACCCGGCTGAAACGGCAAAGAAGAGGGGCGGTTTTTCAATAAACGCCCTTCCGGAAAGCCTCGGAATAACGAAATCCCCGGTGCGGCTCATTTCAAGGGATATTGCGGCCACCCTCGGCTCATCCGGGGTCCAGAGGTCCCGGCTGAACTGGCCGAAAAACAGGGTGGACAGGCATAAAAGCGTGATTGTCACCGCATATGCGCCTGTTAATTTTTCCGGAGATGACTGCATTTTTTGTTTCCTTGTTGAATCGATAATCCCGTTTCATTATTGCCATCTCTTATGCCATGCAAACATTGACACAATATTGCCCGATCATTACACTTTGGTAATCTTATTGATTTCTTTTGCCCCCTGATATATTTCTTGATGCAGGGCAGGGCCGCGGGATTACGGCTGAAATCAACCATGGGGCAGTCGCTCTTGATTTGTAGAGGAATTCCTGGATGTGCGGATTTACCGGATTTTTAAGCAAAGACATGCAAGCGCGGGACATGGCGGAAATTCTCGGCCGGATGTCGGCGCCTCTTACACACCGGGGGCCGGACGGACACGGGGTGTGGATGGATGCTCCGGCCGGCATCGGCCTGGCCCATCGTCGGCTTGCGGTCATCGACCTTTCTGAGCATGCAAAACAGCCCATGGAATCATCCTGCGGCAGGTATGTGCTGGCCTATAACGGCGAAATATATAATTTCCGTACGCTCCGTGCGGACCTCGAATCATCGGGCGCGGTATTTGCCGGGACCGGAGACACGGAGGTGCTCCTTTTTGCCGTGTCGAAATGGGGGCTTAAAAAGGCCCTTGCCAAATGTAACGGCATGTTCGCCCTGGCTCTGTGGGATAAGAAAGAGCGGGTGCTTTCTTTCGCGCGTGACCGCATGGGGAAAAAGCCGCTCTATTACGGCCGGGCCGGCAATGATTTAGTGTTTGCGTCCGAGCTTTCGGCCCTGTGCGCGCATCCGGGTTTTACCCGCGAAATCGATCGTTCGGCCCTTGCCCTGTTTTTACGGTACAGCTATGTTCCGGCCCCGTTTTCCATCTACGCCGGTGTCTACAAGCTCATGCCCGGAACGGTCCTTGAAGTTTCATTCGATGACATTGATAAAAGAACCGGGGTTGACGCCCTCAACAGGAGAGCCGATCCCTTCTGGTCAGCCCGCGGGATCGCTGAAAAAGGCGTACAAATGCCCTTTGATGGGAGCATGGAAGAAGCGGAACAGGCCCTGCACGATCTTCTTTACGACGCGGTGGGTTCCCGGATGATATCGGATGTCCCCCTGGGTGCGCTCCTTTCGGGCGGGATCGATTCGTCCACGGTGGTTTCCATGATGCAGGCGCAAAGCCCGCGTCCGATAAAGACGTTTACCATCGGTTTTTCCAATCCCACCATGAATGAGGCGAATCACGCGGCCGCAGTGGCACGCCACCTCGGCACCGACCATACCGAGCTCTATGTCACCACCGAAAACCTGCTGGACGTGGTACCGGACATGCCGAAGATTTACGACGAGCCCTTTGCCGATTCCTCCCAGGTACCCACCTTTCTTGTATCAAGGCTTGCGCGGGAAAATGTCACCGTGGCCCTTACCGGCGACGGGGGAGACGAATTGTTCTGCGGGTATCGTCGATATTTCCGGGGGGCGAAGATCTGGAAGGCGAACAGGAGCATCCCACGGCCGGTCCGCATCTGCGCGGCCGGCGCATTAAAGGCATTGTCATGGTCCCCGGAAGGCCGCCTTGCAGCCCATGCGCAGGATATCATGGCAGAGAGCATCGTCGATACCTATGTAAAGCGCATATCCGCCGTAAATGCGCCGGAACGTCTTTTGATAGCGGGTCGCGAGTCCGTTCCCGGGTATGTGAGAGACGCGCTGGATGCCAGTCTGCCAGACCCGGTCTCATGCATGATGTTTGCCGATATGATAAATTACCTGACGGACGATCTTCTCGCCAAGGTGGACCGGGCCGCCATGGCGGTGAGCCTTGAGCTGCGCAACCCGATTTTAGATCACCGGGTCGTGGAACTCGCGTGGCGACTTCCGCTGTGGATGAAGACCGACGGGAAAACAGGAAAGATAATTTTAAAAAAGGTCCTCGATCGTTACGTGCCCCGGGAGATAACCGACCGGCCCAAAAAAGGGTTTGGCGCGCCTACCTTTGACTGGCTGGCAGGGCCTTTGCGCGGCTGGGCAGAAAGCCTTCTTTCGGAAGATGCGCTTGCGGCCGAAGGCCTGTTTGCACCCGGCCGTATCCGTGCCTTATGGTCTGATTTGCTCGTGAAAAAGAGAAAAAATCATCATATACTATGGAACGTGCTCATGTTCCGTGCGTGGAACGAGCATCAGGCCGATCGCGCGGCCCGGGGGTAGCAGGCAGCGATGCCACGCGTATATCGGATCGGCCTGATACAGACATGTAAATCTCTCGGAGAGTGAAATGGACTATATGGATGTCACCAGGTCATTGATAAATGTCGCGCAGGGACTGGAACCGGCCGACATGGTCATCACCGGCGGCAGGGTTTTTAACGTGTTTACCGGAGAAGTGCTGGACGGGTTTTCGGTCGGCATAAAGAAAAAGCGGATCGCATATGTGGGAAAAGATCCGAAAAATGCCGTGGGTAAAGAAACAGAGGTGATCGACGTTGACGGAA
>JAADHK010000027.1:0-46248 GCA_013151835.1 Deltaproteobacteria bacterium
CCGTTATCGTCCCAAGGCTATCCGTATCACGTTGCGCATATTTGCCGCAAAATGAAAAGTCATCTGTTCACGAACGTTTTCGGGCAGGTCTTCGAGGTCCTTTTCATTGGATTCCGGCAGAATAATGGTTCGAATGCCCGCCCGGTGGGCCGCAAGCATCTTTTCCTTGATCCCGCCCACGGCCAGCACCCGGCCCCTCAAGGTGATTTCGCCGGTCATGGCCAGGTTTTTCGACGTTGGCGTATCCGTGAAAATCGAGGCCAGGGCCGTTAACATGGTAACGCCGGCCGAGGGCCCGTCTTTCGGGATGGCGCCTGCCGGCACATGGACGTGGATGTCCGTCTTTGAAAACCTTTCCTCGTCGATCTCAAGCGCCTTTGCATTTGAACGGATATAGCTTAAGGCCGCCTGGGCCGATTCCTTCATCACGTCCCCGAGCTGGCCGGTAAGTATAAGCCTGCCGGTCCCCTTCATTATGGTTGCCTCTATGAAGAGCACGTCCCCGCCGGCCGGGGTCCAGGCAAGGCCCATGACTACTCCCGGCGTGGATACGCGCTTTTTGATTTCATCGGAGGAAAATTTTGCCGGTCCCAGGAAGCCGACAATATCAGATTTTACCACCTTGAACATTTCCGCTTCATTGTTTACGATTTTGCTTGCCACCCCCCGGCATACGCCGGCGATTTCCCGTTCCAGGTTCCGCACACCCGCTTCTTGCGTATAGGCCGATATAATTGTTTTTACAGCCCCTTTTGTAATGGATATCTGTTGACCGGTCAGGCCGTGGGCTGAGCGCTGCCTTGGAACCAGGTACCTGGTGGCGATTTTCGTTTTTTCCTCGAGCGTGTACCCCGAAAGGCGCAGGACTTCCATCCGGTCGAGCAGGGGCGGAGGAATGGTGTCGAGCCTGTTTGCGGTCGTTATGAACATTACCTTTGAAAGATCAAAGGCGACATCCAGGTAATGATCCGTAAATGAAGCGTTCTGTTCCGGGTCCAGAACCTCGAGCAGGGCTGCGGACGGGTCGCCCCGATAATCCGCGCCAAGCTTGTCGACCTCGTCGAGCATGAATACCGGGTTTTTCGTCCCCGCCCGGCGGATGCCCTGGATTATCCTGCCGGGAAGGGCGCCCACATAGGTTCTGCGATGGCCGCGTATTTCAGCCTCATCCCGGGCTCCCCCAAGGGCCATTCGCACGAATTTTCGCCCCAGAGCCTTTGCGATTGATGCGCCCAGGGATGTCTTGCCTGTGCCGGGGGGGCCGGCAAAGCAGAGAATCGGTCCCTTGACGTCCGGTTTCAGCTTCAACACCGCAAGGTATTCCAGTATTCTTTTCTTTGCCCGTTCCAGGCCGTAGTGGTCCCGGTCGAGCACGGCCCGGGCTTTTTTCAGGTCGAGACGGTCTTCCGAGACATCGCTCCAGGGAAGTTCCGTGAGCCAGTCAAGATAGGTCAGGGCCACGGTGTATTCGGCGGAAGAGGGGTGCATGCGGGCCAATCGATTTAATTCACGCTCGGCCTCCTTTGCGGCCGCTTCGGGGAGCTTTCCGGATTTGATTTTTTCGCGCAGTTCGTCCAGCTCGACATTGGGGGCCTCTTTTTCGCCCAGTTCCTCTTTTATGGCCTTGAGCTGCTGGCGCAAATAGTATTCCCGCTGTTGTTTGTCCATGTCCCCCCTGACCTGGGTCTGGATTTTGCTCCCTATCTCGAGGATTTCGATCTGGTACGCCACAAGGCGCATAACCTCCTTTAACCGTTTTTTCACGTTAAAGCACTCGAGAATAACCTGCTTTTCCACTGTGGCCGATCCGATGGTGGAGGTGACCATGTCGGCCAGTGTGCCGGGCTCCTCTATGGTATTGGCCATTGCGCCGATTTCGGGCGGCAGGGACGACGACAGCTCTACGACCCTCTGGTACTGGTTGATCAGGCTCGACATCATGGCACTTATCTCTTTGCCCTCTGGTTCGGAAGGATTTATCGTCTCGATGCCGGCCGTGATATACGGGTCGTCTGATATGAGTCCCGAAACCTTAAAACGGCCGATGCCCTGGAGGAGAATCTGGACCGTGTTTTCATCGGTTTTGGCCATTTTCAGGATTACCGCGCTGGTTCCCACGCCATGCAGATCATCCATTGAATATGATTTTTTCAGCTGTTTACTCCGTGACGTAACCGCGCCCACGAGCCTGTCTTTTGCCATGACCTCGTCGATGAGCCGGATCGATTCTTTCTGCTTGACGATTAAGGGGAGGACCATCTTGGGAAACAATACAACGTCAAACAGGGGGAGTATGGGGAGGACCGCTGGAATACGGTCAGTTGGCGCGGTCTTTTTTTTGTTTTTTTCAGTCATGGGTTCCTCTGCGTGTTATGCGAGTCCGGAGCTTTATTCCTCACGGATGGGTGTATTCTGCCGCGAAACAGGGGGCAGCTTTTCCATTTCAATGATCAGAAAACCTCTCTTGTAAGTTGCCACTACTGTTTCGGTGTCTATGGAATACGGCAGACGAACCACTCGCTCGAACGGGCCGTACTCTATTTCGACCAGGCGGTACCGGCCGTTTTCAGCGGGAGGATGGCTTGAGCGGCGCCCCGAGATCCGGACGGCATCGGGGCTGATTTCAAGGCCGATCTCAGCCTTTTCAACACCTGCGACATCGGCGCGGATAAATATTTTCTTAGCGGTTTCAAACACGTCGATCTGCGGTTTCCAGGCTGTTTTCGAAAACGAAAATATGGGATGCATGGATTTGAACATCTCGGCGATTGTTTTGTCTATTCCCCGGTTCATTATGCCAAGGGGATCAAACGCATCGAGATCATGGGCTATGCGGATTTTTAAAACTTCCATTACCGTGTCTCCCTGGGAGGATGGTGCGGGTTTGGCACTTATATCGCTTTTTTGTGCGTCAGCTCTTTCACGGCTTGCGCGACGCAGCAGATGGATTTTTTACGAGTTCGACAATGATATATCACGAACAAAAGCCTTTGTAAACCGGATTACCGGGTGAAAGTATTGCTATTTTCTCCTTGACGGCAATGTGTCACTCCTATATTGAAAGAAAAGGAGCGGTTGAGCTTTTTACTGTCTGCGCCTTGCCTCATAATTATATGAACTCATAACCCGTCACGGATTCGGGAACCGGAACCCGCCCTTCTTCCGTTCAGGCAGGACGTCCGCCTCAATAGTGTAAGCTGGAGGATTTCATGCGTATTCTTGTGGCTGATGATAACCGGGTGAACGCGGAGCTTTTAAAGGGCCTGCTGGAAAAAAGGGGGCACACGGTCTCTTGCGTTGAAAACGGGAAAAAGGGCCTGGAAATTCTCCTTTCTGCCGAAGATTTCGATCTGATCATTTCAGATATCCTCATGCCCGAGATGGACGGGTTCCAGTTCTGCAGGTATTGCAAACTCATTGATACCCTCCGTCACATCCCCTTTATTTTTTATTCCGGCACCTACACCGAGAAACAGGACGAGGAGCTGGCCCTGCGACTGGGGGCCTCTCATTTTATCCGCAAGCCGCTGGCCCCGGCCGAACTCATGGGACGTGTTGAATCGGTTATGGAGGATATCCGGTCCGGTGCCATCAGTTTCCGGGTGCCCGAGGATACAAACGAGTATGAAACATACAGGCTCTACAGCGAACGGCTTGTCAACAAGCTGGAAAAGAAGATGGAGGAGCTTGATGCCAGTGTGGTTGCCCTGGAAGATGAAATCGTGGAGCGGAAAAAAACCGAGGGAAACCTGCGGCTGGAAAAAGAGTTTGCCGAAAAGATTTTTAACGCAGCCCCGGTCCTTATGCTGGTACTGGACCCCGATGGGCGAATACTCAGGTTCAACCCCTGCCTGGAGCAGATCTCGGGCTATACTGTTTCAGAGGTTGTGGGCAAACACTGGAAAACCATTTTCAAGCCTGAAACTTTTAACACCAGAGAATATTTGGGCTATACAAAGGGGAAAAGTCCGGAAGGGCTGGGCGAAAATGTGACGGTTTTCAGAACACGGGACAACAAGCCCAGGATTATAGAATGGTTGTACAGGGACCTGACCGACGGCCAGGGAAGCGTTACCGCGCTTCTGGCCATGGGAATGGATGTAACCGACCGGCTGGCGCAACACCGGGAACTGATGAACTCAAGAAATGCGGAAGTCGTCAACCAGTTGTGCGGCGGTTTGGTTCACGATTTTAACAATCTACTGGCGGTTATTCTTGGGCGGATTTCTCTTGCAAAAGATGATATCCGTCCCCTGGTGGGCGATTCGATTCACCTTGAGAGCGCGCACCAGGCCTGTCTCCGTGCCCGGGACCTGACCGCCTGTCTCATGCGCATGACCCACGGCAACATGCTTTCTTGCCGGACGACGGATATAAAGCAGCTTGTAAAAAAGGCGGTAGTTTCGGTGCCCGGTGCCGGCGGCGTGTGCGAAATTGAGGCGGAAGACGGTATGCCGGAACTCCTTGCCGATCCCAAACAGCTTGTCGACGCATTGTCCAATATAGTTGCAAACAGCGTGGAAGCCACGGGTGGCAAGGGTTCGGTCAGGATCATCTGCCGGACCGAAAATGAAACCGGTGAAAATGGAACCGGTGGGGATGTGGGTAACAAGATAAAGGAAAATATGAAAAAGCGGGTCAGGATCAGCATCAGCGACACGGGTTCCGGGATTTCCGAACATATCCTACCGCGTATTTTCGATCCGTATTTTTCCACAAAGGAGCGGGGCGCCAAAAAGGGGATGGGGCTCGGTCTGTCCACAGCTTATGCCATAATCGAGAAGCACGGAGGGAGCATAGACGTTGTTTCTAATTCCGGTGTCGGGACCGTCGTAGATATTTTTATGCCGGTGGACGGGCCGGAGCCAGGGCCGGTCGAATCCTCTCGGGCCGCGCCCGGAGACGAGTTGCCCCAGCTTTCGGGACGGGTGCTGGTGATGGATGATGAGCTCGCTCTGAGGGATCTCTGTGTGATGATGCTGGCACGCAGCGGAATTGATGCCGAGGCTGTTTCAGAAGGGGAGGCGGCGGTGAATCGCTATACCGAAGCCATGAAAGGAAAAACACCTTTTGATGCCGTGCTCCTCGATCTCACCAACCGGCACGGCATGGGCGGGATTGAGACCATGAAACGGCTGAGTGCAATCGACCCGGATGTCAGGGCAATTATCACCACGGGATTTTCCAATGATCCCGTGGTTACACAATTCTCAGCCCACGGGTTTGCCGCAGCGCTGACCAAGCCCTTTTCCAGGGCCGATCTTATCCATGCGCTGGAACGGGTGCTTTAGGAATCACTCAATTTCACACATTGAGGTGTGGAAAAAATCCCCGTTATCCTGCTTATCCTGTTTTTCGGGTTCATTTGGACCGGCGGCAACCCATCCGGTTTCCGACAGGGCTTTTTCCACGAATTTTGCCTCTTTTTCAAGAACAAAGAAAAACGCCTTGTCACCGGTCTTGAAGCGGGTCTGATCTCCAACGGGAAAAAGGTTTTTGCCGCGCAAAACCGCCGCGCAGATCATGGCGTTGTTCGCTTCCTCCGGCCATGCAGTTGCTGCGTCTTTTTCTAAATGCCGGGCATTTTCAAGTGTCCGGACCCGCAGGACAACCTGACCTCTGCTTAAACGGACCGACCAGAGGGCCACGTCCGTGGGGTTGCCGAACAGAACCTGCGAACCGGCTTCGTGGAGCATCAGGTCGTTAAGGGAGTTGCCCGACTGCCTCAGCGTCGAAAAGAGTGAGATGCCCCTTGCCTCGGCCCTTGCCCTTGAAATAAATAAAAGATTTACCTCCTCATTTTCAGTTGCGGCAATGGCACCCCGCCGGGTGTCGATTTCGGCCCTTTGCAGGGTCCGGGCTTCCAGGCCGTTTCCGAAGATGACCTTGGTGCAGTCGTCCCGGGCGGCCCGGCAATGGTCTGCGTTGGCATCGATGCTGATAACCTCCTCGCCACGGGTTTTCAGCACTTTTGCCAGGCCCCGGGCCAGGTCGTTGGCGCCCAGGATGACCCAACCGCTTTTCAAGGGCCGTCTCAGCCCGAGAATGCCCGCGATGACGGGACCGACAATGCCTGAAAAAAAGACCGTGGCCAGGATGACGAGAAATACCATCGCCCGCAGGGCATAGCCGCCTGGAATTCCGTTTTCGGCCAGGTTAGCGGCAAAGAGAGATGCCACGGCGGCGGCCACGATTCCCCTCGGCCCGATCGAAGCGATAAAGACTTTTTCCCGCCAGCTCAGCGTCGAGCGGGCGCATCCCGCGAATACCGCCAGGGGGCGGACCACGGCGATTAATGCAACGACCACTAAAAGGCCCGGCAGTCCCAGTTGCGTCACCTGGTTTATGCGCACGTCAGCCGCCAGCAGGACGAAGAGCATGCCGATGAGCATGACGGTGAGTCCTTCCTTGAACTCGGCAAGGTCGTCTATGGCTGTTGTGCCCGTATCGAGGTTGCCTACAAAAAGTCCGGCCACGGTCACTGCGGCGATCCCGCTTTCAGCCAGCACGGAATTGGCCGCCTGGAAGAGGGCAAGAACCGCGCAAAGTATAAATACATTTTCCATTCCCTCGGCAATGGCGCGCCCGGATTTAAGGAGTCGTACAAGTATCATCCCGGCTGCGCCTCCGGAAATAATTCCGAACCCGATCCGGGAAAAGACATGCCAGAGCCAGACATACGGGCCGGCCATGTGAGGGCCGGTTGCGGCCTCGAGGGCCACGATGGCCACCACTGCGCCGATTGCGTCGATAAATACCCCTTCGGCTTCCAGTATGGTCGCCACGGATCGGGTCACCCTCAGTCTCTTTAAGATCGGGTTGATCACCGTGGGACCGGTGACCATGACCAGTGTTCCGAATAAAAGGGATGTCTTGATCGGCCAGGAAAGGAAGTAGCGTGCCGCAAGCGTGCCGCCGGCAACGGTTATGGCCCCTCCGTACAGGATAAGATGGCGGATGGCCTTGTGAACCTTTTTCAGCCGTTTGAACCGAAGGCTCATCCCCCCTTCGAAAAGGATTACGGCAACCGCAAACCCGGTCAGGATGTTCAGGCCCGAACCGAGGCTTGCCGGTTGGATCAGGCCAAGCCCGTCCGGGCCGAGAAAAACACCGGTCGCAAGCAGAAGCACGATGCCGGGCACGCGGATATGCCGGGCAATGCTCTGGGCGGTCATGCCGATCACGAGGGCCAGGGCCAGGGTCAGGCCGGGATTGTATGGGATGGCGGGCAGCATGAGATTTTTATATCCTAATTTTGGGGTTCCGGCAAGGGGCAAACAGAACATATGAAGGATGCCCAAACAAAAAAATCGGACAAAAAAAGTATGGACAGCAGACGTATTAAAACGTAATCTACAGTTTTATGACACAATCAACCAGAAAAGGATGTTTAAGATGAGTAATATGTTGGTGTTTTTAATAATTGTTGCCGTCTGGTATCTGTTGCAGGCGGTTATACTCCCGAAGATGGGGGTTTCCACCTGAATGAAAGATGCCTGTCAGGTGACGGACAAGAAGAAAGAAAAGGACAATACAAAGGTATGAAAGAAAGACTGAGAAAAATCATCATTGACGCGGCGAAACAGGCCCATGTCGCGGGAATACTGCATACCGACGTATTTGCCGGCGCGGTCGTTGAAGCACCGAATGTCGAGGCTCATGGGGATTTTGCAACCAATTTCGCCATGGCAAATGCCTCGGTTCTGAAAAAGCCGCCCCGGAAGATCGCCGGGATTATTCTCGAACACATCGATGATCCGGACGGGATTATTGAAAAATTCGAGATCGCGGGCCCGGGATTTATCAATTTTTTTATACGGCCGTCGGCCTGGCATCCTATTTTATGTGATATCCACGAAAAAAAAGAGACCTATGGCGCATCCGATATCGGCAGGAATAAAAAGGTCCAGGTTGAATTCGTCTCGGCCAATCCCACCGGCCCGCTGCACGTGGGCCACGGCCGCGGCGCCGTGGTGGGAGACAGCTTGGCGTCCATCCTCGCTTTTTGTCAGTACGCCGTTACACGGGAATATTATATAAACGATAACGGGCGTCAGATCGACACCCTCACCCTCGGCCGTTCCGTTCATGCGCGGTGCCGGGAGCTTTCGGGCCGCGATGTTACATTCCCGGAGGACGGGTATAAGGGGGATTACGTTTACGATATCGCGCGGGATCTGTTGGAAAAAGACGGGGAAAACCTGTTTGCGCCGGAAGAAACGGGGAGCGCCGATGCCGTAATCAATCGATGCGCCGAGTTTGCGGCCGCCGGTATTCTGGCCGGCATCCGGACAGACCTCGAATGCCTGGGGATCCGGTTTGATGTCTGGTTTTCCGAAAAGGGGCTCTACGAAAGTGGAAAGGTTCGTGATATCATGGAGGCGTTGAAACTCGACGGACGGGTCTATGAAAAAGACGGCGCTCTCTGGTTCAAATCGAGTGATTACGGGGATGAAAAAGACCGGGTCGTAGTAAGGAGCAACGGGCAGACCACCTATTTCGCATCCGACATCGCCTATCACAGGGACAAGTTTGACCGTGGGTTCGACCGCGTGGTCGATGTGTGGGGCGCGGATCACCACGGGTATGTCCCCCGGCTTTCGGCGGCCATTGACGCCATGGGGTACGACCGGGAATGCTTCAAGGTGATTCTGGTGCACCTTGTAAACCTTTTGCGGGACAATGTTCAGATCGCCATGTCCACCCGTGCCGGAGAGTTTACCACCTTAAAGGACGTGGTGGACGAGGTGGGAAGCGACGCGGCCCGGTTTATCTTCCTTACACGCCACCATGAAAGCCCTCTTGATTTCGACCTTGATCTTGCGAAAAAAAAGACCAATGACAATCCGGTTTATTACGTCCAGTATGTTCATGCCCGGATTTCGAGCATATTGAAAAAGGCTGAGGCCGACGGATGCGCTGCGCCCAAAGCCGGCATTGCCCCCGACCTTTCAGGCCTTAATACCGTAGAAGATGTACGGCTCATGAAGCACCTGTCCAGATACCCGGGTATCATAGAGACTGCGGCTCTCATGATGGAGCCGCACAGGGTGGCCTATTTTCTCATGGAACTTGCCGCTGCATTTCATGCCTATTACAACAAACACCGTGTCTTAACGGATGATCCCGATATGACGGTGGCCAGGCTGTACCTGGTTTCGGCCGTGGCCGTCGTTATAAAAAATGGTTTGAATCTTCTGGGGGTTTTTGCGCCCGAATCGATGTAGATAATTATGGCTTTTAGCCGTTAGCAATTAGCTATTAGCTGAAAAAATATAAACAATTAACAGCTAATGGCTAAAAGCTGACATCTTAAAATTAAAAGAAGAACATGACAAAAAAGGATCCAAAACATATAAAGACCGACGGGAAAGCAAAACCGCCTGCGCGTTCATCCGGATGGATGTTTATGATCTTTTTCGCATCCGGGTTCATGTTTTTCATAGGTGTGCTGGTGGGCAGAAATACCGCGCCGATCCATTTTGATAAAGACAGCCTTGAACAGCAACTCGTCCATCTCCAGAGGAGCGTTCTTGATAAATCTTCCGTTGCTACGGCAGCCATTGAAGACAAATTGCAAAAGCATCCGGTTTTTGATTTTTATGACAAGTTAAAGGAAAAAACGGATCATAAAGGCGCCCATGTTCAGACGCCCGTGAAAAAACCCAAATACCAAAAGCCCGGACCCATGGCCCTGGCTTTGGCGTCCAGGGCGCGGCCATTGGCTGGCCCTGAACCTGTGCCTAAGACGGGTCCGGATGTGGGGTCCGTGATCCGGACTGAAACAGAAAAAGAGACAAAACCCCAGGCCATAGCTGAAACCAAAATTGCGGCCCTAAAAACCGTACCGCTTGAGCAGGCGCCTGAAACAGCACAACCTGTAAAGGCAAAGCCTGTGCAAAAACAGGAGTTGACTGCGGAAGTACGCAATAAACCAGCGCCCGGGAAAAAGCCGGTTTATTCAGGGCGTAAATACGCTATTCAGGTGGCATCGTTAAAAGACACCAGAAGTGCGGAGAGTATAAGAAATAAATTCCGGTCAAAGGGGTATCCGGCATATATTCAGGAGGCTATCGTTCAGGGGCGCGGCCAGTGGTTCAGGGTAAGAATCGGCCCGTACTCGGACAAGTCCCAGGCCGCAAGCGATCTTTCCCGGCTCCAGCAGGCAGGGGTCGACGCCATACTTTTTCTGTCGGATACGGGTGTAAAAAGAAATACAGGGGGTAAGAATGAAAATAACAAGGGATGAGGTCATCCATGTTGCGGCCCTGGCCAGGCTGTGCGTGGCCGGAGACGATATAGACCGCATGGCGGATCAGGTGGGCGATATTTTAAGCTATGTGGAGACATTGAGCCGTGTTGATACCACCGGCGTGCCTCCGACCGCACATGCCATAGACATAAACAACGCGTTTCGGGATGATACGCCGGGCAGACATCTGGACAATGCCGGGGCTTTGGCGAACGCGCCCGAGGCAGAGGACGGGTTGTTTGTGGTGCCCAGAATAATATAGGCACGTAATTGTAGGTCGGGATTCTTTCCCGACAATCGCCGGGTAAGAAACCCGGCCTACTCCATGGTTATTTGTTCGGCGAAAAAGAAAGAGGGTAATATCAAGTGATAATAAAATTCTCCCGCCATGCAAAACGCAGGGCAAAGCTCTATAAGATATCGGAATCAACGGTCGAGGGAATATTGGATGTCTTGGAATTAACCGATGGAGAACATGAGGTGATAAGAGAAGTGTCTGGTTTTAAATATCCAATAAAGATTGTTGTTGCTGTTGAAGATAATATAATAACAGTAATCACAAACTACCTGTTGAAGAAAGGACGAAGCAAATGAAAGTACATTATGATGAAGAAATAGACGCTTTGTACCTGAAGTTAAGCGATCAACAACCAGATGGAGTTATCGAAATCGCTGAAGGTATAAATATTGACACAACGGCCGATGGAAAGCTTGCCGGTATTGAGATACTCAAGGCATCCAGGAAATTTAATATTAATACAATCCTCTCATACACTCTTGACTTGGACTCCGACATATTGAAACCAAAAGTAGCCGAACTCGGCGTTGCACTCTGACCGCAAGCATTCATTGTTTCTTGAAATGCGGTTTTACATAAAGGGGAAACCATACCATATGCAGCTCTATGAACTGACGATTCACGAGGCCCGCGACTTGCTGGAAAAAAAAGAGATCAGCGCGCTTGAACTCACGGAATCGGTTTTGGCGCGAATTGATGCTGTGGATGACAAGACGGATGCCTATCTCACCGTTACGGCCGATACGGCCCGGGCCCGGGCCAAAGCTGCGGATAAGGCCATTGCGGGTGGCACGGCCGGTCCGCTTGCAGGCATTCCGCTTGCCATAAAGGATCTGATCTGCACCAGGGGTGTGCGAACGACCTGCGCATCAAAGATCCTTTCCGATTTTGTCCCGCCCTATGATGCGGCCGTAATGGAAAGGCTTTCCACGGCCGGGGCGGTAATGGTGGGCAAGGTCAACATGGACGAATTCGCCATGGGATCTTCCACCGAAAATTCGGCCTTTAAAAACACGAAAAACCCGTGGGATCTCACCCGGGTTCCCGGCGGGTCGAGCGGCGGGTCCGCAGCTGCGGTTGTGGCCGACATGTGTCTCGGCGCCCTTGGGTCGGACACGGGCGGCTCAATTCGTCAGCCTGCATCCCATTGCGGAGTCGTGGGACTCAAGCCGACCTACGGAAGGGTTTCAAGATTCGGCCTTGTGGCCTATGCATCGTCTCTCGACCAGATCGGCCCGCTTGCAAAGGACGTGACAGATGCCGCCATTCTTTCAGGTGTGATTTCGGGATATGACAGGCGGGATTCCACCAGCGCCGACCGTCCGGTCCCGGACTATGGCGCAGCCCTTGCCGGGGACGTTACGGGCCGCACCATAGGGATACCTGAAGAATATTTTAATTCAAAAGGCATTGACCCGGACGTGCGGGCGGCCGTGGAAAATGCGATTTCAGCGCTAAAGGACGCAGGCGCGAAATGCATCGATATCTCACTGCCCCACACGCCTTACGCCGTGGCGGCATATTATTTGATAGCGCCCGCAGAGGCCAGTTCCAACCTTGCCAGATACGATGGCGTGAAATACGGATTCAGGGATATGTCCGCAACAGCTCTTTCGGACATGTACACGGCCTCCCGGTCGGCCGGGTTCGGGCCGGAGGTCCAGCGCCGGATAATCCTGGGAACATATGCCCTTTCAGCCGGTTACTACGATGCCTATTACAAGAAGGCATCCCAGGTGCGGACCCTGATTATAAATGATTTTAAAAATGCCTTTAAAAAATGCGACGTGATCGCCGGTCCCGTGGCCCCGACCCCGGCGTTCAGCCTGGGCGAAAAGACGCAGGACCCGCTTACCATGTATCTGTCGGATATATTCACGCTGTCGGCAAATCTAGCCGGCATTCCGGGGCTTTCGGTGCCGTGCGGCTTTTCGAAATCCGGGCTCCCCATAGGGCTCCAGCTCATGGGAAATTATTTTGATGAGGCAATCCTGTTCGACACGGCCCTGTGCGTGGAGCGAGCCATGGGGATTGCGCATAAGCGACCCAGGCTTTAGACCGGCCGTAAAAAGGTCTGATTATGGTCTTTAAAAAATGGTTGGTTCCCACGCTGGAGTGTGGGAACGAGATATATTCGCACGGGCAACGCAGCGGAAGGCTTCAGCCTTCCATGTAATTTCATGAAAGGCGGCCTGAAGGCCGCCCCTACGAGGGCTTGATATGACAACCATAATGCCGGAAGGCGATGAAATTAGAAAAGCGGTGAAGTGGATCTGCGATGAAAGGGGAGAGGATCACGGCCGGACAAAGGAACTTATCAATAAAGTGTCCGCAAACTTCGACCTTTCCCCTGTTGAGACGGAGTTTTTATTCCGTTTCTTTTCGGACAACCAGGCACCAAAGTGCGGACAGTCGCGTGACAAAGATTAAAATTCTCCCCGAGATTCTTTCCAACAAGATCGCTGCGGGCGAGGTGGTCGAGCGGCCCGCGTCCGTGGTAAAAGAGCTTGTGGAAAATGCCATTGACGCTGGTAGCGATAAAATATTAATCGAGGTCGAGGCAGGGGGAAAATCGCTCATCAGGGTTTCGGACAACGGCTGCGGCATGGGCCGTGACGACGCCCTTCTTGCCATTGAGCGTTATGCCACAAGCAAGATCGCTACGGAATCCGATTTGGATAATATAGGAACCTTAGGTTTTCGTGGAGAGGCCCTTCCCAGCATTGCCGCCGTCTCGAGGTTTACCCTGGTCACGCGTCAGGCCGACTCTGATATTGCCGCCAAAATTTTTGTTGAGGGCGGCCGCATAAAATCGGTGGGCGAGACCGGGGCGCCCTTGGGCACAATGACCGAGGTCAGGCATCTTTTTTTCAATACCCCGGGTCGCCGCAAGTTTTTAAAGACCACGACGACCGAGATCGGTCATATCGTGGATGTGGCCGTGCACGCAGCCCTTGCAAGACCGGATATCCGGGTCCGGCTGGTGCATAACGGCCGTGTCGCCCGTGACTTTCTTCCTGTTTCAGACCCCGCTGACAGGATAGCAGACGTGTTTGGACCCGACATCCGCCCCCTTCTTTACCCCGTAAAACGGCCGGGTGAATCCATTTCAATTTCAGGATGGATAGTCGATCCTGCCATGGACAACGGATCCATGAACCGCATTTTTATTTTTGTAAACGGCCGCCATGTCAAAGACAGGGGCGTGGCCTACGCCCTTGTGGACGGGTATGCGGGGAGGCTGATGAAGGGCCGTTTTCCCATGGCCGTTATTTATATTGAGATACCCCCCGGCCAGGTCGACGTAAACGTCCATCCCGCAAAACATGAGGTCCGGTTTGTCCGTCCGAAAGAGGTTCATGAATCCATCCGTTCGGCGGTGGCGGCCGCATGGCAGTCAGACCCGGCCCCCAGGGATCAGGACGCCGGACCACGGATGGGTGAAGATAATTCCCAGACCGAATTTCGTACCGGCCCGGTATTTTATGGCCGTACCCGCGTAAGCGAGCCGGATGTCCCCTATGATTCCGGCAGGCGCGCGGATATGCCAGGCTTCGGGGAAAAAGTCATGCACAGGTCCAAAAACGGTCAGCCGGCAAAGATGCCCCGAAAAAAGCCCGGACTGGAACCGGGGCAGGCTATGCAAGCCCCCATTTGGGAACGGACCGGCCTCTTGGACGCGGTATTGATCGGCCAGTTTAAAAACGCCTACATTTTGTGCGAAATCGGCGACGAGCTTGTATTTATCGACCAGCACGCCGCACATGAACGGATACTCTACGAGAGGCTTAAAAAAAAGCGGGACGCTGGCGCAATACCGGTCCAGAAGCTTTTAATGCCTGAAACCGTGGAGCTGGGCGCCTCTGAAAGCGCGTTGATTGAGGAAATGGTCGGAGATCTTGCGACTCTGGGGCTTGATATAGAGCATTTCGGGGATGAAACCTTTGTGATAAAGTCGCTCCCGGCAATGATCGCCGACCGGGAGATAAAGCCTTTGCTGATCGAATTTGCATCCGAGCTCGCGGGTGACGGCTATACTCCGGGCCTTTTGGCCGTCATGGACAAGCTGACGATACTCATGGCCTGTCACGGAGCCATCCGGGCGAATCAGCATCTTTTGGAAAAGGAGATGCGTGCCCTGATTTCACAGCTTGCCGAATGCGACAATCCCTTTAACTGCCCCCACGGCAGGCCGACCACAACCCGCTGGCCGCTCAGAACGTTGGAAAAGGCATTTAAACGGATCGTCTGACCGGCCCCTGATACATGGAGTGCAATATCATGCCCAAAGGCCCCATGATTGGATTCGCCGTTGCCGCCGCAGCCGGGCTCGCCTGTTTCCTGTTGCTGCTTTTCATGCCCGCAGGTCGGCTTGCGCAGGTTCCATCGGGCGTGCCCCTGATCACGGATAATGGCGCGGATCAGGCAGCCGACCGGGATGTCTGGATGAATGCCTCGCTGCGGGACAAAAAGATCGGGTACTCCCATTTAGTGCTCAAAAAAAAGGATAACGGTTTTACGCTCGAGGAGACCCTGTCGATACGCTTTACCCTTCTGGGCGCAAGTCGCCCGCTTAAAATGAAAACCACGGCCTCGTTATTACCCGATATGACGTTATCGACGTTTGATTTTGTTATCTATTCCGGCTTGTTCCGGTTTTCAGCAAAGGGAAGGGCCGCAGGCCCGCGCACCCTGTCGGTGACAACGGCCTCCGGCGCTGCTTCATCCGGCACGGGCGTTACGCATGAAATAACCCTGGAAAAGCCGCCGGTCTTAGGATCGTCAATGCTTTTTGCAGTTGGCGCAAAAAAGAACCTGCGCATCGGCGACCGATTCTCTTTTTTTATTTTTGATCCGGCTACAATGGGAAAAGCGCCCGTCATTGTTGAGGTTACCGGAAAAGAAAAGCTTTTCAATATGGGCATTGATGTGGACACAACGAAACTTACGATTGATTTCAAGGGGATGAAAGAAACCGCATGGATTGACGACACCGGTGCGGTCATAAAAGAGACGGGAATGATGGGGCTGTCCCTTGAACGGACCAGCCGGGATGACGCCCTCGTGGATGTGCCGCCAGGAGCCGGCCCGGATATGGCGCAAATGGCCTCGATTCCTTCAAATATCGTGATCAGTGACCCGGCTGCGGCCCGGCGTCTGGTTGTTGAAATATCCGGCATTGATACGGGCCGCCTTGCGCTTTGCGGGGGCCGACAGGCTTTTGTCGGAAACCGGCTGACCGTGGCGCTGGAAGATACACAAAATCTGCCGGAGATTCATAAAATTTCAGACCGTAATATCTTTGGGCCATACCTTGTCCCGGATCCTTACGTGCAATCAAACAACCCGAAGATAGTCTCTCTCGCAAAAACCCTGGTTGATCCTAAAAAGAGTCTGTATGAAAATTCCCGTGCGCTGTGGAAATGGGTAAATGAAAATATCGCCAAACGGCCGGTGATTTCGGTTCCGGATGCTCTGTCCACGCTTGAGAACAGGGTGGGGGACTGCAATGAGCATGCGGCCCTTGTCTGCGCCCTGGCAAGGGCTGCGGGAATTCCGGCAAAGATCGAGACCGGTCTTGTCTACATGCGGGGCCGTTTTTATTACCATGCCTGGAACAGCCTCTACGTGGGCAAATGGATCACGGCCGACGCCGCTCTCGGCCAGTTCCCGGCGGATGTCACCCATTTGCGCCTGATAACCGGGTCCCTTGAAAACCAGCTCGATTACGCCGGGATCATAGGGCGCATCAGGCTTTCGGTGAAGATTGTTCAATGATGGCAAAGTCGATTTTTTAACTCCTGTTTTCATTCCTGCGCAGGCCGGGTTTCTTACCCGACAATCAACCCATGAAAGGCGGCCATGATAGAGATTGAAAATATAACCAAGCGTTACGGGAAGACCCTTGCCGTGGACCGGCTGAATCTTACGGTGCGGCCGGGGAAGATTTTCGGATTTATCGGGCCCAACGGCGCGGGCAAGACCACGACCATAAAGATTCTCGGGGGGCTTATCAGGCCGGATTCCGGGAGGGTGCGTATTTGCGGCATTGACATGGCGGAATCTCCCGAAGCGGCCAAGATGAAGATCGGGTTCGTGCCTGATCGACCCTATCTTTATGAAAAGCTTACCGGCATGGAATTTTTGCGATTTACGGCCGATTTGTACCGGGTGGATGAGAAGCAGTTGGTGCAAAAGTCAGAGAGCCTTCTGGACCGTTTTTCCCTGATCGATTGGAAGGACGAACTAATAGAGGCGTATTCCCACGGCATGAAACAGCGCCTGATTATGGCCTCTGCCATCCTGCATGACCCCGAGATTTTTATCGTGGACGAACCCATGGTGGGACTCGACCCGGCGGGAATAAGGATGGTAAAGGAGCTGTTTGTGGACCTGGCCGGCCGGGGCATCACGTTTTTCATTTCTACGCATACCCTCACCGTTGCCGAAGAGATCTGCGACATCATCGGCGTAATAAACAAGGGAAAATTGGTGGCTTACGGCACGAACAACGATTTGAAGATAAGATCAGGAGCCTCGGCCGAAGACCTTGAATCGGCCTTTTTAGCCATAACCCGCGAGGAAACATTCGGCCCGCCGGTTTCAGGAAATGATTCATGAGACAGATTGCAACCCTTATAATGCCACGTCTTCTGTCTTTCGGCAATGGCGGGGCAAGCGCGGCAAGGCAGAGGTGGATCGTGCGCGTTGGGCTGTTCGGCGCAATAGGTGTAGCCTTTTGGGCGGGTATGTTTGCGGTTTGTCTTAAAGTTCTGTTTTACTTTAAAAGTCAGGAGGAGATCGGAAATATTCTGGCCTGGAAGCTTCTTTCCATGGTTATGGTTATCTATTTTTCCCTGCTCGTTTTCAGCGGTATTTTAACCTGCCTTTCAAAATTATATATCAGCAAGGATCTCCTGCTTGTCTTTTCCCTGCCCGTTTCCGCGTTTAAGATATTTATCGCCCGCTGGATCGAGGCTGCCTTAGACAGCTCATGGATGATAATCATCTACACCCTGCCGGTTCTCATCTCCTACGGCATAGTTTATTCAGCGGGATTTACATACTACCTCCTTTCCGCAGGTGTCATGATATTGCTTTCCGCAGTGGCTTCCCTGGTCAGCGCCGTTCTGGTCATGGTAATGGTGATTGTAATTCCAGCGGGGAGGGTAAAAAGCATCTTTGTTTTTTTAGGGCTTACGCTGTTTCTTCTATTGTACCTGGCGTTTCGACTCTTGCGCCCTGAACGGTTCGTGGATCCAGAGGCTTTCAGGACCGTGATGGTCTATATGAAGGCCATGCAGGTGCCGGCATCCCCGCTCCTTCCCTCGACCTGGGCTTTTAACACCTTGAAATTCAGCCTGACGGGAAACATCGGACAGGCTGTTTATTATTTTATGATCCTTGTGTCATGCTCTGTTACGTTTTTCTGCACGGCGGTATTGGTTTCGGCCGGGATTTATTTTAAGGGAATGTCAAAGACCCAGACGGCCCGGCAGCCCTTTCACAAGCCGAAATCCAGAAAATCATTTTTTTTCTCTTTTTTGCCGCGTGCAAAGCAGGCCTATATCATCAAGGAGATCAAGATGTTTTTAAGGGATCAGACCCAGTGGTCCCAAGTGTTTCTTATTGCGGCTCTTATCTTTATTTATGTCTACAACTTCAAGGTTCTTCCCCTGGAAAGGGCGCCCATAAACACGGTCTATCTCCAGAATCTTCTTTCTTTTTTGAACATGGGCCTGGCTACGTTCGTCCTCACGGCTGTTGCCGGCAGATTCGCATACCCTGCCGTCAGCGCCGAGGGGGAGGCATTCTGGTTGGTCAGATCAGCGCCGGTCAGCATCCGGACTTTTTTATGGATCAAGTTTTTCATCTATCTTTTTCCACTGCTCGTCTTAACAGAGGTGTTAATCGTCATGACCAACATTATGCTCAAGGTAACCCCGGCAATGATGGGGATTTCGACAATCACGGTTTTTTTCATGGTCCCGGCGGTCGTGGGCATGGCAATAGGGCTTGGCGCCACATACCCTGATTTCAACGCGGAAAATCCAACCCAGGTGATCACGAGTTTCGGGGGGTTGATTTTCATGATGGCAAGCGCGGCCTATATCATCTGCATAATCATGCTGGAGGCCGGCCCGGTTTACCGGATTTTCATATCCGGGCTGCTGCACCGGGATCTTTCAGCGGGTGTTATCGCCTGGAGCGTGGCGGCCTTTGGTGCGGTGATAGTGATAAGTGTTTGCGTAACCATAATACCCATGTGGTTTGGGGAGAGGGCGCTTTCTTAGGCGGTGGTCCCAGTATATGGCCATAGTTCGCAATGTTTTTGAATGTCGAATATCGAACAGGGAATATCGAATTCCGAAGTTTTTTTACTTCTGCGGTTTAACATTCCTTGTTCAATATTAGGCATTTTTTAAGAAAGTTTGTTTGTCAGAATCTTGTTTACCACCCCGGGGTTGGCCTTCCCTTTTGTGGCGCGCATGACCTGGCCCACGAAAAAGCCCATGAGCTTTTTCTTTCCCGCCCGGTACTTTTCCACCTCGTCCGGATTGTTTGTCATAACTTCGTCAATAACCGCCTCAATGGCCGACGCGTCCGACACCTGGACAAGGCCTTTTTCCTCGACAATGGTTTGGGCAGGTTTCCCGGTCTCGATCATTTCTTCAAACACGGTCTTGGCGATTTTACCCGATATCACATTATCCGTGATCAAACACAGGAGTTTTGCAAGGGCGTCCGCCGGAATCGGGGACTGGTCTATGGATTTGCCGCGCGCATTGAGGGCTGCGGCAAGCTCGCCCATGATCCAGTTTGCACAAAGCTTGGTCGGGGCACCGGTAGCAATGCATGCCTCGAAATAATCCGCCGTCTTTCTGTCAGCGGTAAGGAGGTCTGCGTCATATTCCGAAAGATCGAAGTCGCTGATAAATCTTGCGCGCCGGGCGTCCGGCAGTTCGGGCAGGGACTTTTTTACGGCATCCATCCAGGCGTCGTCGATCACCAGCGGGACAAGGTCCGGGTCCGGGAAATAGCGGTAATCATGGGCTTCTTCCTTGCCGCGCATGGAGTTCGTGCGGTTTTTTGCCGTATCCCACAAACGGGTCTCCTGGATGACCCTGCCGCCCCCGGTAATGACGGAGATCTGCCGCTTGATTTCATACGCCAGGGCCTTTTCCACGAATTTAAAGGAGTTTATGTTCTTGAGCTCGGCACGGGTCCCAAGCTCTGTTTGCCCTGCGGGTCGGACGGATATGTTTGCGTCGCACCGGAAACTCCCTTCCTCCATGTTGCCGTCACTTATGGAAAGGTAGCGCAGGATCATGCGGATTTGCCTGAGGTAGGCTCCTGCTTCTTCCGGTGATGCCAGGTCCGGTTCGCTTACGATTTCGATCAGGGGAACCCCGGTGCGGTTTAAGTCCACGAAGCTTACGGGACGGCCCGGGTCGTGAATCGATTTTCCAGCGTCTTCCTCCATGTGTATCCGGGTAATCCCGATCCGTTTTTTTGTGCTGTTTGGAAGTGAAATATCCACGTGTCCGTGCTCTGCAATGGGAAGTTCGAACTGGGAAATCTGGTATCCCTTGGGAAGGTCCGGGTAAAAATAGTTTTTCCGGGCAAACCGGCTTTCTCCCGCGATTTCACAATTTGTGGCAAATGCCATGCGCATGGCGTATTCCACCACCTTTTTGTTCAATACCGGAAGAACCCCGGGCATTCCCAGGCATACGGGGCATACATGGGTATTTGGCGGGGCCCCGAATTTTGTGGAACATGAGCAGAAAATCTTGGTGTCCGTCTTTAAATGGGCATGGACTTCGAGCCCTATGACCGGTTCAAAATTCATTTGAATTTCCTTGCGTTGTAATTTTTATGGTCTTGTGCGCCCGTGGGCGGAGTATGGGAAACCCGTGACGCAACGGACCATAACCCATTAGCATGAAATGTTCAAGTGCTGGGCGCAATCCTTATGTTTTGACAATCGGCCATGCAGTCGATATACGATAAGCTTTCCATAAACCCCGTACGGAGAAATCGAAGGATATGAAATTTTTCTTGTGTGTCATAGGGATGGTCATGATCATAGAAGGCTTGCCGTATTTTGGATTTCCGGACCAGATGAAACAGGCGATGGTCCATCTTTTGAGTCTGCCGGATGACGCCCTCAGGCGGATGGGGCTTTTGCTCATGGTGTCGGGCCTGATGCTGCTGTATATCGGGAAAACCTACTTGAAATGAATACAGTATCAGAAAGATTTGTTGAAGCCGATTTTTTACTTTCCGACTACGATTACGAGCTGCCGGACGGGCTGATTGCGCAAAAGCCGGCGGACAGGCGGGATGGTTCCCGCCTGCTTCATCTGGACCGGGGCACGGGCGGGATATCGCATTTGCACTTTGACGGGCTGGTTGATCTTCTTAATCCCGGCGATCTACTTGTGGTAAACAATACCCGGGTGATCCCGGCGCGGCTTATGGGGAAAAAAGAGACCGGCGGACAGGTCGAGGTCCTGCTCATTGATTACGCGGGCGCGGTGCGCATCGCAGGCGAGAGCGAAATCGTTGAATGCGATGCCCTGGTCAGGGCTTCACGGGCGCCGATCGCGGGATCCGGGCTTTTATTCGACGCAGGACTGACCGCCCGGGTCCTTGGCCGCAAAGACAGCGTTTTTAGGCTCAGGTTCCAAAGCCCGGGCTCTTTTGACGATGTCCTTAAAATGATCGGCAGGATTCCGCTTCCGCCTTACATACGGCGGGACGGGGAGGCGCCGCCCTGCGATGATGGAACAGCCTATCAGACCGTTTATGCCGAAAAAGACGGCGCCGTGGCCGCACCCACGGCCGGGCTCCACTTTTCAAGGCAGCTGTTTGACCGCCTGGCCGAAAAAGGGGTTGAAACAGTCTCCATAACCCTTCACGTGGGCTATGGTACGTTCATGCCGGTACGGGTGGATGATATCCGGGACCACCGGATACATGCCGAACGGTTTTTTGTTTCATACGAGACCGCGCAGGCGATTAACGATGCAAGGGCCTCGGGCAGGCGGGTCGTGGCCGTGGGCACCACCTCGGTCAGAACTCTTGAATACGTTGCCGGTCCGTCCGGCCGGGTTATGCCCGGCCCCGGGGTCTGCGACCTTTTTATCTATCCCGGATATAAGTTCAAATGCGTTGATGCCATGATCACCAATTTTCATCTCCCGAAGACCACTTTATTGATGCTGGTCGCGGCTTTTGCCGGGCGGGCGCGGATGCTTGACGCATACCGGGCCGCTATTGAGCGTAGATACCGGTTTTACAGTTACGGGGATGCCATGTTTATCGGGTGAGACAGGAGACAGGGTGAATAACAAATGTTGAAATTTTCCGTTAATGCCAAATCATCCGGCACCAGAGCAAGGGCAGGGGTGCTTGAAACCGCTTCGGGCAGTATAAAGACGCCTGTTTTCATGCCGGTGGGCACCCTTGCAACCGTTAAGGCCCTTTCTCCGGAGGAACTTATCGACTGCGGCGCTGAGATTATACTCGCCAATACCTATCACCTCTATCTCAGGCCGGGTGTCGGTGTTATCGATCTTTTTTCCGGGCTTCACCGGTTCATGAACTGGAAGCGGCCCATCCTCACCGATTCCGGCGGTTTCCAGGTCTTTTCCCTGGCGAAGATGTCGAAGATCACGGAACAGGGGTATGCCTTCAGGTCGCACATCGATGGATCGAGCCATCTGCTCACGCCCGAGGACACGGTAAAAATTCAGCAAAGCCTCGGGTCCGATATCATGATGTGTCTGGACCAGTGCATAGAGTATCCCGCAGACCGAAAAACAGCACAGGATGCCCTTGAGCTGACCACCCGATGGGCCGGAAGGTGCCGGGACGAATATCAGCGGAGCGGTAAATCAGGTCAGGCCCTTTTTGGAATTGTCCAGGGCGGCATGTACGAGGACTTACGTGAGCGCTCGGCCGGGGAGCTTGCACAACTGGATCTGGACGGTTACGCCGTGGGCGGGCTTTCCGTGGGCGAGCCAAAGAAGATGATGTATGAGGTGGCTGATTTTACACTCCCGCTTCTGCCGCCCGAAAAGCCCAGGTATGTAATGGGGGTGGGAACCCCGGCGGATCTCGTGACCCTTGTGGGTCTGGGAGCCGATATGTTTGATTGTGTCATGCCCACACGAAACGCCAGAAACGGCCAGCTTTTTACCTCTTTTGGCACGATTAATATCAATAACGCCCGGTTTAAAACCGACACGAGCCCGGTTGATCCTGAGTGTGGCTGCCCTGCCTGCGCAAATTATTCCCGGAGTTACCTGCATCACCTGTATCGCTGCCGGGAGCTTTTGGCATACCGGCTGAATACCATTCACAATATTTCCTTTTATACCGGTCTTATGCGCGCCATGCGCGAGGCGGTCATTAAAGACCGGTTCAAGGATTTTCAGGCGGATTTTTATGAACGGCAGGCGGTGGGCGAGGATTTTGTAATTGCAAAACCACACCGCATGCCTTAGCGTAATATTACACGATAAACCAAGGAGAATACTCATGGAAGAAAAGGTAAAAAAGGCTTTAGATAAAATACGGCCGGCGCTCCAGGCGGACGGTGGGGACGTTGAATTGGTGGCCATAGAGGGAAGCATCGTAAAGGTCAGGCTCCAGGGGGCGTGCGCGGGTTGCCCCATGTCGCAGATGACACTTAAAAGTGGTATTGAGAGGATATTGAAACAGGAGATACCCGAAGTTACGGCAGTGGAATCCGTATAGCAACCTTGATGGAAAGATAAAGATGTCAATTTCAAAAAAGATAGAGTCCTTTATTGAAAAATCTTCCTGGATCAGGAGGATGTTCGAGCAAGGGGCAAGGCTCAAGGCCGAACACGGCGCGGACAAGGTCTTTGATTTCAGCCTCGGCAACCCGAACCTGGCGCCTCCGGAAGAATTTTACGCACAACTTGAGAAAATCGCAAAAGATAATCCATCCGGTGTCCATGCATACATGCCCAACATCGGATATCCGGATACAAGGGCCGCTGTAGCGGATTATGTCTCAGGCGAGCAGGGCGTAAAACTCTCCGCCGCCGACATTATAATGACCTGCGGGGCTGCGGGCGGCATAAACGTGATTTTAAAGGCCATTCTCGATCCAAATGACGAGGTCGTCACGCCGACTCCTTATTTTGTGGAATATGGATTTTACGTGGACAATCATGGCGGTCGCCTGGTGCCCGTTCCAACAGGGCCCGGTTTTTCCCTTGATGTGAGCGCGATCATAGGGGCTGTCACCCCGAAAACCAGGGCGGTTCTTATCAATTCCCCAAATAATCCGAGCGGCAGGGTATATCCTGCGGCCGACCTTGAAAAACTCGGACAGGGCCTGCGCCAGGCATCGGAGAAAAACGGCCGGACAATCTATCTCATCTCGGACGAACCCTACAGGAAAATCGTGTATGAAGGTATAATCGTTCCGCCGATGTTCGCCCATTACGGGGATTGCATAATTACGACTTCATATTCAAAGGATTTGTCCATACCGGGTGAGCGCATAGGGTTTATTGCGGTAAATCCTTCGGCTTCCGGACGGGCGGCCTTGCTCGACGGCATGGCCCTGGCCAACCGGATTCTGGGATTCGTGAACGCACCCGCCCTCATGCAGAGGGTCGTGGCAAAGCTCCAGGGCGCGCATGTGGATGTGGGTTTATATGCGCAAAAGCGGGAACTCCTGTGCGACGGGCTGGCCTCGGCAGGCTATGTGTTCACCCGTCCCGAGGGCGCGTTTTACCTCTTTCCCGAGGCTCCGGGCGGAGACGACGTGGCCTTTGTCCGTGCCCTTCAGGATGAGTTGATTCTCGCCGTTCCCGGAACCGGTTTCGGGTCTCCGGGGTATTTCAGGCTTTCGTATTGTATTTCAGATGAAACCATCATTGGCGCAATGCCCGGCTTTAAACGCGCTATAGAGAAATTTCGATAACCGGTGAAAGCAGGGGAAGGCTTTACGCCCTCCCGTTGCGGGCGGGGATTAACCCCGCACCCTACGGAGACGATGATCATGGCCGTAAATATTTTTTATGCGGCGGACCGCCGCATCACGGGTTTATCCCCCTCATGAAAAACGGCTGCCGGCCGGTGAAGAGCAGGCGGTCGAGCCGGAGCTGAGCCCGGATGTGCTGAAGCTTGAGGCACTTATAAGCCGTTTGGTATGCTTGGCACCGCACTTGGGGCATTCCGGTTTGACATCCGTGCGGCTGAAAATTAATTCCTCGAATTTGTGACCGCATTTTGTACATTCATATTCATAGATAGGCATGGATATCTCCTTATATTTTGAATTTTTGTGCTTTTGTTGCAGTAGACGAATTTTTTATTAGATCATCACTAAATTATATATAATCATTGCCTGTAAATTTGCAAATCGGGAAAGAAGGTATGGCTATGGGAGTCAGAAAAGCGTCTTTTGCGGGTAGCTGGTACCCGGATGATCCGGTGGAATGCGAAGCCCAGATCCGGAAGTTTCTCGAATCGGACCGGTTTGTTTCCCGAACGGACCGGGAGGCCGTGGCCGGAATCGTGCCTCACGCGGGCTGGTTTTTTTCAGGTGATCTGGCATGCAGCGTTATTGCGGCCCTGCGCGGTGAAAAAAAATCCGAGCAGCCGGACGTGGTGGTGGTTTTCGGCATGCACCTGCCTGCCGAAAGCAGGCCGTATATCATGCCAAAAGGGGCCTGGCAAACTCCTTTTGGAGACCTTGAGGTGGCTGAAGAACTCTGCCGACCGCTTTTGGAGGAGTTCCCGTTTACAATCGAATCGTCTGACAGGTTTACCCCGGACAATACGATCGAGCTTCAGCTACCGCTTATAAGTTATTTTTTCGATAAACCCAGGATCGTCGCCATGGGTGTTCCCCCGTCACAAACGGCCCTTAAAATTGGGCAGCGGGTTGTGGATATGGCATCCGGGCTGGGGTTGAGCGTAAAGATTATCGGTTCGACCGATCTGACCCACTATGGGAGGAATTACGGATTTGTGCCTGCAGGGCAGGGCAGGGAGGCATTTGAATGGGTGCGGGCGGAAAACGATCGCCGGGTCATTGAGAAAATGATGGCCATGGATGCTAAAGGAGTTGTGGCCGAGGGACTTACGAATCATAACGCATGTTGTCCCGGGGCGGCGGCGGCCGCAATCATTGCCGCCGGACGGGCCGGTGCGCGGCAGGCGGTCCTTTCGGGCTATAGCTCCAGCTATGAAAAATCCCCCGGAGATTCCTTTGTGGGGTACGCCGGACTTGTCCTGACCAGATAGACGCTTCCGGTTTGCCAATCGACCGAAACGTCTTGACATAAGCCGTTTTCTTTCCTAATTGGATAAATACGGTATTGGATAAATTCGGTTTTTTGTTTTTATAGTCATTATAAACCAAATTACTCATGGAGGGCGGAAATGCACATTGTTGATTACCAAAATATCCACCAGATGATGAAAAAAACCATAGATAACCGGCCGAACCATACGGCTTACCGCTGGTTTTATGATGATGGAAGCTCGGAATCCGTTACCTGGAAAGAGTTCTATGATCAGGTCAAACAGGTTGGAAAGAGTCTCATGGCCCTGGATGTGCAGAGGGGTGATAAGGTTATTATCCTGAGTAATACCTGCTATAAATGGGTTCTCTCGGACCTTGCCAATGTCACCATCGGCGCCGCCACCGTTGGTGTTTACCAGTCGAACCTGCCCAATGACTGTGAGTATATTATTAATCACTCGGATTCAGTGGTCATCTTTGCCGAAGACCAGGCGCAGCTCGACAAGATTCTTAAAATCAAGGGCAATATTTCAAAAATCCGGAAGGTGATACTGTTTAATGGCGATCATGCCGGCGACGACTGGATTGTCTCCTATGACGAGTTCTTAAAGTTTGGCAAGAAGGTAACGGAAAAAGACCTCCAGCAAAGGATTCAGGAAATTACGCCCGAGGACGTGGCGAGTTTCGTATATACTTCCGGCACGACCGGGGTCCCCAAGGGGGCGGTGATCACCCATGACAACCTGATCTTCACGCCCCAGTCCGTTCAAAAATGCGTGGATATTTATGACGATGACGAGACATTCCTCTTTCTCCCCCTGGCGCATGTTTTCGCACGCACGCTTGTCTATTCGACCCTTCTTGAAGGGGTTACCTTAAATTTTGCACGGAGTATCGATACCCTGATTGAAGATCTCAAAGTGGCTCGGCCTCATTGGTTCCCGAGTGTGCCCAGGATATACGAAAAGGTCTATTCAAAGGTGGTTTCCGGTGCGGAAGCCAAGGGCGGTGTGGCTTTAAAGATTTTTAACTGGGCGTGTGAAGTCGGGGATCAGATGGCGGACTGCCTTTTAAACAAAACCCCTGTCCCCTTCCTGCTCGGTATCAAGCATAAGATCGCCACGAAACTGGTTTTCAGCAAGCTGCACGCGGCCCTCGGCGGAAGGGTCCGTTGGTGCATAAGCGGGGCCGCGCCGCTCGACCCGACCATCGGCAAGTTCTTTATCGGCGCCGGCATCATAGTAATGGAAGGGCTCGGTATGACAGAGAACACATCCTTTACCAACATAAACCGGCTCGAGGACTTCAGGATCGGATGGGTAGGCCCTCCGGGACCGGGAATAGAGCAGAAGATAGCGGATGACGGAGAGATCATGTTCCGGGGAAGGAACGTGATGCGGGAATACTACAAGATGCCGGAAGAGACCGCCGCCACGATAACAAAGGACGGGTGGCTGCTGACAGGAGACCTGGGCGAGATCGATTCGAAAAATTTTCTGAGGATAACGGGCCGGAAAAAAGATCTTATCATTACCGCCGGCGGCAAGAACATCGGTCCTTCCGCCATTGAGGGGCACATGGCCACATCAAAGTACATCAACCAGATGGTCGTTGTCGGGGACCGGAGAAAATATCTCACGGCCTTGATTACGCTGGATCAGGATAATGTCAGCGAATATGCGAAAATCAACGGGATATCATTTAACAGTTTTGAAGAGCTGTTTACGAACGATAAAATCGTGGCCCTGATGGACTCCGTGGTAAAGGAAAAGAACAAGGACCTTCCTTCCTATGAAACCATCAAGCGGTTTTCCATTGTTCCCGAATTTACGATTGAAAACAAGATGCTCACGCCCACGATGAAGGTCAAAAAGGCCATTGCCTTAAATACTTACAAAGACAATATTGATACCTTGTATCCAAAAGACTGATGGATTGCTGAAACCTTTCTAAGCGCGACTTATTACTTGGCCGGGGCGGGCTTTCCTGCCCCGGCCATTTTTAATTGTCAGGACCTGTTCCATGATAAAGACCGGAAAAACAGACTGGAAGGAAAAGATTGTCACACCGGATAAGGTGCTTGAAAAGATAGACCCCGGCATGTGTATTTTTCTTTCCACCGGCACGGCCGAGCCACGTACCCTGTTAAAGCACCTCATGGAATCGGAGACGGGAAATCTCCAGGATCTGGAGTTGTTCCAGCTTTTGAGTTTCGGCGAGGCCATTTCCCTTAAAAAGCTCCAGGGGCAGAAATTTCGTTTAAAAACTTTTTTTTCGGGTTGGGTTGCCAATGAGGCCATAACTGCGGGCCGGGTTGACCTGATCCCAAGCAGGTTTTCCCGTCTGACCGGTTTGATCGCATCTAAGCGTATACCCTTTGACGTGGCATTTATTCAGATCACACCTCCAAACAAGCTTGGCTATTGCAGTCTGGGGGTAGCGGTGGACGTGGCCCGCCTGGCCATGGATCAGGCATCTCTCGTGGTGGGTGAAATCAACCCGGAAGTTCCCTGGACATGCGGCAATACGCTGGTGTCGGTAGATGAGTTCGATTTGCTTGTGGAGGCCACCGAGCCCCCGATTTTTTTCTCCCGCTGGCCGGTGGATGAGACATTTGACAGGGTTGCGGCCAATGTGGCATCGGTGATAGAAGACGGGTCCTGCCTGGCTTTTTCCTTTGGCCCGTTATTCGAGGCCCTGGCCCAGAGGCTTGCCGGGAAAAAGCATCTTGGGATTCACACGGCGGTGTTCACGGATGCCCTGATGGATCTGGTCAACAGCGGGGCGGTCACAAATCTCAACAAGGAACATTTCATCGGCAAGTCCCTTGCGGCCTATGCTGCGGGTTCCCCTGAACTCTTTTCCTGGTTAGACCAGAATCCCCTGGTTGAGTTCCAGGGACTCGACAAGGTTTTCAGCCCGCTTCGTATCGGCAAAAATCCGCGTTTCGTGTCGATCGTGCACTGCCGCAAGGTTGATCTCACGGGAAGAATCGCCTTGCACGTGGGCAAGTCGAATGTGACCACCGATGCCGCCGAGGTGATCGATTTTTTCAATGGCGCGGAGATATCTAAAGGCGGATATTCCATTTTTTCCCTGCCAAGCCGGAACCTCAAGGGCGAGCCGAACATCAGTCTTTCCATAGAGGACTTCCCCAACCAGTTTAATGTCAGGGAGTCTGTCGACCTCGTGGTGACCGAGTACGGTGTTGCCAACCTGAACGGCCGGACAATACGGGAGCGGGCCATTGCCCTGGTTGAGATCGCTCATCCGGATGACCGCAAGGCCCTTGTGGAGGCAGCAAAGGATATTAATCTTATCTATCCCGATCAGATTTTTCTTGATGAAAGCTCCCATCTCTACCCGGCTGACATCGCCACGATCCATACTTTTAAAAACGACCTTTCGGTCCGCTTCCGGGCCATCAAGCCCTCGGATGAAGAAGAGATGCGCCGGCTTTTTTACCGCTTTTCGGACGAGGCGGTGTATTACCGGTATTTTACCCCTATGCGCACCATGCCCCATCGAAAGATGCAGCAATACGTTAATGTCAATTACGGCCAGATTATGTCAATCGTCGGCCTGGTGGGGGAGAAGGGGAAGGGAAGGCTAATCGCCGAGGCGCGTTTTGTAAGGGACCCGCACCGGCCATACGCGGATGTTGCCTTTATCGTGGATGAACAATACCAGGGTTACGGCATTGCAACCTATATCTATAAAATGTTGATTCGTCTTGCAAAGGAGCGCGGCCTCCAGGGGTTTACCGCAGATGTTCTTCCTGCGAACCGGCCGATGATGCGAGTTTTTGAAAAAGGCGATGCAAAGGTCAAGGCCACACTGGAAGACGGAGTCTACCGGCTTAGGATACCGTTCGGATAATCGAAAAGTGCAAAAAACTCCAGAAAACAGCCCGGATAATGCCCCTGAGGAGATAAGGAACACTACGCCTGTTATTTCGGTAATCATTCCTGTATTCAACCGAGAGGCATTTATAAAAAAGGCGGTTGAATCGGTGCTGGATCAGGATTACGGCCCGATTGAATGCATTGTGGTGGATGACGGTTCAACGGACGGCACACCACAAATTCTGGCCGGATTCGGGGACGGGATTCGGGTCATCCAACAGGAGAATTCCGGGGTGAGCGCCGCGAGAAACACAGGCATACGCGCGGCGTCCGGCGAACTTATCGCGTTTCTCGATTCGGACGATTACTGGCTTTCAGGAAAGGTCGGCGCCCAGGCGGCGTTTTTTAAAGCGCATCCAAAGGCGCTGCTCTGCCAGACAAATGAAATCTGGGTCAGAAACGGGCGCAGGGTAAACCCCGGAAAAAGGCATGAAAAACTCTCTGGTCAAATATTTGTGCCGTCTCTTGAGCTTTGCCTCATAAGCCCGTCTGCGGTAATGATGCGGCGGAAGCTTTTTGATAAAATCGGATTTTTTGACGAAACGCTTTTAGCGTGTGAAGACTACGACCTCTGGCTCCGGGTTACATGCAAACATGAAGTCCACTTGATTAAAAGTGCGATGATCGTAAAGCAGGGCGGGCATAAAGATCAGCTTTCAGCCGCGCCCGGCCTTGACCGGTACAGGATTACGTCAATTGATAAAATCATGAAAAGCGGTATTCTTTCGGAAAAACAGTTTGAGGCTGCGGCTGCGGTGCTGGCCCGAAAGTGTCGGATTTATGCAAAAGGGTGTGCCAGGCGGGGGAGAAAAGAAGAGGCGGCCAAATGCCTGAGCATTGCACAAACGCATGGCATTGACTTATGATGGCGTCGTAAAAAGACCGTCTGCTTCGTTTTTAAGTGGCTTGAGACCTTTTTTGCTTTACCGTCAACCGACAACCTATAACATCCTGGCAATCTCCTGGTATTTCTTTAAAAGCCGCTTGTCGGACACCCTTTGCCGGGTTCCGAGTTCCTGAGCGAAAAGCGAAACCTTGAATTCTTCGATCATCCAGAAAAATTCCTCGAGCCTTTCCCTTTTTTTCCCGGATGAGGTCTCGTCAAGGGATTGAATCAATTCTTCGAGGCCCCGGACATGGAGAACAACACGGTTTTGTCTTTCCCGGTCCCTGTCCGGATCAATAACACCTCTTTGAGCCCGGATCAAAACCGCCTTCGTATAACGCACGAGATCGGGCATGCGGTTTAAATCATAGAGGGTTATAAAATGGGCGGCAACTATCCTTTCCATCCCCTTTTCAAGCTCGCATATAAAAGAGATGATCCCTTTTTGTCCGGAATGCTTTGAAACCATGCGACCCATGCCGGTTTTCGCTTCGTAAAATGCATCCATCACCGGGATTATCGCTTCAAGCACACCAAGACCCTCGGGTATCACCTGGTTGACACAATCTCCGGCAAGCAGGTTAAAGGCCTCTTTTGTCCTGATGTTGTTTTCAAACAGGCTCGATTTGACCTTGTTTGCGACCTGGTCCGCCACAGCGGCCGCTCCGCCAAAAAAGCGGGCGGATGCGCCGGGCACAGCCGATGCGACCATTTTTCTTAATTGCCTGAATTCCTTTTTAAAGTATATGGAATATAGATTGGCTACTCCGGCAAGGTGTTCTTTTTCACCGCGTACCCGGTCGGTTGAGAGCCTGAGGGCAGCCCCTTTTTCACACGGGACCAGTCCCGGATATACCGGCAAGCCGCCCTTTTTTCCGGCACCGATGAACAGGGTTTCAGGAATATCGGGAAACTCCCAGGTCGTGGCCGGGCCCTGTTCCCATTCTTTTTTTGCCGCCATAAGCGCGCGGTTATCCGGTTGCCGCTCATGGTCCTGCCTTAAAATGCGCACGTTCCTTTCGCAGACAATTTCCTTGCCGTTTGAATCCATGATGGAAAACCGGGGTTTTAGATAATCGGCAAGCCCGTCGTCCTTCCAGGCCTTGGCCGGAATATCGATATCAAAGTTTTCATGAATAAACCGGCTGAGGCTTCCGGCAAGCGAATCTTCATACATGGGCATGTCGGCCATGATCTTTTCCGCTGTTTCGTTTACCGGAACAAGGCGCTTTCTGTATTGTTTGGGCAGCGCCCGGATCATGGCAGTGATTTTTTCGCCCAACAGCCCCGGCACGACCCAGTCAGCGGCCTCCATTGGTATGTTTGATGCTTCAGCCGCCGGCACCACCACGGTTATGCCGTCATCGGGCTTGCCCGGATTGAAGCTGTACCTGCATGTCCAGTCATGGTCCCCCAGCCTCAGGGTGTCGGGGAAGAGGGCAAGCTCGGACTCTTCTGGTGCGCCCGAGAGGATTTCGCCTTCGGTCATTTTTAAAAACCCGTCTCCCCCTTTTTTCCGGATTTTCCTGCGCAATGACCGGATATCTGAAATTCTGCAAAGACGCTTTTCGTAAAACGCGGCCATGACTTCTTCATCCGCCAGAATCCCGCGCCGTCTCACCTTGTTTTCCATCCCGCTTATTTTTTCCACAAGTCTCCGGTTTGCCAAGAGAAACGAAAACTCATCTTCTATTTCTCCATCTATAAGAGCGCTTTGTATAAATATTTGACCGGCTTTTTCAGGATCTATTTTTCCGTATGGGACGGTCCGATTTGCTACGATTACAAGTCCGTGCAGGCTGACCTGTTCGTCCGCTACAACCATTTTCCTGGATTTATCCCATCTCGGATTTAGGTGTGTGTATTTGCACAGGTCTCCGGCTATGGGCTCTATCCATGCCGATGATATTTGGGCTGCGGTCCGGGCGAACAAACGCGAGGTTTCAACCATTTCGGCCGCGACAATCCATTGTCCGCCTTGGTTGAACAAGCCCGATCCCGGGAAAAGCATTACTTCCCTGTTGTGGGCTGCGGTATAGAAATTTTTCTCTTTTTTAACGGCGATATTGGAGACAAAACCGGTCAATACGGCCTTGTGAATAATGGCATAACGGGCGGAAAACCCCGAGCACTCTTTTTCCCCTGACTTGCCCGTTTGAGCGCTTTTTTTAGTAATTGGTATGTCGGCGTCGCTCATGATTGCAAAAATCTGCTCATGGATATCTATCCATTCACGCATCCGCCTGAAAGAAACATGATGGGTTTTTGAAAATTGTTTTAATTGTTTTGCCCGCACAACGGCCTGTCCGGCCCGATCACTTATATTATCGCCGACGCAGGCCCGCCACAGGGAATAAAGCGTTATAAAATCGGACTGGGGGTCAATAAACTTTGCATGGGCACGGTCGGCCGCCTGCCGGTCGTCTTCATCTCTAAGCCTTGGATCGGGTATGGTCAGGGCCGCAGCAATAGCCATGACCTCGGGCATGCAGCCCGTTTTTTTCGCTTCTATGAGCATGCGCGAAAGTCTCGGATCCAGGGGAAGCCCTGCCATGAGGTGTCCGTTTTTGGTCAGCGCAAAATCGGTTGCAGTCCCTTTTTTATTGCGAATTGCCCGTATGGCGCCCAGTTCGAGAAGGATATCGTATGCATTGCCGATCCGTGCGGCCGGAGGCGGGTCTACGAATTCAAATGATTTGATGTCGCCAAGTTTAAGCGCCATCATCCTTAATACGACTTCCGCCAGGTTGGCCCGCAGGATTTCAGGGGGCGTGTATTGCCGACGCGAAAGAAGATCCTCCTCATCAAAGAGCCGTATGCATACCCCGTTTTGCACCCTTCCACACCGGCCGGCACGCTGGTCTGCGCTGCTTATTGATATGGGGGAGATCGGAAGGGTCGTGGCGCGGGTCTTTGGAACATAACGGGCGATCCTGGCAAGACCGGTGTCCACGACGTATTTTATGCCCGGAATGGTGATTGAGGTTTCGGCAACGTTTGTGGCAACCACTATTTTTCGGCCCCTGCCCCTTTCAAACACACTTGCCTGCCTGGCTGCGGAAAGGCGCGCATACAAAGGGAGCACCCGCGTGTTTCGGTATTTCCTTCCTTTGAGCATGTCACAGGTTTCCATGATATCCTGCTGGGTTGGCATAAAGACCAGGATGTCTCCTTTACCCCGGGCCGCAAGCAGCCGGTCAACCGCCGCGACTGCCGATTCCACGTAAGTGACGTCGTTGTTGTCGCGGTTGTTTTTTTCAGGCGGGTCATAGATGATTTCCACCGGATACATCCTGCCGGAAACCTCTATGATTGGAGCATTGTCAAAGGCACTTGAAAATTTTTCCGTGTCTATGGTCGCGGAGGTGATTATGAGTTTCAGGTCCCGGCGTTTTTTAAGTATCTGCTTTAACAGGCCCAATAAAAAATCGATGTTCAGGCTCCGCTCATGGGCCTCGTCGATAATGATGGTGTCGTACTCGTTTAAATACCGGTCGGACCGGGTTTCCGCCAAAAGGATGCCGTCGGTCATTATCTTTACAATGGTCTCATCGGCTACGTGGTCGGCAAAGCGGATTTTGTATCCAACCGCCGTGCCCGGCGCGCATCCGGTTTCCTCCGCGATCCGGTTGGCAACCGTGACCGCCGCGATCCTGCGGGGCTGGGTGCATCCTATGCGGCCGGCAATGCCCCGGCCGGCGGCCATGCAGAACTTGGGGAGCTGGGTGGTCTTGCCCGAACCCGTGGCCCCGGAGACGATTACGACATTGTTTGCGGAAATGGCCTCTATGATTTCGTTTTGTTTTGCTGCTATGGGAAGGCCGGGGGCGCAGGAAGTTCCAGGCCGAATGGAGGCCCTGCGGCGGCGGATTGCGGCGGATTTCGCAATCAGTTTTCTGATTCCATCCAGGTCGACGGAGATTTTTTTGTCTGCGGGATTGTTCTTTAAGAGCCGTTCAATCAGTTTCAGCCTTCTTAAGGCATTCATGCGGTCGGGTGCAAGCGCCCGGTCGAGGCTGCCTTTGATCCTTCGGATAATTTTTTCGTAATTCCGTTTTTCTTCCGTGGTCTTTTCCATGCCCTGTTTTGCCTCATATCCGGGTTCATGTCAATGCATAGCCGGTCCGGGGCGCGGTATAGGATAGGCGTCATCAAACCCTGTTGACTGCCCGGTAAAATGTGTTACTCTTTATCGGAATCTTTCCGGGATCAATAAACAACAGGGGATAATTTATCGTGCTTATAACGTCTTTTTTATGGATTCTTATCCTGCTCCTTACGATTTTTGTAATAGTTCTTGCGCAGGCCCTGAAAAAAAAGAAACTCAGCCTGCATGAAGAGCGGCGAAGGCATAGAAAGACCATGGAAGCGGTCCTTGCCAGGGAAAAGGAGACCCGGCTGATTTTTGATTCCATGAATGATTTTCTTTTTTTCTACGACATGGATGGAAATTTTCTTGAAGTTAATGCCGCAACTGAAAAGGCGCTGGGACGCCGGATTTTTTCGAAGGATCGTTTAAATCTGAAAGATATCGTGCCTGCGCCGCACGATAAGCAGACGGCGGATTTTCTGAAACGTATCAGGGCAAAGGGACAAGAGCGAGGATACATGCGCGTTAAGACCGGGGAAGGGCGTCATCTGATACTCGAACATCATTCAGTCCTGGTGTGTGACGATTCCGGCACGCCAAGGGGAGTCAGGGGACTTGCCCGTGATGTTACGGAGAATTTTTACACTAAAAGAGCCCTTAAAAGGAGCGAGAAGCGGTACCGGGCAATTCTTGAAAGTATTGAGGAAGGATATTACGAATGCGATCTTGCGGGAAACCTGACATTCTTCAATCCGGCCCTTGCCGGGATGTTGGGTTATCCTGAAAAGGAACTTAAAGGCATGAATTACCGCGCTTTTGTGGAGGACTCTTATGCGGAGGCGGTTTTTGAGGCTTTTAATTCGGTGTTCCGCACGGGCAGGGCGGTAAAGTCGTTTGACTGGCGGCTTCGGCGAAAGGACGGCAGTTTTTGTCACGTGGAAGCATCCGTTGCATTGATTGGCGGGGAGGAAGCGGAGGAAACAGGGAAAAAGACTCCTACGGGCTTCAGGGGCATTATCCGGGATATTACCGGGCGAGTCGAGGCCGCCAAAAGGCAGAAATCACTTGAGGCCCAACTCGTGGTGGCCCAGAGGATGGAGTCCATCGGTGTGCTTGCCGGAGGCATTGCCCATGATTTCAACAATATTCTTTTTCCCATGATCGGGTATACGGAAATGGCGGTATCCGACCTGCCCGAAGAGAGCCTGATTCGTGAAAATCTCGAAAGTGTCCTGAAATCGGCCTACAGGGCCCGGGACCTTGTGCGCCAGATACTGGCCTTCAGCCGGGAGCACGCCGATCAGGTCACGGAGCCGGTTTTTGTTCAGCCGGTCATCCGTGAAATTGCCGGTCTTTTGAGAAAGACTGTTTCCACGGCGATTGATATCAAAAGCGAGATTGACGATTCCGTTGAAGCCGTAATGATATTGCCGACCCGTTTACATCAGGTGGTTATGAATCTTTGCACAAACTCGGTGCAGGCCATGGAAAATGACGAAACCGGGACCTTATACGTAACCCTCGATAAAAAAGATCTTCGCAAAACTGATATTGCCGTCGGGACCGGCCTGGTGGCAGGCCCCCACGTGGTCATTACTATTTCAGATACCGGCCCGGGGATCAAAGAGGAGATAGCCGGCAAGATTTTCGAGCCCTATTTTACCACCAAGCCCAAAGATAAGGGGTCGGGACTCGGTCTTGCCATTGTATGGGGGATCGTGAAAAAAGCCGGGGGCATGGTTTTTGCGAAAAATCAGCCGAACGGGGGCGCTTTATTTGAAATCTATCTTCCTGTTGCAGTTACAAGAAAAGCGCCCGCAGATAAAACCGGGGATTTTTCCCCAGGCCCCGATGCGCTGCCCACGGGGAGTGAAACCATCCTTCTGGTGGATGATGAACAGGAGATCGTTCTGCTTGAAAAGAGCATCCTTGAAAATCTGGGTTATACGGTGGTTCCCCGCACCAGCAGCGTAGAGGCTTTAGAGGCATTCAAGTTCGACCCCGCGCGTTTCGATCTGGTGATTACCGACCATTCCATGCCCAACATGACGGGCCTGATGCTCTCAAGGGTAATTTTTGAAATAAGGCCGGATATCCCGATTCTAATATGCACGGGATTTTCCGAACAGGTTACCGAGGATAAGGTCGCAGCCATGGGCATCCGGCAGATGCTCATGAAACCTATTTCTTCCCGTGAGCTGGCTTATGCGGTCCGCAAGGCCGTGGACGGCGGAAAGTGATTCGGCGTTTTGATGACTTCGACATAGCTTAAAAATGTTTTTATATGTTACAGGTCATTGATTTTTTTGCACAATATCTCAATAAGTTTGGGGAACATCCGGAAACGGGCGGGGTTTATCCCCGCCCGTGCTGAAGATCAGTGTATCGGGGCGCCCACCGTGCTAAATCTTAACAGTTTGAAATAATAGATAAATTGTTTTAACATATAGTGGTGATCCTTCACCATGAAGAGCTTTTTACGAGTCCTGCATTAAGCCGACAAACTCGTCGAAAAGATAGCGTGCGTCATGCGGTCCGGGACAGGCTTCGGGGTGGTACTGGACGGCGAACAAAGGTAACTTTTTGTGGCAAAAACCCTCGAGGGTGTTATCGTTCAGGTTTATGTGGGTGATCTCGATGTCGTTTTGATTCAGGGTCTCCATATCCACGGCAAACCCGTGGTTCTGGGATGTGATCTCCACGCGGCGGGTGGAAAGATTCCGGACGGGCTGATTTACACCGTGATGTCCGAACTTGAGCTTGTAGGTTTTTGCTCCAAGGGCAAGGCCCACGAGCTGAATTCCAAGGCAGATCCCGAACATGGGGGCATGGCCCAGGAGTTTTCGGATCGTTTCCACGGCATAGGTGACCGGTGCGGGGTCTCCGGGCCCGTTGGACAGGAAAATTCCGTTCGGCTTCAGGTTTTTAATCGTTTCCGGTGATGTCCGGGCCGGGACCACCAGAACCTCGCACCCCGCAGCCTCAAGGCAGCGCAGAATATTGTACTTGATACCGAAATCAAGAGCCACGACACTTAATTTTTCTCCTCTTTCCCGCCAGATCGTGGAATCGAGGGGGGAGGTTTCGGAATAAACCGGCATGCGCACGTTATTTTTCCAGAAATACGGGAAGTCGGAGGTGACTGAAGATACCAGGTCCCGACCTGTCATGGCCGGTATTTCCCGGGCGCGCACGGAAAGAGACCCCGGATCGAGATCCTTCGTGGAGATAATGCCCCGCATGGCCCCGGCTTTTCTGATATGACGGGTAAGCGCCCGTGTATCGAGTTCGTCTATGCCCGGCACGCCGGCGGATTTAAGGTATGCACCAAGGGATTGGGTTGATCTGAAGTTGCTTGGAAATTCCTGGTATTCCCTCATGATGAATGCAGACACGCAAATACCGTCCGACTCCACGTCATCGGGGTTTATGCCGTAATTGCCGATGAGCGGATAGGTCATGGTGACCATCTGGCCCGTGTAGGACGGATCCGTCAGTATTTCCTGGTACCCGGCCATGCCGGTGTTAAAGACCACCTCTCCTCCGGTATCGCACGGTCCGGTGAAGCTGCGGCATTCAAATGTCTTCCCGTCTTCCAGCGCCAGCATTGCTTTCATGGTTTTATCTTTCATTATATTTTTTGTGATTTTTTGACAAAAAGGCGATCCCTGCCCCAACTAAAACCCGGTCTTAAGGGCTCGTAAAAAGCTCCATATGCAAGGCGCGCGAGTCGGGAAAGGGCGAAGGCGTACTTTTTGTACGTTGAGCTCTTTCACGGCTCGCGCAACGCCGCAGATGGAGTTTTTTACGAGTCCGTCATAGTTAACCCATGGGATCGTTTTCCACAAGCGCCCATACACCGCAGGGGCATGAGCCCGCGCAGAAACCGCATCCTATACAACGGTCGGGGTCGACTGCGTACTCCCATTCATTATTCGGACGTTCCTCCCGGCTGATGGCCGCCTGGGGGCAGACCGCAACGCAGATTCCGCAGTCACGGCAGGCTCCGCAAGACGCGCACGAGGACCCGCAGGCAGAAAGGTCGTCAAACCGGGTCGTGCGTGGATCAAAATACTCTAATACAACCCTGGACTTGTCGATCACCGGCCGTTTGGCTCCTTTGGGCCGGCGGCCGGTGAGCATCTCGTGTATGGCTGCTGCGGCTGTCCTACCCTCACCGATGGCATCTGTTAAAAGGCCGGGGCGTACGATGTCGCCGATGGCAAAAAGCTTTGGATCAGTAGTTTGAAAATCATCGTTTACCATGACAAACCCTTGCTCGCTTTTCACCGTGTCAGGTAAAAATTCCAGGTCGGGCATATCGCCTATGGAAATGATCACGGTGGCGGCCGGTATGGTTTCGCCGGTTTGAAGGACAACCCCGTCTTTAGTGATCTCTTTTGTAAAACAGGGCCATCTGAATTTTGCACCCGCAGCCTCGGCATGGGCTCTTTCCTTGCCGAATGACGCGGGTTTCTGTACGTCTATGAGGGTCATCTCCCGTGCGCCCAGTCTGTGGGCCTCCACCGCCACGTCGCAGCCCACGTTCCCGGCCCCTATGATCACGACCTTTTTCCCGGGATCGATGCCGTCCTTTTTGGACCGGGCCAGAAAATCATTTGCAGTGATCGCCAGTTCATTTCCCGGGATCGGAAGCATTCTGGGTTTTTGCGCCCCGGTTGCGATCACTATGAAATCATGGCCTTTTTTAAGATATTCAAAATCGTCTTTTTCAAATTTCTGTTGCAAGTGAACATGGGGCAGAACCTTTCTGACCCGTTCCAGCTCGGCGTCGAGCACATCTTTTGGAATCCGCTCTTCGGGGATCACTGCGCTGATCTTGCCCCCCAGCTTCTCGGACATGTCGTAGATGGTCGCCTCATGTCCCGCGCGCCTCAATTGCCAGGCCACGGATATTCCGGCGGGGCCGCCGCCGATGACCGCGATTCTTTTCCCGTCCGTGTCAGGCAGTTCGGGCACGCCGGCCCGTATGCTCGCCTTTCCGATCTGCGTGATGTCCACGGACGGCATGAATGCGTCCTGACGGGTGCATGCGTTCATGCAGATATTGGGACAAAGGTAACCGCATACCGTTGCGGGAAACGGGGTATAGGCCAGCGCAAGGTCCACTGCCTCGTCAACACGGCCGTCGCGGATCAGCCGCCATCGGTCATGCACCGGGATTCCGGTTGGGCAGGCCGATTCGCAGGGCGCGCTGTATTTTCGGTTCTCCCATACCGGGACATATCGTCGAAGTTCGCCGGTCGTGATCAGGGGTATCTGGCTGACATCAAAGTCTATGAGGTCTCCGACCATTCCGCCCGGTCCCAGTTCCCTGTCCCATGCATTTTCACGGAAATCGGACATTGAAAGGACAGCGCCGGTCCCTTTTTCATGGGGGGATTTCGCGACAATAAGCTGCCAGTCCTCCCGAACCAGGAGCTTTTCCAGCATATCCCGATGGCCGGTGCTTTCAAGAAAGTCCTTCATGCCTGCGGCAAGCCATTGCCAGTCATTGTCTGAAATGGGGATTTGTTTTGCGTCATCCTTGCTGAAGCCGCTGTGGGGACCTCGGAAAAAAACCCTGCCGCCCACCATGCCCACAAGGGGCCTGTAGCCAAGGACATTATTTGGGGTTTGAGGATTAAAACCGCAGATCACGGCGATTCCGCCGGCCATGAACTCTCCGAAAAAATCGCCCGCAGACCCGAGTGCCCACAGCTCCGGGGGTGCGAACCTGGGGTTGTGTTTGGTCATGGTCATGCCCCTGGAACCGATGCTCCCGGCAATATAGACCTTACCCTGGGCCATGGCATTGGCGATACCGTTACCGGCATTGCCGTGGACGACAATCGTTGCTCCGGCGTTCAGCCAGCCCACATCGTCGGACGCCTGTTTCATGGCATCGATTCGCGTATTGGGAAATCCCATGGCGCCGAGGCGCTGACCCGTCGGCCCCGTAATCCGTATATGGACCGGATCATCTCCGGCCTTCCAGAGTCTGCCACCGATTCCGTGCTGGCCGAAGGCCTGGACCTCTATGCGGCGTAAGCCCTTTGCCACGGCATTCTGGATCTGTTCTTCAAGAGTTCTGGATTCTATCCGAATACCATCAACCTTACCTGAAATCACATGATATTGCTGATTTGACATTTTATTCACCATTATTTTCTAAACCACATATTTGATCTTAAGCCTGTCGGCAATATCCTTATCATCAATCCCCAGCGCATCGGACATGCCTATGGGAAGAGAGGTGGAGCGTCCCAGGGGAGCCATTATTTTTCGGAGTTCCGTGTCAAAGCTTACAAAAACATCCACAACCCTCTGGGCCACGGCCTCGGGATCGAGCCGTCTGTACAGGCGCGGATCCTGGGATGTAATACCCTTGGGGCAGAGACCGATGTTGCAGATATTGCAGCGTCCGGATTCCGAGCCGAGACACCCGGCGGCCGCCTGCATGATATACTTGCCGGTCTGAACGCCGCTTGCTCCCAGCATGATCAGTGAGGCGGCATTGGCCGCGAGGTTGCCGGTCTTCCCAACGCCGCCGCCGGCAAAGATCGGGATTTCGTTCTGCTGGCCGATGGTCACCAGGTTCAGGTAGCAGTCCCGGACGCAGCTTGCAATGGGATGGCCCATGTGGTCCATGGAGACATTATAGGCCGCGCCCGTGCCGCCGTCCTCCCCGTCAATGGAGATTCCCGCCGCGTACTGGTTTCTGGACAGGTTATTTAATACGGCCATTGCAGTTGAAGTTGCTGATATCTTAGGATATACCGGTACTCTGAATCCCCAGGCCATGTACATGGACTGGATCATCTTGGCGACAGACTCCTCGATGGAGTACTGGGTCTGGTGGGTCGGCGGGCTCGGAAGGCTTATTCCCTCCGGGACCCCGCGGATGGTGGCGATGAGCTTTTTCACCTTGTGCCACATCAAAAGACCGCCGTCGCCTGGTTTGGCTCCCTGTCCGTACTTGATCTCCACAGCGCAGGGATCGACTTTCATTTCCGGGATGGCATGGATAATTTCATCCCATCCAAAGTATCCGGATGCTATCTGCAGAATCACATACCGGAGGAAGCGGGACCGGAGCAGCCTGGGGGGGCATCCTCCTTCACCCGTGCACATGCGCACCGGCATTTTGAGTTCCTCGTTCAAATAGGCCACTCCCATCTGGAGACCCTCCCACATGGTGGGTGAAAGGGCGCCAAACGACATCCCTCCTATGATCAGGGGATAAATCTCGCGCACAGGCGGAATCCATCCGTTTTCACGGATGAACTTGAGATTTTTTTCGGGCGGAAGCACACGGCCGAGGAGTGTGCGCAGCTCAAACTCGTGGCGGCCCGCATCCAGAGCCGGGTCGGTGAGCATGGATATCCGGATGAATTTTATGCGGTCGAGAACGCCTCCGGGCACATTGCGCCTGCCGCCCCGGCGCTGGGGCTGGCCCCCCTGGTTGATGTGGTACCTGAGCTTGTCCGTTTCATCGCCGGCCATGGGCATGATGGCATCATTGGGGCAGGCCATGGTACACATGGCGCATCCCACGCAATGGTAGGCGGGCGCTGTTTTCTGGCGTATGCCGTAATAGGTTTTATAAACATTGCCCCCGGGCTGGTTCCCCTCGATATCAACCTCTATAAGTCGCTTGCGGAAAACGCCCAGCTCTATGGCGGATACCGGACAGACCGCCGTGCAGCGGCCGCACAAAGTACATTTGTCCTTATCCCAGAGGATCTGCCAGGGTAGATCCTTTATGCTTAATGAAGATGGGGTAATGGTTCCGATTGTTGACATATTGTTACCTCGCGGCGATCCGGTTTTACTAAAACAGTGTCAGTGTGCATGGGTTGAAAATCTGCGGTTGCGTCACGGTCCGGCAATACGGCGTCAAGGCCGCAGGTCTCCGATGAAAATACATACATTCCCGGCCGTCCGCCGACGATACCGGGGCGTAGTTTTTTCCGGTCCTGGGCCATGAACATGGTGCTGTCCGGCAAAACCCCTATGACGCAGTTGGGCCCGTCTATGATAAGCTTCCGGCAGGATTGCTTAAGCTGCTTGAGGAAAGGTCCGTCCGGGTGGGCCTTTAAGGCCTCTTCCCGGAGCGGTGTTATCACGTGCTTGTATGCCTCGATCCCCAGGTTAAGATGAGTAAGCGTATAATGGAGAATATGGACAAAAACCTCGGAATCGGAATAAAATCCCGTGTATCCAGGCTCTCCCCTTGATATGAGATATTCACGTATCGGCACGAAGGCCGTGTTCTCGCCATTGGTCATGGTGGAAAAACCCTGGATGAAAAAAGGGTGGCAGGCATAGAGATTAATGGCATAGTTCGTGTTCTGTCTCCCCTGGGCCATTATGATCCTTGCGTCCAGGTCCTTGTCCCCGAGCTTCAGGAATTTTCCCACTGCCAGGGGATCCCCGATCTCCTTGATCATGACGGTATCGGGCCAGAAGGAAAAGACGATCATGTCTTTTTTTTCATTTCCCATGGCCTGCAGGCTCAGTCGTATATGCGTGAGGCGTGAAAAGCGTTCCGTGTCGCTGATTTCTTCCCATTCTTCCGGGTATTCATAGGCCCGGATCAGGTAGATGTCACGCTTTGGGATCCCGGGCGGTGTTGTTTTCGGGGTCTTGATCGATATCTTGTACTTTGTCATAAACCCCTGGTCGAGCATGTATTCGTCCAGTTTCCGGATACCTGAATCCGTAAAAATTCCCGAAAGTATGGGCGCATCCTTCATTTTTTCCAGCGGTCCGCCGAGTCCTCGTAAAAACAGGCCGACCCCGGATCCGTCATGTCCTTCACGCATGACGTCAAGCGCGTTTAACGCAACCATCGGCGAAACCGGTGTATCGCTACTGATGGCTAACAAACGGCACATAATGACTCCTTTATATATATAACGTAATATGTTATTCCGCAAATAATGGTGCTTGGCATCAAGTTAAAATATTCCCCGGCCATCCTGCAAGGGGCAATAAGTTTGTATGCAAACGGGGTAATTTGCAAGAATTATTTTGCGATTGACTATAAGGTCGGCTGTGGTAATATGTACAGATATTGTCTGCTGGCGGATCTCCCGGCATGAAACCAAAGCCCTTTTTCCGGAAGGATGATTTTGATGAAACAAATGCGCGCTCGAAAAAACCTGGCTGCGGCATTAATTATTTTTGCCGTTTTTGCCATGGTCTTTGTCACGGCAGCCCCGGCCTATGCCGGCGATAAACTCCCGCTGGGCGAACCCACAACCGGGAACACCTTCTTGGACGCCCTGATCTACCGGCCGGTGGGACTGATCTCAATACCCCTTGGCTGTGTCCTTTTCGTTTTTTCTCTGCCCTTTTCCGCCACCGGCAGGAACGTGGGCCAGGCTTTTCACAACCTGGTGGTCGTTCCCATAGACTGGACCTTTAATCGGCCTCTAGGCGATATATAGACTTCCAGACAATAAATTTGGGTTGCGTTATCGGTCGGAGATATACCATTAGTATTATCTCCTCCCTCTGGCCTTGCCAAATTTATTGTCTGTAAGCCTCTGCAATAACTTTCCTGAACCTGTCGTGAATCGTATTCAACATGTTTTCCCGTGGGAAAATCAAGCTGCCCCATGCTTCAGGCGCATGATAGCGGTGATTAAAAGAAGGAGCCCGTCCTGAAGAGGCGGGAAAAATGCAAACAATGTGACGATAAGGAAGACGACGATCAGTAAAATAGCCATAAACTTCATATGGTAGGCAAAACATACCATTGTTGATGGAATCACCGCGCATAGGAAAGCAAAATAGAAAAGGCCTGCGTTGTAAAATCGATAACCGATTACGCCGCAGAACAAGACTGAAAAGGTCAACAGCCAGAATATTAAGAGATTGGCGCCTTTGCTCCGGTCCAGGTTCCGGGCGGCCCCGGCGATCCCCTGGGGCGGCAGCCGCACCCCCCTTGTGACAAGGATATCCTCTACCACGTCGAAGGTCTCATTCGACCAGCGGCGCCGGTCATTTGTCGTCCATATCAGCAGCAGTTCATCAGATGATTTTTTGGAAAACCGGTCCCGAATACCTGCAATAATGTTGGTTGTCATTTTATCCCCCATAAAGGGCAGTTGATGGTTATCTGGCAGGCATGACAGTCACGACGGCTTCGTAAAGAGAAGATCATGCCCTTTCATCATCAATAGACTCCAGCATGGACCTGACAACGTCGAGAAGGGGCGATTTTAATTGGCGCCATTTGGGTTCAAATGCCCTGCTGTCATTCCATGTGAAATCAACGGCCACGTATTGTTCCGGAATCATGTATTCATTTTTCTTGCCGTACTGGACCTCCGGATAATATTCAACCCAGAGCATGCGGTTGGGATTGATTTTAAAATCTTTTGAGACACTGGTTGCCACGTGCCCGGCACAGCTCCTGATCGTCATTGTGCCTCCGGGTATGTCGGAAACCACCACGATTATAGGCCTCAAATAGGTAACCGGCTCTCCCTTGGCCCGGGTCAGGTCGAAAATGCGAAGCCGGCATTTGCCGTTTGCCAGTTTCAGCTTTCCGCCCCATCCCTTCCACTGGTAAATATCGTTAAAAATTATCATTGTTCCGGGTTCCTTTTGCCCCGGGTTTTAATTTTGCCATCACTATACTATTTTGACGACATTATTTTATAATACCCGGTTATTCAGGAATAATCAAGGGATTCGGTTATCTTTATCGCGTGCTCATTCCCGGGCATAGTGCCCCTGATCGGGTGGCCGTGCCCCATTCCGGCCTTGACACGGGCTTAAAACTATGAGCAATCGTGACTGGTTCAAAGCCGGTCCGCAGATCATGTGATTTCCTAATACAGGGGTATATAAATGTCTGAATTAAAACTTGAGTCCGATCAGAAAAAAAAATCGCCCGTCACCCGATTTTCCATTGAAGAAAAAGAGATAATCCTCGTGGGCACGGCCCATGTTTCAAGGGATTCCGTCGATCTGGTGGAATCCGTCATAAATGAGGAACAGCCCGATACGGTCTGCGTGGAACTCTGCCGGCAGCGTTTTGACTCCATACGGCAGGAAGAAAAATGGCGGGACATGGATATTCTCAAGATTATCAAGGAGAAAAAGGCATTTCTTCTTCTTGCCAACCTGCTTTTGTCCTCGTTTCAGAAAAAGATCGGTGAAAAGATCGGGGTCAGGCCCGGGGAGGAGATGATACGGGCCATTGAGACCGGAGAGGCACAGGGAGCGAAGATATGGCTTGCCGACCGGGATATCACGATCACCATGTCAAGGACATGGCGGGGTACCGGCCTGTGGAACCGGCTGAAGCTCATTTTTCAGCTCGTGTTCTCCCTTGGCGGGGTCGATGAGATCGACGAGGAAGATATCGAAAAAATGAAGCAGGAGGACATACTCGAAAGTATCCTGTCCGAGCTGGAAAAATCCCAGCCTTCCATACGGAAGATTCTCATCGACGAGCGGGACCAGTATCTTGCTTCAAAGATCAAAACAGCCCCGGG
>JAADHK010000027.1:46280-85346 GCA_013151835.1 Deltaproteobacteria bacterium
TCCGGGGATCCGCAAATATATAAATGAAGATATCAATATCGCACAACTCGAAGTCCTGCCGCCCAAGGGAAAGCTTGCCGGCATATTGAAATGGGCCATACCCGCAGCCATTGCAGTTCTTGTACTGGCGGGATTCGCCCGTGGAGGGTTTACCACCGGCTCGGCCATGGTCACCTGGTGGATACTGGCAAACGCCCTTTTTGCGGGTATCGGAGCGCTTGTGGCCCTGGGCCATCCTTTGACCATCCTTTCCGCCATGGTGGCCGCGCCCCTGACTTCTTTAAACCCCATGATCGCCGCAGGGTGGGTGTCGGGCCTGGTCGAGGCATTTATCAGGAAGCCAAAGGTAAGAGACCTTGAATCCCTTTCAGTGGACATTTTATCGGCAAGGGGCTTCTGGAAAAACAAGGTAACCCGAATACTCCTGGTGGTGGTCTTTTCAAACCTCGGCAGCGCCGTCGGCACCTTTGTGGCCCTGCCTCTCATGGTAAGGGTAATGGGGGGGTGACGTATCTATCTTGCAACCATCACGACACCATCACGACTTTGCGCCGATAAATCTTTCCATTTATTTGACATTATCAACTATTTCACAGTATATTTTACAAATCAGATACAATCCCTGTTGCTGAAAGTGTATAAAAAAACTATAAAGACTCGTTTTTTATGAATTTTATGGCAAAAAATGATAAAGTAAAATATTGGCTTAAAACCGCCGATCAAGATTGGAAAGTAGCGAAGCACTTGTTTGAGAAGAGGGATTACTCTTACGCGTTGTTTTTTGGCCATTTAACGATTGAAAAAATATTAAAGGCAATTTTTACCGATAAAAAGGACAAAACCGCGCCATTTTCACACAACCTTGTATATCTTTCTGAAAAAGCCGGTTTGGAATTGAATGATGAAACCTTGGAATTGTTTGAGGAGATTTCGGATTTTAATCTTGAAGCGAGATATCCGGATGATAAGTTTTCATTTTATAAGAAAAGCACCATGGAATTTACTGAAAACAAACTTGAACAAATTGAGAGGGTAAAAAAATGGCTTCTTCAAAGTCTTCAACCATTAATTTAATAAAAAAATATATAGAACGCTTAAAAGAAAATAATATTTCTGTTGAAAAAGTATTGTTGTTTGGTTCTTACATGAAAGGAACGCCAAGGGATGATAGCGATATAGACATTGCTATTATTTCATCTACATTTAAAGGAGACAGGTATTCAGACCGAAGGCTTGTTGTTCCCTTGAGACGTGGCATAGACAGCAGGATTGAGCCCATTCCGTTTACTCCTGAGGACTATGCAAAAGGTGGAATGCTTATTGATGAGATTAAGAGCACCGGACAGGAAATTATATAGCTTGGCATGACCTCATTAACAAAACACAAAAACAACGACAATGTAAGCCTGTCTATTCTGCAACCATCACGACCCTGCGCCGGTAAACCCTTCCATTGTCCAGGGAATGGGTCTTGACCACCGTGTGGAGGCGTTTTTCGGAAAAAAGCATTCGGGATAGAGTTCCCATTCCATGGCCAGCCCCTTTTTTTTCACCGAATCGAGCGTGTCTTCATCTGATATCTCAAATGCCCGTTGCCCTATGATGGGCCCTGAATCCTCTCCGTAGTCAATAAAATGAACCGTGCATCCTCCCACTTTGCAACCATACCTGAAAGTGTCGCCGTAACCGTCAACCCCGGGAAAGGCTGGGAGCAGGGCAGGGTGGATGTTCATTATGCGGGGTTTCGCAGGTTCGGTGTTGACCCGGTCTATGAAATACGGGGTGAGATTGCGCATGAACCCGGCCAGGACCAGAAGATCGAAGGGATACGGTCGCATTTTTTCAAGAATCCGCGCCTCGGCAATGGCCCGGGTGGACAAAAAAGCTGAAACCCGCTCCGGGTTGGTGTCGGCAGGGAAAATAGTTTGTTTGGAACGGATTTCGTCTAAATTAAAATCCGGCGGAAGGGGAAACTCGGACGGGTTTTCCCGAAAGCCGCGTATGATTGCGCCATAATCCGTGATAAATGTTGGAATCGATCTTTTTTCAGCCCGTTTCAGGCCTGTTGCATCCGGGTTGTCGGTCCCCACAAAGACCACATCCCCGTTTATGGTTCCATCCTCGCACGCGCCGAGAATCGCCTCCAGGTTGGTTCCCGAGCCGCTTATGAGCGCGCCGATGCGAATCGGTTTATCCATCTGTTCTCCTTTAAAAGTTCTATCCCCGCAATAGCAAAAGGGGAATGTCAATGTGGTGCTTCAGGGCATCTGAGACGCTGCCAAAGAGCATGTCACCGAAAAAACCATGGCCGTGGGTGGCCATGGCCGCTAAATCATAATCGCCTTTTTTTATCTCCGCCAGTATCTCTTCCTCCGGTTCGCCTTTTTTCAACAGGGAGAAGGTCTCAATGCCCTGGTCCCGCAGACACTTAAGATATGTTTTCATGCGGCTTTCAGCTTTTAAACGCAGGACTCGTTCCTGATCAAGGCTGTGGGCGTGGACTACATGGAGGAGATAGACCTTTGCCTGATTTTGGCGGGCCAGGAGGGCGATATGGCTGATAATGGCCTCATCGACGTCTGAGCAGTCAATGGCCACTAATATCTTCTTATATATTTGCATATCAGGGGCCTCCGTTAGAAGCTGGTGTAGAGCAGGTAAAGGTTAAGGGCAACCACGATTGTCGTAATGATAAAGGCGGCTGTAAACTCCAGGCTGCCGCTCCGAAAGCGGCCCATGCGTCGCCGGTCGCGGCAGATAATCAATAAAGGAATCAGGGTAAAGGGCAGTTGCAGACTCAAGACCACCTGGCTGAAGAGAAGGATGCGAAAGGTGTCGAGATTAAGGGCAATAATCAAGAAAGATGGAATGGCGGTGATAAAGACCGAGACCCGGTAGAGCCGGGTTCGGGGGTCCTCCGGGCGGCCCAGAAATCCGGTGATGACATTGACCTCGGCCATGGACGAGGTGATGGATGACCCCACTCCGGCAAAGACCAGGGCCACGGCAAAGAGCAGAGCGGCCAGGGGCCCGGCCAGGGGCCGCATCGTTTCGGCTGCCTGTTCAATACTGGTAACCTCAATATTGTTATGGGAGAATACCGCTGCCGCCACAATAATCATGGCCGAATTTACAATCCAGCCCGCCAGCATGGCAACTGTGGTATCGATTTTTTCAAAGCGTAACATTTTCGCTTTTTCAGCATCCGAAGCCCCCCATTTGCGGCTGTGAATGACATTGGAATGGAGAAATATATTATGGGGCATGACCACCGCCCCAAGGATGGCCATGGCCACGTAGATACTGCCGTGGTTCAGGCGGGGGATGACCAGGGCCGGGACCAGAGTCGGCCAATCGGGTTTGACAATGAATATCTCGATTATATAGCAGAGGCTGATAATGCCCAAAAAAGCCATAATCATAGCTTCAAGGCGGTGATAGCGCTGGCTGATAATCAAAAATATTTCAAGAAAAACGGTGACAAGCGCCCCGAGCCACAGAGGAAAGCCCAGGAGGAGGTTAAAACCGATGGCCCCGCCGAGGAGTTCCGCAACATCGGTGGCGACACAGGCAAGAACAATGGTCAAACCCAGGACGGCCGCCACCGGCTTCGTAAAACGCTCCCGGATATTAACGGCCAGGGACTTGCCGGTGGCAATACCCACCTTGGCCGCCATATGCTGAATGACTATGAGCATTATGGTGCTCATCGTAATGACCCATAGAAGCTCATAGCCAAAGCGGGAACCGCCCTCAATGTTAGTGGCCCAGTTACCTGGGTCAATAAAACCCACGGTTACCAGGAACCCCGGCCCCATAAAGCGTAGAATCGTTTTTAAAGGGGTGGCTTTGCTGTTACTCATGATTGTGGATATCTATTTAACCGTATAGTTAAAATAAAAGCCCCGCTTTTTGCCGACGATTTCATAAAATATCGGTTGACGGTAGTCTTTGACTATTAAAAACTGATTTTTATGTCAAGAGCTTATGGCGTGAACTGAGTAATTAGAGTAAGAATCTGCTGTCTCGCCCCGGCTCTATTTGCTACCTACCTATAACGGTCATAAACGACATTTTATATACCGATAAGGACATCATTAAAAACAACTTGCCATTTAGTTTAATAGATTTTGATTTAACGCTTTGGAAGTGATACAAAAAACGTCGCAGGCCAAGCAGCCTGAAATCAATGGCTTTACTTGGGGCTTTATTTGGCGTAAAATGTAACTATTAACTGATAATCAGAAAACTTACCGTTTTTGTTGAAAAAGGAAACCAAAATGAAAAAAGAAGCAATCCTATTGATCGGATTGGGCGTGATCAGTTTGCTTCTGCCCCTGACAGGGTGCAAGATGCAGCAATGGAACAGCACAGGAGAAGCATCGCAGAATAATACGCGGGATGTGGCCGGAGATCTGGTGTATGGGTATAATCTGATACACGTCGGAGAGACATTTCCGGATATCGCCCTTAAGACCCCAGCCAGCCGGCAAGACCGCTCTTACCTGGGGATCGCCTCTGGTGAAACTTTTTCAATCAAAGATATTCAGGCGGACATGGTGCTGGTGGAAATATTAAATACGCATTGCGTCCCCTGTCAGGAGCAGGTTCCTGAATATAAGCATCTCTTTGAACAGATTGCGCTTGCCGAGGGACCACGGAACCGGATTAAAATGCTTGCCGTGGGCATAGGCAATACTCAGGAGGAAATCAATCGCTTCCGGGAAGAACACAAAATACCGTTTCCCATGGTGGCCGATCCGCGATTTGAGCTGCACAGGGCCATTGGCAAACCGCAGGCGCCTTTTTCCATATTGGTCCGCCTGGAAAAAAGCCCGGATGCAACCATTGTTGCGCTCACGTATTCTGATGTAAACAAGAAAAGTGTAAATTTGTATCCGGATATGATGGCGCTTATGACATTGGACTTATCCGTGTTTCGTAAAAAAGGACTCCGGACAAAGACAAGTTACTCCTTTGCCGGGCTGCCCCTTTCCCAGGCGGCCCTGGAGGAAAAGATAAAAAGCGCCATGGCCGAAGTCGGTGGCAAAGATGGCTTTTTAACGGAATTCAGCAAGATAGCCATTAAAGGCCGCATTGTATTCAGCGGTGTCAATAAGGGCAGGAAAGGCGCAAAGCGATTGTTTGCCGAGGTGGTAAGCCGCCCCACCATATGTGATGTATGCCATGATGTTCATTTCTTTTATATCTTCAATGAAGAAGGCGTAGTGCTGGAGTTTGTCCCCTTGCAGTTGACCAAATGGGGAAATGAGAAATGGTCTGAGCAGGATATTCAATTAATGCGGGATCGGCTGGTGGGGCGTTTTATATTTACGTCATTTTATTTTAATCCCCAACTGGATGCGGTCACTTCGGCAACCATCACCTCGGTATTAATTTTTGACGAACTGTCCCGTGGAAAACAATTATTTGACATATTGAAACAAAAGGGCCTTATTTCATAAAGCGGGAAGCCTTGTATAATGCATATTTATAGTGGACCCCTTAAATTGCGTCCGGTTTGCACCGGCTTTGATCAAAGGATAAAAATCTATTTTTTTCAATAGATTAGATCTCGGGAAAAAGCCGGTTGCATGGGCATGGTTTTTTTGTTTTTACGAGTCCGTCAATTATGATGATCTCGTAAAAAGTCAGGCAACCCGGTTAAGATGGCATCGTTGCAAGTTCCATATACAAGGCGTAGTGGTGTCGCGAAAGCGGAGCAATAGATTAGATCTCGGGAAAAAGCCGGTTGCATGGGCATGGTTTTTTTGTTTTTACGAGTCCGTCAATTATAGCTGAAACGATAATCAAGGATAGAGGAGGCTAAAATGCCGGAAAACGAAATGTCGATACCCGAAACTCTCGCCCGTTCCCTGGAACTCCCCTGCGGGGTAATTATTAAAAACCGCTTGTGCAAGTCGGCCATGAGCGAGGGGTTGAGCAGCGTGGACAATGCCCCGACTCCCAGGCATACTCGGCTTTACGGCCGGTGGGCGGACGGCGGAGTGGGCCTGTGCATCACCGGCAATGTCATGATCGACAAGAGCGCGCTGGGCGAGCCGAGAAACGTCGTCATCGAGGACGAACGCAACTTGGATGAGCTCTCCGAGTGGGCAGCGGCGGGCCGGGCCGGGGACACCCATATCTGGCCGCAATTAAACCATCCCGGAAAACAGAGCCCGAACACCCTTTCGCCCGAGCCTGTGGCCCCATCAGCAATTGGTTTTCCCCCGCCCCTAAACAAGTTTTTCAATCCTCCCCGGGCGCTTGAAGAAACGGAGATCGAAAATCTGATCGAACGGTTTGCAAGGACTGCGGGAATCGTCAAAAAAGCAGGGTTTACCGGTGTGCAGATTCATGCGGCCCATGGATATCTGGTAAGCCAGTTTTTCTCCCCGGTCCACAACAGGCGCATTGATGAATGGGGCGGCTCCATTGAGAACAGGATGCGATTCGCCCGTGAAATTTACCGGGCCATCCGCAATGAGGTGGGAAAGGATTTTCCCGTGGGGATCAAGATTAATTCCGCAGATTTCATGAAGGGCGGGTTTTCAGCCGAGGAATCCGCGCTTGTGGTAAAAACCCTGGCCGAAGACGGTATGGACCTGATCGAACTCTCCGGCGGCACTTATGAGAAGCCCGTCATGACCGGCCGGACCGCCTCGGATAGAAGAATCAATGCAGAGGCTTATTTTATCGAACAGGCCGGACGCGTCAGGGATTTAATATCCACCCCGATCCTTGTTACCGGGGGATTCCGTACGGGGCAGGGCATGGCTGCGGCTGTTTTCGAAAATCTCGTGGACATGGTGGGAATTGCCCGGCCCATGGCCGTTGATCCGGAACTGCCGTTAAAAATCCTTTCGGGCGAGCAATATACAAGCTCCGTGCGGCCCCTTACCACCGGCATCAAGCTGATCGACAAGATGGCCCTCCTGGAAGTCACATGGTACGAGCAACAATTGGGATATATTGCCCGGGGTAAGGCCGTTCGGCCCAACCAGGGCGTCTGGTTTTCACTTATAAAGACCCTTGTTGAAAACGGGTTCCAGGTATTTCAGAAGAGGAGGGCGTAGGGCCGCCATAATGCCTCCGGCTTTAATGCCCGGTTGCGCGGTTTGGGGGCTGCGGGGCATCGGGAGGAGTGGTCATGTGCCGGCCCCATAGCCCGGTGCCGGCAGGAGGGGAGAAAGCGCGCCGCGGATAAAGCGCATGATACCCTTGATCATCTTTTCATCATCCTCAACGGCATCGGCGCCGGCGAAAATCTTCATGCGCTCCCGGAAGTATTCCGAGGAATAGGAAAACTGGAGCAAAAGGATGATATTGTCGAGGCAGAAAGCGGTCACATGATCGTCGATGTCATCGGCTACAAGACCCTCTTTGCGGGCTTCGGCCAGCAGCGCCCGGTAATATTCGGCCGTGATGCTTTCAACGGTTCGGGACAGCCGGGCGGATAAATGCCTCAGGCCTTCGGAAGCCAGGTCCAGATAGATCTGGTTGAGTTCGGGATTTTTGCGGGAAAATGTTTGTGCAACGCGCAACAGATTTTCAAACTTGTCGAAAATATCGCCCGACTCGAGATCCACGCCGGACAGGATCGTTTCCAGCAGGTCGTATCCGTAATCGATTACGGCGAGAAACAGCTGTTCCTTGGAGTCAAAATAGTTGTACATGGACCCGATGCTGATGTCGGCCTGTCGAGCAATGATATTGATATTGGCTCCGGTGAACCCTTTATTCCCGAACTCCGCGATTGCGGCATCAAAAATTCGTTGCCGTTTTTCTTCCGGTATCTTTTCAAATGCCTCTTTATGATGTTTATCCACCGCCGCCCCGCCTGTTATTTTTTCAGATATCCGCAAACATGCCGCAATTATTGCCGGTCCCGCATCGGGTGCGACAATACGCCTTGATCTATCCGGAAAGCGCCCGCAAAGTCAATGTCGGATTGTCAGTGCGGGAATGATACTCCCGGCAAAATTTTTTTCTTGACATTAACGTTAACGTTATATCATAAAATGAGTGAGTCCTCACTCGGTTTTTGCCGTAGCACATATTTGGCCATACGGGTGGACTGAAAATTCAACATGTTGGTCCTGGTTTGAAGGCAATTAAAGCCTTTAGACCGGTGCCGAACTCACAACTTAAATGGCGTTCTATAGAAGGGGGAGTTTTATGAAACGGCAGCATCAGAAAGGAACACTACCGCTATACCTTCATGTCCGATTCATTGCAGCGGCATTCGCCATCCTGGTCATGGCGGCTTGCCCGTTTACCGCATTTGCCCAATCCGATTTTCTCATCGGCACCGGCATTTATGATATCACCGGTCCTGCGGCGGAAGAAGGGATGATGGGCTATTCCATGCCCGACCAGAAGACAGAGGGGATAATGCTGCGACTCAGGTCCCGGGCGTTTGTGGTGGCTGATCCGGCGACCGGCAAAAGGGTAGCGTTTGTCTGCGCCGAAGCCGGCGTCCTGCCGCAGGGCGTCAAGCAGGCGGTGGTCAAAAAGCTGCTTGCGGCATACGGGGGGCTCTACACGGACGCGAACGTGGCCTTGAGCGCCACGCATACCCATTCCGGACCGGGAGCCATTTCCCATTACGCCATGTATAACCTCTCCATGCTCGGATATGATGAAAAACACTTTAATACCGTTGTCGATGGAATCTTCCGGTCGATCGTCCGTGCGCACAACAACCTGGCGCCGGGGAGCATATATATCAACACCGGCGAACTGGATAATTGCGGATGGAATCGCTCCCCGGGCGCCTACGCCAATGATCCCGCCCGGGAGAGGGCAGGATACGACGCGAATACGGACAGGCGGATGACCCTGCTGAAATTCGTGACGGACGCCGGCGAGCAGATCGGGACGATCAACTGGTTTGCCGTCCACCCCACGTCCCTGGGGAACACCAACAAGCTGATCAGCGGCGACAACAAGGGATACGCCTCCTATCTGTTTGAAAGGGCAAAGGGGACCAATTATGCCGCCGGCCGCACGTTTGTCGCCGCCTTTGCCGAAAACAACGCGGGCGACGTGTCTCCCAACATCTACTGGGGTTATCCGAACGGGATTGATGATTTCAATCACATGAAGATCATAGGGACGCGCCAGTATGATAAAGCCGCTGATTTATACAACAGCGCGACACGGCGCGTGACCGGCCATGTCGATTACCGGCATATGTATGTTGATTTTTCCAATACCAGCATCGACGCCCGTTTTATTCAGGATCAGCCGGACGGCGCCGTGACGTGCAGCGCGGCCATAGGCGTTTCCATGCTGGCCGGGAGCACCGAGGACGGCAAAGGGATCGACATCCCGGAAGGGATTACCTATCCATATGATATCAGTATATTAGGGCAGGTATTTCCGTGGGGATTCACCCTGCTGCCCGGAGACCAGGAATGCCAGGCCGAAAAGCCGATCATTCTTCCCATGGGCCGGATCAGGCCCCAGGGGATTCCGCTGACTCCGGAAGTCCTTCCGGTCCAGATCCTGAGAATCGGCGATTTTGCCATCATCGCCCAGCCCACCGAGATCACCACCATGGCCGGCCGGCGATTGCGGCAGACGGTAACAGACGCCCTGGACGGCACGGTGGACAATGTGGTGATCGCCGCCCTGTCCAATGCCTATGCCGGATATGTCGCCACTCGGGAAGAATACGCCACCCAGAATTATGAAGGGGCCTCCACGCACTTCGGGCCCTATACCCTGAATGCATTTCAGCAGAGCTTTGACACCATTGCCACGGCCATGGCCGACGGGACGGCGGCCGATTCAGGCCCAACGCCCCGGGACATCGCCGACAATCAGCTGATTCCCGTCATAGGGGTCGTATTCGACGACAAGCCGCTGGATGTTAATTTCGGAAGCGTCTCGGCCGATGTCCGGACATTCTACAACCGTGGAGAAACCGCTGAAGCGGTCTTCTGGGGCGGGCATCCGAAAAACGATTACCGAATCCAGGGCACCTTTCTGGCCATTGAAAAGATGACGACCCATAAGGTATGCCACCAGGAGAAAGTAGGATGCGACACCATCACGGTCTGTGAAGATGTGCCGGTTGTGGAAAAGGTCGTTGCCAGGGACTGGGACCCCCAGACCCGCTATCACTGGGAACGCTACGGAGTTGCCTACTCGAAGATCCGGATTTCATGGGATACCGGCGGCGCTGAACCGGGACAATACCGCATCCATCATTACGGCAACTGGAAATCGGGCTGGACCGGCGAAATCAAACCCTATGAGGGTGTGTCAAGCGTGTTTACGCTGTATTGATGCCGGAATACATGGTGCCAATCACATTTTCCGGTAATACATGCCATGCTCTATTTCCTGCTTAAAAATTCGGTCCGGTTTCCGCTGCTCGGTGTTATTCTGAACACCGCTTATTACACCTGCATCGGCGCCGGTCTTGCGGTTGCGGCCACGCTGATCTGCCGCCGACTGCAGGCGCTCGGGTATCGGCGGCCAAAGGTCATCATCTTCATGGCGCTTTGCGTCGCCCTTGCCATTCCCGCCGCTTTTATCAGTTCCCGTGCGGCCAATATGTTTTACTATCCGCCGGCGGACTGGACCATCAGGCTGTTTGTCAGCGCCTTTGCCTCAGCCAGGAATGAAACCTTTCATGCAGCCCTCCTGCTGCCCGTGCTTGCCATCTCAATTCTCATCTTCGCCATGGGGTTTTCCTTCGGCAGGGTATGGGATGTGATTTTTCTCTATGTGCCCCTTGGGCATGCATTCGGCCGGGTAGGCTGTTTCCTGGCCGGATGCTGCTGGGGAAATCCGGTATCGATCTGTATCGGCAATGTGTGTTACGCTTTTGCCAATCCGGTACCTCTATATGCCATCGCATGCAACCTCATGATATTTTTCTGGCTGCGCCGCAGGTATAACCGGATTCATGATCCGGCGCGGCCTGGTGGACCCGCCGGGACCATCGCGACCCATTATCTGGTGCTCTACGGGAGTGTCCGGTTTTTTATGGAATATATCCGCAAGGAACCGATTGTGGGACTCGGCCTGACCCAGGCCCAGTGGTTCATGACAGGCTATGTCCTTGCCGGTTCCTTGTTCTATATAGTAATACGGGTACGGTATCGCGCCCGTCTCCTTCATAACGCAACCTCAAACGCCTGATGGACCAGGCTGCCCGAAATATGCGAGCTGCGGCAGGATTTATCCTGTATTACCTGCTCTGTCTGGGGGCCATTGTTTTTGTCCTGCAAAACCGGATACTGCCGTGGCCGTTTCACGGGACCGGCACCTTGTCCCGTGTCTGGCTGAACGTTGGGGTTTATTTGCCGGTCCTCCTCATGGCGGCAATTTCCCTTGCATGGCTTGGATCTGAGGGCATGAGGGTCAGAGATGCTTTTGCGTGGCGCAAAATCCATTGGCTGTTTTATATCGGCCTTGTTGTCAGCGTGGCGGACAGCGTCTACCTGTTTACATTCAATCGATTTCCCCTGCATGCATATACCTTCTGGCCGCCGGTGCTTCTCCTTTCCGCCATGAATGCGGCGGCGGAGGAAACGTTTTACCGGCTGGTGATATATCGCCTCACAAAAAGGTTGATTAAGCATTCATGGATGGCAAATCTGGTCCAGAGCGTGATATATGCAATTCCCCACTTATGGATAGGCGGGCCGCAGATGGTGGTTTTTGCTTTTATTTACGGGTTGATCCTGGGCATGATCGTTGAAAAAAACGACAGTGTGGTTCCGGCTATGATCTGTCATTTTTGTATTGATATCGGTAATATCGGCCTGCCCCTTCTGATCATGCTGCCCTAAAAATAAAGAGATACACCTGCGTACGGACGGTTTTATGATTTTTCCGGATGCTGCAAATAACTCCAAAAACAGGAGTTCTCAGATCCTGTCTCATCTTTTTTTTGAAAATCTTTGTTGACAGTTTGTTTTTTTGGGAATATATTCCCAAATATGAAAAACTCCATCACTACAAGTCTGAATCAGGCAGTCATCCGGTTGCTGCGGCCCCTGGTAAGGCCCTGGTAAGGATTCTACTGCGCAACGGTATATCCTTTCAGGTCTTTGCCGACCTGGCCCGCTGGGTCTATACCGATGTCGCCTTCAGGGAGTTTGCCATTGAAGGGAAAAAACAGACGCTTTCCAGGGTTTCGGTGTTAACCGGTCTTTCCAGAAAAGAAGTACAGCGGCAGCGAAGGATAGAGGCGCCCGTTGATGATGAAACTGCGCAGCGTTACAACCGGGCCACCCGGGTTGTCAGCGCCTGGGTACGAGATCATCGTTTTGTCGACAGCCAGGGAAATCCGCTGCCTCTTTCCATGAGTGGGCCTGAACCATCTTTTGCCACCCTTGTCCATCTCTTCAGCGGCGATATGCCGGTCAGGGCTGTCTTGGACGAAATGCTGCGCGTCGGCGCGGTAGCTTTGAACGAAGACGAGACCCTCCGGCTTGCCACCAGGGCCTACCTTCCTGGAAGTGATAAAGAGGCCAAGATCAATATTCTCGGCGTCGATGTAGCCGATCTGGTTACGACCATTGATCATAATCTTGTCAAGAGCCATTCTCCGTTCTTCCAGCGCAAGGTTTCCTACGATAATGTGCCGGCGGAGGTGCTCGAAAAGTTTAATGTTTTATGTACTGCTGAATCCCAGGCATTGCTGGAGAAGCTTGATGAATGGCTGGCAGCCCGGGACCGCGACACCAATCCGGAGATCCATGGGCTCGGCCGCAAACGGGTTGGACTCGGCATCTATTATTTTGAAGAAGACCTTGAAGGTTCTCTTCCATTATGAGGTATTACTAATGAACTATGCGCAACGCTCCCATAAAAGAATTGCAAAAATATCCTGGAAAAGATGGCTGAGAGCAGCCTCGCTTCTATTGCTTCTTCTGATAATATCTGCCTGCGGTGGTGGTGATGGGCTGCTGGCCGGCGGCGGCATCGGCGGTACCGGCATTACCAGCTCCGGCCCGATTACCGCCTTTGGAAGTATCTGGGTTAATGGCGTTGAGTACGATGTCGCCGGTGCGGATATTTCCGTGAACGGCATCCCCGCTACCGAGGTAGAACTGACCAGGGGAATGATAGTCCTGGTCAGGGGGAGCATCAATGATGATGGAATCAGTGGCAGCGCGTCATCCGTTACCTATAACAGTAATATTGCCGGCACAGTTACCGCCGTTGATATAGCCAATAACACCCTGACCGTCCTTGGCCAGACAGTCACCTGGGACAGCGAGACCTTTGGCGATGATAATGAACCCGGCGCTTGGGCTGTTCCCGCAGTTGGCGATTTCATCGAGATCAGCGCTCTGCCGTCGCTTAACGGCTGGCTGGCCAGAGCAATCAACCACCATGATCAGAGTGAGGGAAATGAGATTTCCGGAGAAGTCGAAAGCCTGAACATCCAGAATCACACCTTCATGGTCGGTGGCCTTGAAATTCGTTACCAGGGGCAGGTTGATCTCCAGGAGGGTGATTTTGTTGAAATAAAGGGTACGGTAAACGGTAACGTTATGATGGCGTCGAAAATCGAGATACATACCCCGGAGCTGGCCGGCGACAATGAAGATATGGAGGTTGAGGGCATTGTCAGTGAGTATGATGGCAGCAGCAAGGCGCTTGTCCTGATGGCTTCCGGCGGTCATTACCAGATAGAGGCCAACGGCGCCGTTTTCGAGCACGGAAATGAAAGCGATCTGCTACCCGGCGCCCGGGTCGAAGTGAGCGGCTATGTGCAGGATGGCCTCTTCTTTGCGGAGAAGATTGAGATCAAAGGACAGGGACAGGATTGATCCCTTTTATATAGTGGGTGGGCGGCCCGGTCTCGGCCAAAAGAATCCGGGCCACCCTGAATCGGACAAAACGCAAATTTTCCGACTACTTTGTAACATACCAGAAGGAGCGCACAATGAGCAACAACAAAAGAACACAAAAACGATTGCCGGCATTACTGGCCCTTTTTACCATCCTGGCATTTAGCATGTCTGGATGCAGCGGCGGTGAAGGAACCGCAACTGTTGCATCTCCATCAGGAGTAACACCGACGACCTCGTTATCAACAGGCGCTGCGGTCATCGGCACTGTGCCCGGGACCCTGATTGAGGCATTTTGTGACAATGGTTCCTACTACAGCACCACATCCACCCAAAACGGCACCAGTGAACACCCTTTCAATCTGCAACTTCCAGCTGACATAGGTTGCCGCCTGGTCATGACCACCAACGAGGGGACCGCCGATGAAGTGGTTTCCCCCATAGGTTTCCTGGATATCAATAATGAAGTCAACACCAGGCTGACCCTTGCTGATAACAGCACGGTTGACCTCGGATTTGTCCCGCTTCCCATGAGCCGTGCGGAAGCTTCCAACAATGACATTAATGGCGACGGCATCCTCGATGCACCCTTTATCCTCGACAATTATCAGGACCAGGGAGCCATAAACCCGCTCAAACATATGGACTCGGACCATGACGGCATCAAGGACTGGCAGGACGAGGACCACGGAGATCCGCTACATGCCGGCACCGCTAATGATATTCTGGACAAGGATATGGACGGCATCCCCAACAACTATGACCACGATTTTATTCCAGAGGCAAATGATACGGACGGCGACGGCATCCCGGACCGGATGGACGTAAATCCGGAGAATCATAAGGACCAAAACAGTCGCCTGGCCGGAGACCATGATGGTGACGGCTATCACGACAGCGACCGTGACCATGACGGTTTCCTTGATGAAGATCATGACCGGGACGGCGAACCGGACAACAACCAGACAATCGGCCTTACCGGCGCCAATGCGGGGGCGATACTGTTTGGCAGCTACTGCTCATCCTGCCACCTGCCTGACGGTTACGATCTTGGGACAGTATCTGCCGAAGCCATTGGCGCCGCCCTGAACGGCGTGCCTGACATGGTCGGAGTCGCCGCCCTGGTAACCGGACAGGACTATCAAGCGCTGGCGGACTTCATCAATATGAATGGCCATGATTCGGGTTGGGCAATTGAGGAAAATCACGGCGGTTACGTTAAGATCAATGGCGTTGATGTTTGCGCGGCCTGTCACGGAGCCGACCTGAACGGAAATGTTTCAATCCCTTCCTGCTACTCCTGCCATGACAATAAATGGGGCGCCGGTCCGGGGCCTTTGCCGACACCTCCGTCTGGTCCGGGCGCCAACAGGGCGCCGGTCGCCGATGCCGGGCCCAACCAGAATGTGATTATCGGGGACACCGTTAATCTTGACGGTTCCGGAAGCCATGATGCCGACAACGATATCCTGAGTTATAACTGGAGTATGCCAGGCAGCCCGCCGGGTTCTGCCGCCGCCCTTCCCAATCCATATATTATCAATCCCGCCTTTATTGCGGATGTTGCCGGGACCTATACCATCCAACTGGTGGTCAACGACGGCACCGCCAACAGCAACACGGCCACAATGAACGTTACCGCCACCCCGGTTATTGACGGCGCCTCCCTTTACGGAACAAACTGCGCCATGTGCCACGGTCCCCTGGCCACCAGTTCCAAGCGGGGCGCAAGCGCGGCCAAGATCCAGTCCGCCATCAATAACAACAGGGGGGGGATGGGTCGTCTGAATACGTTTGCCAGTGCCGAAATCAGCGCTATTGCCGCAGTATTGACGCCATAGCGCTGTGATCTTTTGAAAAATCCCGGAGCGACATCGGCAGGACCAAGAGGCGCCATCTCCGAGTAATCCCTCCCTGAAGATGGCGCCCTGCCGGTGTCGTGAAGGGAGTTATTCGCAGGCGGGTTTTCTGTGTGGAAACTTGGCGTAACGGAAGAGAATGGGTTTTTACGATATTATCACGCTTACCTTATGATTGCGTATGGTTATCCACCCTTAAAAATAAAGGGATACACCTGCGTACGGCCCGTTTAATGATTCTTCAACGCTGTGCAGCCATCGATAGCCCAGTTTTAATGAAGCATATTTTTCGCCAAGCATTATGGCGATGTCATAATCATTAACATCGGTTCCGTTAACACTTGACCAGGCCGGTCTGAATTCAACCCCGACATATTTAACCGGTCGTATGATAAACGGCAATGTGAAGGAAAAACCGGAGTTTTCATTTTTCCCGTTTATGATTAAGGTGCCAAGCCCCAGATCGAGTTCGACAAGCGTGGAAAAAGACATCCGGTAAACGCCGTAGATGCGGATTAAATCCAGTTTGTCTTTCGGTTCATTTTCGTGAAAACGGGTTTGGTTGTAATGTAACGCAAAAGGGCCGTAGCCGACTTCAGCTCGAAAATCCAGGGCATTAACATCGGATTCAAGATTCTGGCGTGAAATATCGGCACGGAAAAAAGGGATGAGCGGCTCCCCTGCTTTCCTGGGCGTCGCATCTGAAATTTCAGTATCTCCGGAGGGACAAACACGTTTCCAGCTCGATACACCTCCGAGCGTCATGCCGCCTAGAATACCGATAGTTACAAAACCTGCCACATCAGAAAGAAAATCATCCGTGTCCTCGCTGTCCTCGGTGTTGAAATAATGGTGATCTGTTTTTTCATTATCTTCCCGGTGTGTTGTGGCATCATTTTCAAAGCTCTCTAATTTGCCGCCATAACAATGGCTTGAGAAACAAAGAAGAAGCGAGATGATTATGCATAACCATGCATGCCGGTAAATCATAGGGGGGATAGATCCTTTTATTTAATTTGTTCGGAGGTTGTTTTGGTAATTTACGACTATTTATATACCCGACAAGGAGGGCATGCAAGGATAATGACAGGCAGATTCAGGTATGAATGAAGACTTGAAGATGAGTAGTTTATGTGTATAAAGTGGAGTGTATGAAACGGATGGCTGAACTCCTGCCCTCCGCCGGGGTGACAAAGACCGGCGCCGGACATTTTCTCCAGGAAGAGGTGCCGGAGGAAATCGCCGAGGCAGTCCGCCTGGTGGCGAGAGCCGTGATTAACAAATAATTATCCCTATAGAAAATGGAGAAGAATCATGCCGCATGTGAGCATCAAAATGTATCCCGGCAGGAGCGAGGAGAAGAAAAAGGAGATGGCCTCAAGGATTACTGCGGACATCGTCGCAGTGGCAGGCTGTTCAGCCGATTATGTGACAGTGGCCATAGAGGAGATCGATCAGGACAAGTGGCCTGAAGAAGTATATCGGCCCGAGATAATGGAAAAGTCCGGGCGCTTGTATAAGAAGCCCGGCTATAATCCGTTCAAGGACTGACGACCGATTGAAAACTTCCCTGCATTCACCCCCCATGACTGAAGATGCGCGGGCCGCGGCCGTGCGCAAGATTACATGGTGGGGTTTTGCCGTAAATATCTTTCTTTCGGCATTCAAGGTTTTAGCAGGTTATTACGGCAACAGCCAGGCTGTTATAGCCGATGGAATCCACAGCCTTTCGGATACCGTAACCGACCTGGCCGTGATCGCGGGCTCCTATTTCTGGTCTATGCCCGCCGACACCGATCACCCTTACGGTCACAGGCGTCTTGAAACAATCGTGGCGGTAGTAATAGGGGGCGTTTTATTCGGGGCCGGAATCGGCATTGCCTGGCATGCCGCCTCGACACTCGATTCCATGGGAGTCCATCCGCCGTGTCCCATCGCTTTGGTTGCCGCCGGGATATCGATTCTTGTAAAAGAGTTCCTGTATCGGTGGACGATCTCGACCGGCCGCAGGACAAAAAGCCTGTCGCTGGAAGCAAATGCATGGCATCACCGGCTTGACGCCATCAGCTCGATACCGGTCTTCCTAGCGGTCGGCGTGACATTCGTATTCCCTTCGGCATTTTTCATGGATTGCGTGGCTGCGTTTTTCGTGGCGGGTTTTATCTGCTATTCGGCCGTCGGGATCATGGCGGTTGGATTGCGGGAACTCGTGGATGCAGGGGCGCCCAGGCAAACCTGTCTTGAGATCCGGGATATTGTCCTTAAGAACACCTCGGTTATCCAGGCTCACCGTATCCGCACCCGTTACCTGGGCAACCGGATTCAGGTGGACCTGCACGTGGTTGTCGACGGGCGCATGACCGTGTCCGAGGGGCATGCAATCGCCGAGGATATTAAGCAGGGGATACTTGACGAAGGTCCGGATGTCGTTGATGTCGTGGTCCATGTGGAACCTACGGAATCTGCGTTGCCGGCAACGGAGTGCGTCTAGGACGTACCCTTGAATCCGGCCGCGCCGATCACCAGGGCTTTTTTCACGGGACGTTCATCCTTCCTCCTTTGTTGTACGGTTGCGAACTCAAAGCATTACAATGGTTTTAAGATAAGTCCTTACCCGGTGGATGGTGAGGGTAAAAAGCTTTGTCCCGGTTTTTTCTCATCCAGGCTGTCCCCGGCCCGGCTCATAAACCAGATGGTACATGAGGGCCTGAATTTGCAATAGATTTCCGGATCTCGGCATTTCAGGCATTGCCCGCAGAGATATACGTTATGTTTCATGCAATTATAGCTGGTTTCAACTTCGGGGTGGTTAATACATCTGCCCATGCTGTTTTCCTCTATCAGGTTATATCCGTACCCATGGCTTTCTATAACCGAAATCATTCCCTATTGCGACAAAGAAATTTTTGATTTTTTCTTGCATAACATCACAATAAGTTTGGGGAACCCCTGGAAACGGGCGGGGATAAACCCCGCCCCTGCTGAAGATCAGCGTATGGGGTCGCCCACCGCGCCGACCATCGTTACTTATAGGCTCGGTCCCGGACGTGGCCGTGGATGCGCCTGATACGAGCACCACCATTATTTGCCTTGAAAAAGGGAGGGGTTTTTCGTAATATGTTCCCATGGGCCATGTATTTGACTTAAAAGATGCAAATTCGTATGAAGACTGGCTTGCCAAAGGCAGCAGCCGGGCCGTGCTTGAAACCGAGACCGCGCTTATGCTTTCGATGCTCAGGCCGGTCCCCGGCGAATCGCTCCTGGATATCGGCTGCGGCACGGGAGCCAGCCTTTCCCCTTTTTTGGGCAGGGGGATATCACTTACCGGCATTGAGCCCTCGCCCAATATGCTCGATTACGCAAAACAGCGCCTGGGCAGCCGGGTCGACCTCCACCGCGGGTACGCCGAGGATCTTCCGTTTGACGATAATTCTTTTAATTGCAGTATCTTTTTTTTGAGCCTCGAATTTGTCGATGATCCCGCAAAGGCCATTGAAGAAGCCTGCAGGGTTACAAAGGACCGCATTTTTATCGGGATTATAAATAAATACTCAATGTACGGGGCCGTCCGCCGGATTCGGGCCATGTTCGGTCCGACCCTGTTTCGCCACGCCCGTTTTTTTTCAATTTTCGGAATACAACGCATATTGTTCAACCTCCTGGGGGAGGTTCCATTTTCATGGAAGACGGCCCTTCACACGGCCGGATTGTCTGGAGGATTATTAAATGATCCCGGCCGGTTTGCCCTGCTTGAAAAAAATCCCTTCGGAGCCTTTGCGGCCATGGTAGCCGTGCCGATTCCCCATTACAGGACCATTGCGCTCCCTCTTTTGGTGGATAAGGTCCGCAAGGCCCCGACGGGTGAGCAGGTTGCAAGCTGCTCGGGTGATTTCAGGCGCGTGGGGAAACAATAGCCATGAAAGCCATGCTCTATGAATCAATGGAAGACGGGAGTGTAAAGTGTCACCTTTGCGCACACGGGTGCATTATAAAAGACGGCCGCCGGGGGATCTGCAATGTGCGGAAAAACCGGTCGGGCGTGCTTGAAACACTGGTATATGACAAAATCATCGCGGCTCACGTGGATCCCATAGAGAAAAAACCGCTTTTTCATTTTCACCCGGGCTCTCTTGCCTTTTCCATTGGAACCGTGGGGTGTAATTTCAGGTGCCGGTTCTGCCAGAACGCGGATATCGCACAGATGGCAACCGACAATAACGGAAGGATAGAAGGCCGCGCGCATTCACCGGAACAGCTCGTTGACGCAGCCATCCGATCCGGGGCAAAGACCATCGCCTACACCTATACGGAGCCCACGATATTTTTCGAACTCGTGTATGAAACGGCCCGGCTTGCGCATGAAAAGGGTTTGTATAACGTACTTGTCACAAACGGCTATATGACGAAGGCTGCGCTCGATACCCTGGGGGGATGCATCGACGGCGCGAATGTCGATCTAAAGGCGTTTTCAGATGATTTTTACAAGAAATTCTGCTCGGCCAGGATAGAGCCTGTAAAAGAGACCCTGCGCAACATGAAAAAAGCCGGAATCATCGTCGAGGTCACAACGCTCCTTATTCCAGGCTTAAATGATGATCCGGATGAGTTAAAGGAACTTGCGTCATTTATCGTAAGCGACCTTTCTGTCGACACCCCCTGGCATGTAAGCCGCTTTCATCCCACCTACAAGCTGACCGACCGGGGGCCCACGCCGGTTGAAAGCCTCATGGCCGCGTGGCGTATCGGCAGGGAAGCCGGCCTTAAATATGTCTATACGGGAAACGTCCCGGGCCTTGAGACCGAAAGCACCCTGTGCCCGGGATGCGGAGATGTGCTCATCTCCCGGCAGGGATTTTATGTGGAAAAAAACAGCATACGCGAAAGCGCCTGCCCGAAATGCGGTGAAAATATTTACGGGAAAGGGCTGTAACGGCACATGGGCCTTTTATCCCGTATCCCGCGGCCGTTTTTGCTCATGGCTGAAAAGGCCGTTTTCTTCGGCCGGATGATCAAGTTTTCCCACACGGCGTTTGCCCTGCCTTTCGCCCTTTCCGCAGTTGTCCTTGCCCATGATACCGATCCTTTGAGTATTTATAAGATATTCTGGATTCTTGCGGCAATGGTCGGAGCCCGGTCGGCGGCCATGGGTTTTAACCGGATCGCGGACGCCCGGCTTGATGCCGAAAATCCCCGCACGGCCGAGAGGGCCATCCCTTCCGGTATACTTTCAATACGGTCCGCCGCTGTTTTCGTTATCCTCTCATCCGCGCTTTTCATATTTTCAGCGGTAATGCTTTCGAGCCTCTGTTTTTATTTTTCCTTTCCGGTGTTGGCCCTTTTGCTGGGCTATTCCTATGCCAAACGGTTTACCCGGTTCTGCCATTTTTATCTGGGTTTTGCCATCTCCCTTGCGCCCATGGGCGCGTGGGTCGCCATGACCGGCCGTTTTTCATGGGGGATTCTCTTTTTAAGCGCGGGTCTTGCGGCGCATATCGCCGGGTTTGACATTATTTATGCCTGCCAGGATACCCGGTTTGACGCCGACCACGATCTTTTTTCCCTGCCGTCGCGCTCCGGCGTGGGCTATTCCCTTAAAATATCATCGTGGCTTCATGTTGCCGCCGTCCTGTTTTTTGCCGTAACAGGTTTGTGTTTCGGCCTTGGGGGGTATTATTTTGTTTCAGTGGGGCTTGTGGCCATCATGTTTGCTATCGAACACCTGATCGTCTCGCCTTCGGATCTTACGCATATCAATATTGCTTTTTTTTACATAAATTCAATGATATCTGTCGTTCTATTTTTCGGTATACTTGCGGATTCTCTTTTGCCGGGAGGCCTTTTATGAAAAATATTATCGTGGCCATATGCGGCGCATCCGGATCGATTTACGCCGTTAATCTCTTAAAGATTCTCCTTGCCCAACCGGTGCGGGTTCATCTCATGGTCTCCGAAGCGGGGCGCCGGGTTATGGCCCATGAGGTCCCCGGATTTGCCGATGACATGGCGGGCCTTCTAACGGAGCAGGGCGCAATATTTCATGAAGATGCCTGCCTGCGGCTTTATCTTCCCGACGACCATGGGGCCGGGCCTGCTTCCGGGTCTTTTGCACATGACGGAATGGCCGTAATCCCCTGCTCCATGAACACGCTCGCATCCATTGCAAACGGTATCACGGCAAACCTCATCCACCGGGCCGCGGATGTCACCTTAAAAGAGGGGCGAAAGCTTTTGCTCTGCATCCGGGAGACCCCCTTAAGCCTTATTCATATTGATAACATGGCCCGGGCCGCCCGGTCAGGGGCCGTGATAATGCCGCTTTGCCCGGGGTTTTATTTTAAGCCCCGGACCATGGACGACCTTGGACGGGCCATGGCCGAGCGCGCGGCCGTGCATCTTGGGGTATTGAGTGACTCTTTTTCGCAATGGGGGGAGGAGTCTTTTGATGTATGAGGTTTCCGGCCGTAAATCCGGCTGGCGCAGGATTTTATCCGCCAGCCTGGTTTCGCCGCAGGATATCGCCGACCGGCTGGGGATAGGATCCTCTATGATCGAGCCTGTAACGGCCAGGTATCCGGCCCGCATCAACCCCTATTATCTCTCCCTGATCGAATCAAAGGGCGATTCTTTATGGCGTCAGGCAGTGCCCGACCCGGCAGAGCTTAAAGACAGGGTTTTTAAGGAGTCCGACCCGTTGTCCGAAGCCGGGCAGTCGCCGGTTGCCGGATTGATCCACAGGTATCCGGACCGGGTTCTTTTCATGGTTTCCGACAAATGCGCCATGTATTGCCGTTATTGCATGAGAAAGCGGATAGTCGGTGGTGGAAAAGGGGCAGGGGATGTCGACATTGGCAAGGGGCTTGATTACATAAGCAGGACGCCCCGCGTAAGAGAGGTCATTCTCTCCGGCGGTGATCCCCTGATGGCCGATGACGCAGGGCTTGATAAACTGCTTTCCCGCATTTCACGCATAGAGCATGTGGAGGTTATCCGGATTCATACACGCATGCCCTGCACACTTCCTTTTCGTATAACATCAGACCTTGTCCGGATACTTGGCGCCCATGCCCCGCTTTATGTAAACATCCAGTTCAACCATCCGGACGAATTGACAGATGAGGCGAAAAAGGCATGCGCCATGTTAGCTGATGCCGGGATTCCCCTGGGATGCCAGACCGTTCTGCTGGCAGGCGTAAACGATGACATCAAGACCATGACCGCGCTCATGACGGGCCTTCTTGCCGCCAGAATCCGCCCTTATTATATCCATCATCCCGATCCCGTCCAGGGGACGGCGCATTTTACGGTTCCCCTTAAAAAGGGGCTTGAGATTATGGATGCGCTCCGGGGTAATATCTCGGGCATGGGTGTGCCGAATTACATGATCGATCTTCCGGGCGGGGGAGGCAAGGTGCCGCTGCTGCCCCAATACGTGCTTGAGAGGACCGAGGAGAAGCTTGTGGTGAGAAATTTTGAAAATCAGATATTTGAGTATCAGATTTGACGGGCTCGTAAAAAGTCCATCTGCGGCGTTGCGCGAGCCATGAAAGACCTCAACGTACAAAAAGTACGCCTTCGCCCTTTCCCGGCTCGCGCGCCTTGCATATGGAGCTTTTTACAAGCCCTCAGGTCTGAATGGGGGAATCGGTGGTTTACGTTCGGCCCGATTTGAAACCGCCGGAATGGCCGGAAAGATCGCACTTTTCAGGCACAATATCATCCCCGCGCTTGACCCGGATGATCTCGGGCTTGTAGGCATCGCTTTTTTTCGCTTTGCGTTCAAGGATCATGATAAGGCCCATGGCGGCCGCGAAAAAAATAAATCCAGCTACAACCGAGCCAAGGGACTTGTCGATGCCGAGCTGCAGTGCGTATCTGTCGCCGATTACCGCGCCCGTGATCAGGGCTATTATGGGGAAGACATAGAGAAGAAAGGATAATTTTATCAGTTTGAAACTATTGAACTCAAGGACTACAGTATCCCCTATGACGGCTTTTACCGGGTTTGTCGCCTCGAATTCGTTTTCTTTTATATTTCCCGTGCCATGGCATACATCATGCTCGGAGCATCCCTCGCACGAGGCCATGCGTCGGGTCCTTACCATGGCGGTTTCGCCCTTTATTTTTATGATGGTGCCGAGTTCGGTAGCCATATTTTTATCCTTTTTACAAAGCCTTTGGGTGTGTTCGTTGTGGGCGGGGATTCGCCGGTTACGATGAAAATAGTATTTACATTTAAATGAGAATAAGGATAGACACAGTCGAAGTCAATACCTGAAATTTTTGGTGAAGGCTGGGATAATATGAAAGGAAAGACCATGAAAACATATTGGGACAGGGTGGGGGCGGCTGCGGATTTTTTGAGTGAAAAAATCGGCATGTCACCGGATATTGCCGTTATTACCGGCACTGGCCTTGGCGCGAGCCTTGCGTCTATTGATGAAAATATCAGGTTGAATTATGGCGAAATCCCCGGATTTTCGGCATCGACCGTTGAAGGCCATGCCGGAGTGCTCGTGGCCGGGACCGTAAGCGGCCGGCCGGTAATGGCCATGGCCGGCCGGTTTCACCTTTACGAGGGATATTCCCCGGCCGAGGTGGTTTTTTCCGTGCGCGTGATGCGGGCCATGGGTATCTCAACCCTTATAGTCACAAATGCTGCGGGCGGTCTTAATCCGGATTTTTGCGAAGGCGATATCATGATTATAAGGGATCATATCAATTTAACGTGCGAAAATCCGCTTGTGGGGCCAAATAATGATGATTTCGGTATCCGTTTTCCGGACATGAGCTGCGCATATTCGCATGATCTTGCCGTGTCTGCCGCATCGTGTGCCAAAAAATCGGGGATCAGCGTAAGGTCCGGTATATATGCGGGGCTCAAGGGCCCCTCGCTTGAAACCCCGGCAGAGATCCGCTTTCTTAAAATCATAGGGGCCGATGCGGTGGGCTTTTCAACCGTGGCCGAAGTTATTGCGGCGGTTCACGGGGGCATGAATGTGCTGGGCCTTTCCATTATCACCAATGTCCATGACCCGGACAACCCAAAGCCGGCCTCGGTTGACGAGATTATCGGGGTCGCGCAGGCCGCCTCGGGCAATCTTGGCAAGATAATATCATGCATTGCGGCAAAAGAGGAAAAACGATGAATAACGTTGACCTGATAGTGAAAAACGGAACGATTGTCACCATGGATGAAGATTTTACAATCATTGAACAAGGCGTGGTGGCCGTTTCAGGAGATACGATTTTTGAGGTCGGCAAATCCGGTGACGTGAGTATGCCGGAAACGGCCCGGATCATCGACGCCCGGGGTGGTATCATCATGCCGGGCCTCGTAAATACGCATACACACGCGGCAATGACCTGTTTCAGGGGCCTGGCCGACGACCTGCCGCTCATGGACTGGCTTGAAAAACATATCTTCCCGGCCGAATCAAGGCTGAACTACAATACGGTCCTTGCCGGAGCCAGGCTGGGCTGCGCCGAGATGCTCCTGTCCGGCACCACCTGTTTTTGCGACATGTATCTTTTTGAAGACGCGGTCGGCGAAGCGGCCCGGGCCGCCGGCATGAGGGCCGTGGTTGGCGAGGTTCTCTATGATTTTGATTCCCCTAATTACGGTTCCATTGAAAAGGGGTTTGAATACACGCGATACCTTATTGAAAAATGGCAGGATGATCCGCTCGTGTCCGTGGCGGTGGAGCCGCATTCCCCCTATCTCTGCGACCCTGAACTTCTCTGCCGGGCCGCCGCAATATCCGGGGAATACGGGATACCCCTTGTCATTCATGTGTCGGAAACAATCGATGAACTTGAAACCATCAAAAAAAGGTATGGAAAAACCCCTGTTGGCCATCTTGCCGATATCGGGGTTTTGTCTTCCCGGACGGTGGCCTGCCATTGTGTGGCAGTGTCCGATGACGACATAAGGCTGTTGTCTGAAAACCATGTAAATGTATCCCATAATCCGGAAAGCAACATGAAGCTTGCGGCAGGCGTCGCGCCCGTGCCGCAGATGCTTTCCGCAGGGATTACGGTGGGGCTCGGCACCGACGGTCCTGCAAGCAACAACGATCTTGACATGTTTGCCGAAATGGACACCGCAGCTAAATTGCACAAGGTGAATACCCTTGATCCCACGGTTGTTGATGCGCGCACGGTTCTTCGCATGGCGACAATTGACGGGGCCCGCGCTTTGGGCCTGGGCAATGTCTGCGGATCACTTGAGCCGGGCAAAAAAGCCGATATTATAGTTATAGACACCCGCAAGCCCCATCTTACGCCCATGTATGACCCCTGTTCCCACCTTGTTTATGCCGTACGCGCCAATGATGTATCCTCTGTAATCATAGGGGGGAATATTGTTGTGGAAAACAGGCGGATAAATACTTTTGACGTGGATGAGATCATGGCTGAAATAAAAGAGATTGGAAAGGGTATTGCCCTTAAAAACGGCAGGTGACAAGACCGGCTGTCCCGGTTTCAGGCGTTTTTTAATTCTTTTGATTGACTTGTGAACACAATCCGGTTAATATCCTAAATTTACACGCAGTTTGGCTTATAATTCGAAAAGGAGACAATTTGTGCGGGGTCGCGTACACATTAAAATTTCAGCCATAACAACAGCCTTCATATTCTGGTTTTTCCCTTTTGCTTTTTTCTTATGCACGGCCGCACATGCAGGCACACAAAAGAGCCCGGGCAGTCAGGGCTCTGTTTTGAGCCCCGCAGATGATATGAGTGGGGATGCATTTGATACCTTTGATGAATTCGAGGTCAAGGAAATAAGGGAGAAAGTGTCTGATCCCCTTATGGGCTATAACCGGTTCATGACCAAATTTAACGACAAGGTATATTTCTGGTTTTTCAAGCCGGTTGCAAGGGCCTATTCATTTGTGGCGCCCGAAGTCGTGAGGATTTCGGTTTCCCGGTTTTTCAAAAACCTGGCCTGGCCCATACGCGGGTTTAATAACCTGCTCCAGCTTAAATTCAGGTGTGCCGGCATAGAAACTGCCCGGTTTGCCGTAAACACGACCGTGGGGGTCGCCGGGTTTTTTGACCCGGCCCGCTCCTGGCTTAATCTCTGCCCATGCCCCGAGGACTTCGGGCAGACACTCGGCCACTATGGCGTGGGCCCGGGAATTCCGCTTGTGATTCCGTTTGTAGGCCCGTCCAATATACGGGATGCCATGGGACTTGTGCCGGATTATTACCTTGATCCAGTTAGCTATATAAAGGACTGGAAAACCGCTTTTGCCGTAGACACCTACGGCAGGTTTAACACGGTTTCGCTACATATCGGAGAGTATGAAAAATTAAGGGAAGGCGCCGTGGACTGGTATATATTCATGCGCAATGCTTATGAGCAGAACCGCGAAAAAGCAATTGGAGAATGATAGATGAAAAAAATGCTTGCCGCCGCTATTATGTTTTGCGTGATTTTTTCCATACCCATCATGCCGGTGTATGCTCAGCCGAACCAGAGGTGTTCGGGAAGCGGTCCGGATTTCATCCTGCATACAAAGATAGACCAGATACTTGCAGTGCTTGAAAACAAGAGCCTGTCTGATAAAAAAAAGGCGGATCAGCTCCAGGGCATCGTGGATCCGATTTTTAATTACAGGCTAATGGCCAAGCTCACATTGGGAAGGGAGTACTGGCCCAGGCTTACAAAAAACCAGCAGGCCGAGTTTTTAGACCTGTTTGTAAAGCGGCTGAAGGCATCTTATTTTGACAAGATCAGCCTCTATTCCGGCAACGTGCATGCCGATATCGTGTGCGGGGGCGTGGAGCCGGATGGTAAAAAAGCAGTCGTTCCAGTGTCTGTTACGGCCAAAGGCACGACCATCAACATGCGGTATTATTTTTACCGGTTCCCGGACGGATGGAAGGTCTATGATGTTGAAATACAAGGGGTCAGCATTGTTTCCAGTTACAAGGCCCAGTTTGAACAGGTTCTGAGCCACGGTTCCGTGAATGATCTGTTGAATGCATTGAAAAAGCCGCTTGCGGAAAAGTCTGAAAAGCCCCCTGGAAAATCAGATGAAAAATTACCGTCAAAATCGGATGCGCAGAAGCAATGAGTAGCAATCCTCTAATATCACGCTTTTATGACAGGGTTATACTGGCAAGGCCGAAATTCGTTTTAGCCCTTTTTTTCGTGGTGCTGGCTTTTTTTTCATCCTATGCCGGAAATTTCAGGATAGATGCGTCCTCGGACACCCTGGTAATGAAGGACAACAAGGATTTTCTCTATTACCAGAAAGTGTTGAAGCGTTACGGGTATAACGATTTTCTGATCGTCACTTATTCGCCAAAATCCGGAGACCTGTTTTCAGATCCGGTCCTTGCCAGGATCGCAAGCCTTAAAAAGGAATTTCTGAATCTTCCGGGTGTGGGGTCGGTGGTTTGCCTTTTAGATGTTCCCCTTCTCGCAAGCCCGCCCGTACCCATCAAGGATCTGGCCGAAAATATCAAGACCTTGTCAACCCCGGGGATTGACAGGCAACTTGCGAAAAAAGAGTTCAAGACAAGTCCTTTATACAGCGATCTTATTGTCAGCCCGGATCTCAAAACCACGGCGCTGCAAATCGTTTTCAAGCCGGATAAGTATTATGAGCCGCTCTGGAAAAAGAAGCTCGCGCTGCGGGAAAAGGCGGCCGGAAAGGGGCTTTCCCCAAAAGAGGAGAAAGAATATAAAAATATAACCCAGCAGATGGACGACTACAGGGATGTGACGGATAAAAACCGGCACAATGTAATCGTGAAAATCCGTGCGATCATGATGAAGTATACGGATCATGCGAGCCTTTATCTTGGCGGAATCAGCATGATCGCGGACGACATGATGGCGTACGTGAAAAACGACCTCAAGGTATTCAGCGTTGGTGTTTTCCTGTTTCTCGTGGTCACCCTGGGTTTTATTTTCAGACAAATCCGCTGGGTGCTCCTTCCCGTTCTCAGTTGCGCGTTTTCCGCCATTATCATGATTGGCATACTCGGATATTTCGACTGGGAGGTTACGGTAATATCGTCTAATTTCATCTCGTTGCAGCTCATCATGACAATGGCCATGTCAATCCATCTGGTTGTGAGATACCGCGAGCTTTCACGGGAAAATCCGGATGCAGATCACCGGAGCCTTGTCCTTGAAACCATAAGCTCCATGCTGATTCCTATTTTCTATGCCGGGCTCACCACCATCGCCGGGTTTGCATCCCTTCTCTGGGCTGATATCCTGCCGGTCATAACCTTTGGCTGGATGATGTGCGCGGGGCTCACGGTATCCTTGCTGGTCACCTTTATCTTTTTTCCGGCAACCCTTGCGCTCTTTAAAAAATCCCCCCCCCTGGTTTCTCTCAAAGGCGGCGGCGTTTCCCTGACCCGTATGACATCGAATTTCACCCAGCGCCACGGCCGAGCGATTATCCTGGCCACCTGTCTGGCATTTGTCCTGAGCATTGCCGGTATTTCACAATTGATCGTGGAAAATTCGTTTGTAAATTATTTCAGGAAATCAAGCGAGATTTACAAGGGGCTTACCGTTATCGATAAAAATCTGGGCGGGACCACGCCCCTCGACGTGATCATAGACTTTGATGATAATGTGTCGAAAAAAGCAGCCGTGTCACCGGCTGTGGGCGGGGCGGGGGGCGGCTTTGATGTCTTTGATGAGTTTGAATCAAAAACCGATCCCGCCAAATACTGGCTCACCCCGTTTCGCCTGGCCAGAATCGAAGCGGTCCATGATTACCTTGCGGGCCTTGATCACGTGGGCAAGGTCCTTTCCCTTGCAACCCTGGGCAAGCTCGCGCGCCAGTTAAATAACGGGACGCCCCTGGACAGTTTTGATCTTTCCCTGATTTTTAACGGATTTCCGGACAAGTATAAAAAGATGCTTGTAACCCCCTATGTATCCGTTTCCGACAACGAGGCGAGAATCGCATTGCGGGTGCGCGATTCGGACAAGGGGCTCAGGAGAAACGCGCTGTTGAAAAAAATAGAGCACGACATGACCCATACGCTTGGGTTTAAGCCCGGGCAGGTGCATCTCACGAGCATGCTGGTTTTATATAACGATATCCTTCAAAGGCTTTTTGAATCCCAGATTCTGACCCTGGGGATCGTACTCCTTGCCCTTATGGGGATGTTTTTAATCTTATTCAGGTCAATTAAAATCTCGCTCATCGCCATTTTTCCCAACCTGCTTTCAATCGGGGTCGTCCTGGGGGTCATGGGCTGGTTCCGCATACCGCTCGATATCATGACCATAACGATCGCGTCCATCAGCGTCGGGATCGCGGTGGATGACACGATCCATTACATCCACCGATTCAAACATGAAATCGAGGTGGACCGGGATTATGTCGCGGCCATGCACCGGTGCCACGAAAGTATCGGATATGCCATGTACTACACCTCGATCACCATAGTCATAGGGTTTTCCACTCTCGTCCTGTCGAATTTCATACCCACCATCAATTTCGGGCTGTTAACCTGCCTCGCCATGGTCATGGCCCTGGTGGGCGCCCTTACCCTTCTTCCCGAACTGATTATCCTGATAAAGCCGTTCGGGCCGGGCAGGGTGCAGGAAGCAAAGTAAGGCCCTTTGATAGCAGGCATAATGGTTGTTTATCCCGAATTGCCGCATGCATATAATTAAGAATTAAGATGCGACCCCGGGCCTCGCGCCCAATAAATTACGCCCTTGCCTTGTGCGCCAATTTAGCCGTTCCGAGTGAACAAATCGCGCGTTTCAATTACTTTGCTTTGTTTGAGAAGTGTGCCTGCTGTTTTTTCCGCATCGTTGACATCTATTTCAGAAATGATTTTTTGGGCTCGGAGCAAGCGCGCCGGTTCCATGCTAAACTGACGGACGCCGATCCCAATGAAAAAAACAATGTAATCCGGTTCCGATGCAATATCACCGCATATCGACAAGGGTTTGCCTATTCGTCCGGCGCCATCGACAATCCTCTTGATGGATCGAAGCACCGAGGGGTGGAAGGGGACGTAATAGTCAGCCAATTCTGCATTAGTCCTGTCCACCGCAAGCATGTACTGGACAAAATCATTGGTTCCCAGAGAAAGAAAATCCGCCGCCATAGCCAATTCATCAATGATATCAACAACCGAGGGCGTTTCAATCAATACGCCAACCAAAACATCCGTTGCATGAGGGATTTTTTCTTCGACAAGCTGTTGTTCGGATTGCAGGATAACCCGCTTTGCCGCAAGGAATTCATCTATCGATGAGATCATGGGTAATAAGATGCGGCAGGGATCGTTGATGCACGCTCGTAATATGGCACGGATTTGTTGGACAAAGAGGTCTTGGTGCCGCAGGGAAAAGCGAATGGACTTTATTCCGAGAAGGGGATTCATATCCTCCGAACTGCCTGAACGAAAGAAGCATTTGTCTCCGCCAAGGTCCATTGTCCTGAATGTGATAATCTTCCCGGCCCCGCGTTCCGCCACTTTTTTATAAATAGCGTATTGTGCCTCCTCTGAAGGAAACGTGCTATGGTCTAAAAATGAAAATTCAGTCCGGTATAAGCCAATACCCCGGCAAAATGGGATTTCCAAAGCCTTCAAGTCTGTTAGAAGGTTTATATTTCCCATAAGGTCAATAGGGGTTCCGTCTTTTGTCCGGCAGCTTCCGGAAAGGCCTTTTCCTATACTTTCGATTTCCAGCGAACTCAACCGTATTTTTTCTTCAAATGAGCTTATCGCCCTGTCGGTGGGGTTTACGCAAATGTCGCCGGTAATGGCATCCAGCAGCACGTTTAAACCATCCGGTTGATCAAGCAAATAAGGGGAATCCGCAATGACCAAAGGGATTTGTAGAGATCTGGCAAGAATGGAGACATGGCCGGTGATGCCTCCCTGAATTATAATAATGCCTTTTGCATCCTCTGCGCATATCTTGAGGAGATCGGAGGGCAATAACTCCTTGGCAATGACAATCCGGCCTGAAAAACCGGTTTGTTCGGGATTTGAATCCATCAGGTTGCGCATAATCCGAAGGACAATATCTTTTACATCCTGAATCTTTTCCCGTATGTAAGGGTTTTTTATTTTGGTAAAGCGGTCGATGTATTGGCTCGTTACCGTAAGTATTGCCCTTGGTGCATATTCTCCTTGCCGGATGAGGTTTTTTATAGGCTTCACAAATGCCTTATCGGCAAGCATGGCTTGGTGCGCGTCGAAGATTGAGGCCGCATCAACGGTGGATTTTCGTCTAGCTTGCTCCTGCAAAGCGTTGAGCTGAGTAACGGTCTGTTTAACGGCCTGTTCAAAACGTAACAGTGCATTTGTGTTGTCAAAGGGCTTTTGAAAAAGCAATACGAAGTTCTTGTCTTGGTTGTAATAAGCCGTGAGCCCCCTGGCAAGGCCGGGTGAGGCAGGTTTCCCTTTAAGCATTTGCTCAGACTGGAATGATTCCGGCCATTGTTTTTTATAATTGCGATCCCGGCCCAAATCAGGGTCATACCCCCATAATCTGTTATAGGCTAAAATTAGAGCCTGTGTGGTTGACAAACGTTCCGCGACATGCCTGAGGTCAATGAGTTTGTGGGCGTAGAGGCCTTGAGCCATCCCGATAAAAAAGCCCAAAGCGGCAAAGTAAGTTCCCATGTCAAGATGTTTAACTGAAAAAGATGCTTGTATAATTTGTAGGAATGGGAACGTACCTTTATAGGGGAAAAGATAAGGAGTAATCATGGCGGCAGGGTGTAAAATAAAATATCCGACTAACCCTCCGGCAATACCATGAAGGAGAAATTCAATCTTAAATATTTTTGCCCACTTGAACTGAGGGGCATTATTGGTTTTTTTATCGTTTGGTGCCATAAGGTGGTGTTGCATAAAGGATCCTTTAATTTTCTGCAATTTTGATGGCGTCGTAAAAAGTCCCATCTACTGCGTTGTAGTGTTTTTTCAGTCACTCGGAATACTATATGTATGCCTTTGTTCCTGAAAAACGCGACACCACTACGCCTTGTATATGGAACTTTCTACTTAGCCATCGTAACCGGGTTGCCTGACTTTTTACGAGTCCGTCAATGTTTATTGTATCTCTATTTACTAAACACACCCCAAATAGCTATTTATTAATGCAAATTGTGTGCCATCAAAGGCGCCTCTATGCATAACTTATCGAAAATAATGAATTATTTATCAACTGCATCAACCAAGTGACAACTATTTAAATCCGCAATTTTTATTTCGCGCAGAAATTTCACACCAGATACCCATGGGAATTCCGGGTACAGAAGAAATCGATGCCGCAGGAAAGGTTTCGCCTATTTATTTTCCAGGACCCACACGCCGTCCCATTCCGGCGAAGGCGGGTTTTTCAAAAAATGGGCGCACCGGTCAAAAAAAGCGCGGCACGGGGGATCGGAGACCCGTCCTTTTTTAAACCAGGTCATGGCTTCGGCAAAATCGCATGCCAGGTAGAAATCGAGCCCTTTTTGGAAAAAGGAGATTTCATCCGGAAGAGGGCGCCCTTTTTCGCATAGGGCCTCAAAAATGGCAAAGGGCTCGGTTCTTCCCTTTACCAGCACATGGTCGATCATCCGGATTTCAAATGTATCCGAGATTTCCTTTCGGGTCTTTTCCTCAAGCAGGATCGTGGTTCCGTACTGTTTGTTAAGGCTTTCCAAGCGGGAGGAGATGTTTACCCCGTCGCCGATCACCGTAAAGTCCATCCGTTTTTCCGACCCGATGTTACCTGAAAGGACCCTGCCGGTTGATATCCCTATACCGATCCTGATCGGTGCGAGACAGCGTGAGGTCATCTCCCGGTTAAATGGAAGAAGCAGCTTTTTCATCTGCAGGGCCGTGCGCACGGCCCGCACGGCGTCGCCGTCCCTGGCATAGGGGACCCCGAATACCGCCATGATGGTGTCGCCGATGTATTTGTCGAGGATTCCTTCGTTTTTGAATACCACGTCCACCATGAGGCTGAAGTACCGGTTTAAAAAGTCCACGACCTGCTCGGGCGAAAGGTTTTCCGAAATGCCGGTAAATCCCCGGATATCGGAAAACAGGATGCTCGCCTTGTTTATGGAACCGCCCAAAGTCTGCACGTTCGGATCGTTTATCAGTTTTTCGACAATATCCTTGGCCATGTATCGGGTAAGGGTTGTTTTCATACGCTTTTCAAAACTGATGTCCTCGAGTATGATCACCTGGCCCTTCTGGTTGCCGCAGTCATCGGCAAGGGGCACCATGCTGATATTCGCGGATTTCTCTGCGCCATTTATGGAGACTGGAATGTCATAGTCCGAAACAGCGGCCTGATCGGCATACACCCTGTCGATTTTCTCGCAAATATTCGAGTTTTCACTTCCCAGTATATCCCTTATGTCCCTGCCGGTAACTGCGGATTCATCAAGTGCGAGCATTCTTAGGGTTGCCCGGTTTGTCGTTACGACCCTGTAGGCGTTATCCAGCGTGATGATGCTGTCGGTGATGCTGTTGTGGATGTTCTCCAGGTAGTTTTTCATGTCGCGCGCGTCTTCATAGAGCCGCGCATTTTCCAGTGCCACGGCTATTTGTGACGACAATGCGCGCATGATCTCTTCGTCTTCACCGGTAAAGGGGCCGGCCTGCTTGTTGATCGACTGGGTGACGCCGATGACATCCCCCTTACGGTTAATCACGGGCACGCACAGGACGCTTTTGGTCCTGTACCCCGTGGCCTGATCGTGTTCCGGATTAAAACGAGGATCCTGGTAGGCATCGTCCGTGTTTATGATTTCGCCGGTCAGGGCCGTGTGTCCGGCCATGCCCGTAGTTGCTGAAAAGCGGATTTCTGATATTTCCGTACCTTCGGCGACCTTGGACCATAATTCATTTTTTTCACGATCCAGGATGAAAAGAGAAGACCTGTCGGCCTTTAATATCTCTGTTATCTTTTCCACGATCCGCTTGATGAGCGTATTTAAATCCAGGGTGGTTGAAACGGAGGTGGCCACGTCCAGAAAGATGGACATGCGGGCATAGTTTTCCGAAATCCGGTTGTACATGTTGAAGTTTTCTACAGAGATGGCGGTCTGGTATGCAAAGGCTTTGAACAACTCCTCGTCCTGGGCGTCAAAATCACCGCCTTTTTTGTTTATTACCTGTATGACCCCGACGGTTTCGCCTCCAAGGTTTTTCACCGGACCGCAAAGGATGTTTCGGGTCGTGTAACCGGTCCGACGGTCCACCTCGGGGTTGAAGCGGGAGTCATTGTACGCGTCTTTTATATTGAGGAGGCTGTCATTTTTGGCAACCCACCCGGCAATGCCGGAGCCTATGGGGATGCGGATTTCCCGGTGTGTTTCTCCCACGGCAACCACGGACCAGAGTTCACCGGATATGGAGTCAACCAGAAAAAGGGATGCGCGATCGGCCTTCATGACGCTGCCGGCCGTGATCACGACTCTTTCGATGAGATCCTTTATGCCGATCTTGAAATCACGGACCTGGGAAAGGTCCATCAGCTCGCTGATCCCCGAGATGGCGCTCTCGATCCGCCGGGCTTTTTGCACGGTTTTTTCGAATTTAAGGTTGGACTGCCGCAGCCTTCGGGTGACTATTTCCAGGAATGACACCGCAAGCCGGGGCGCCCGGTCGAATATTTCCTTTATATCTGAAAAGCGTATGGTGATGAGCTGTGAATCGACCGCTGCAATCACGGAAGCTGAGCGGCGGCCGTCGGAAAAATAGCCCATTTCTCCCATGCTTTCCCCGGGATTAATTGTGCCCAATGGAATTATCTCGTCATACTCGCCCTTTCGGAAGACCTCCATCTCCCCTTCGATGAGGATTAAAAGGCAATCTCCGGAGCTGTCCTGTTCAATGACGATTTCGCCTTTTTTAACCGGCTTCTCAAATACCAGGTGGCTGATTTTTTCGATTTCGTTATCATTTGATCCCGCAAAAAGAGAGCTTTTTTTCAGGCGTGCGATGCGCTGGAGGATCAAGGCCTTCGAGAGTTTTTCCGGAGTGATTTCCTTGAGGTGTAAAAGAATCTCTCCCAGGCGTTTGGATTTTCCGCCCGCGCAAAGGTTTTTCTGGACATCAAGGGCGCGGGGGATTGCCTCGGGATTGCATTCTAGGTATTCGCCGATTTTACCCGGCCGGTCTTTTTTGTCCGTATCTTCCTGGTTCACGGGGCATCTCCCGGGCTAAGGCTCGCGCAGGAATAAGTTCACAGATTTTTGCGTGGGCTCTAAGTGTTGTGAAAAAGGAGTGGATATATCGATTCCGATTTCCGGCGCTATGGAATTTTGTATATTGAAATCAGCGCATAGTCAAGAAGCGACTTGATTCAACATGCCTGCACAAAACATCAGGTAAAAAAGGTTTCAAACCGTGCCGCATTCAGGTATAAAAAACGGGTAAGGAAAATTATGTGAAAAATGATAAATTCATGAACATGCTTTTTATTGACATTTTTTAAGTTTGATATGGTTTATGATTTTACGGATTTGACATAATAGCCGGTTAATGCAATAATTTGAAATCCGCATGGATCTGCATGGGTGAAATGTCGGGGCAGGATACCGATAAATACGATTCGCCATCTGGAGCAAAGGAACTTTTTTGCCGTGGGAAAGGAACGCCGAAAAGACCGAAGGCTTGACACCCGGATATGGGTTAAGGAATCGGGCGAGAGATATGTGTGCTATCACCTGGTCTCCAATCTAAGTTGCGGCGGATATTTTATTGAAAAAAAACTACCGTTTCCGATCGGAGCGGAGATTAACGTTATGTTTGAACTCCCCGGCGAAAGCGAGCCTCTCAATATAAAAGGGGTCATTGTCAATAACTATCGGGACGCGGATTCGGCTTACAAGGGGGCGGGAGTCAGATTTACGGGGCTTTCCGAATCAGATGAAAAAAGTTTGGCGGACTTTCTTGCAAAAGTTAAAAACGTAAAGGGTAAGACGGGGCAATGACGGAATTCCAGCCCATTGAATTTGGGAAGTACACCCTGCTGCACAGGCTTGCCACCGGCGGTATGGCTGAACTCTATCTGTCGAAGCTGACAGGCGCTGAAGGGTTTGAAAAACTTATCGCCATTAAAAAGATTCTCCCCCATCTTCTGGACGAAAAGGATTTTGTTGATTCATTTATTGCCGAGGCAAAGCTTGCGGCTTTCCTCCAGCATCCGAATATCGTTCAAATCTATGATTTCGGGTCCATGGATGACAATTATTTTATTGCCATGGAGTATTTGTCGGGCCGGGACCTTAAAAACGTTATCGGTAAATCCGGCCAGGCCGGTTCTCCCATTGACCTGGATATGGCATTGTATATTACCGGCCGTATCTGTTCCGGCCTGGACTACGCCCATGACCTTAAGGATTTTTACGGAAACCATTTAAATATCATTCACAGAGACATAAGTCCTCAGAATATTTTTGTTACATATGACGGGCTGGTAAAGATCATCGATTTTGGCATTGCCAAGGCGGCCGGCCGAAGCACAACCACCCAGATGGGATCCATAAAGGGCAAGATTGCATACATGTCTCCCGAGCAGGCGGGCGGACAGGCTATTGATTACAGGTCGGATATTTATGCCGTGGGCATCCTCTTGTATGAGATGGTTACGCACAGCAAGATGTTTGCAGGCGATACGTTTGAGATATTTCCAAAGGTCAGAAACGCGGAATTTACACCGCCGGAAAAGATTGTGGAGGACATCCCGCCAGCTGTAGTGAATATCCTCCACCGCGCACTCGAAAAAGACCCCGACAGCCGCTACCAGTCTGCCGGGGAGATGCAGACGGACCTGGAACAATGCATGGCCGAACTGGACAGGCGCCCTAACTCCAGAGCCCTTACGCAGTTTATGGGCGATCTTTTTCTTGACGAGACCGTCGCGGACAGGACGGCCCTTGTCTCGGCCATGACGGGCGCTGAAAAGACGGCCGAAAACAAGGCGCCCGGGCAGGATACGGATGCGTTGGATCGTGATGCCTCCGTTTATGAAAAAACGGATGAAAAAACTGAAATAATGTCCCGGATACATGCCCCTTTGCCGCCGAAAAAAAAGAGGTTCCCAATCGCTGTGGCGGTAATCGGCGGTTTAATGGCAGGCCTGGTCGTGGTTTTTATTTTCATGTTCGGGAAAAAACCGGTTTCGCAAACTAAAAATAACCTTTCACAAAGCTCTGGGAAACAGGCTACAGGACTGGTGGGTGGAAAAAGGGCCACCGGTTCGGATGCACTTCTCAACAGCGCCGTTGGACTGATGAAATCAGATCCTTCAAGAGCCTATAATCTTCTTAAGAAATGTGTAGCCATTGATCCGGGAAATGCCGAGGCCTATTTCAGGCTGGGAGTTTTATCTTCCCGCCGCAAGGCATACCCCGATGCAATAGAGTTCTATAAAAAAGCCGTTAAAATAGACTCCGAATTTTCGGTTGCTTTTTTCAACCTGGGTTATATTTATGCAACAGAGAGCCGATATGAGGAAGCTGAAAAAATGTATCACCGTGTTGTCGACTTAAGGCCGGGTTTTCTGGATGAGGCTCTTTTCAATCTTGCCATGGTTGAGGTTCGTCTCGGCAAGAAGGCTGCGGGGATTAAAAACCTTGAGCGCGCAATTGCGATCAATCCAAAAAACCGGGCAATCGCAACCTATCTTAACCGATTGAAAAATAAGAGCTAACGGTGGGAAAATGAAAAATCAGAAAGGCAGGTACAATGTTTGTCCGGGGCTGATAATTGCAACACTGGTCCTCGTTTTTCTCCTTTCGGGGTGCGCGGAGATTTCAAAACGATTTCCCGAGGCTTCCAAGAGATTTCCGGCGATTTTCCCACAGGAAAAGACGGTCGTGCCTGAAAAGCAGGAACCGGTGGCCGTCATTCCCGAGCCTGAAGCGAGTTTCGTCCACATTGTTACCTGGCCCGGTGAATCACTTTCGGTGATTTCCAAGTGGTATACCGGTAAAATTACAAACTGGCGGGCCATTGCGGATTCCAATCCGCAGCTTGACCCCGACCGGATATATATCGGCGATGAAGTTGTAATCCCGGACGAATTGCTGATCACGGAAAAAGAGATGCCCAAGTCATTTGTTAAGCTCTTTACGGTTCATCCAAAACCATCAGCACCGGCCATTGAAAAAAGGCCGGAGGAACCTGTTTTAACCGCCCCTGTAATTGAAAAAGAACCCGAAAAAGCGGAATCTATTGCCCCGGCTCTTCCAGAAGCCAAAAACGATAAAGGAGAACAAGGGGTTAAAGGTGAGGTACCGCCCCCGGCGCCTGAAGGTGGAGAAGAGGGCGGCGATGGGGATGCTTTCAAACTTTTTGGCCCCAAGGAATAGGGGGGGAGCGAACTTTTTACGACGCCATCAAAAATAGCCTTGACA
>JAADHK010000105.1 GCA_013151835.1 Deltaproteobacteria bacterium
AGTGGTGTCGCGAAAGCGGAGGCATACATATAGTATTCCGAGCATTTCGCAACCCGCTACAACGCAGTAGATGGGACTTTTTACGACGCCATCAATCATGGTTAAACTTAATGCCCGAAACAGCTTGTCGTGTCAAATTGATGAACAGATGTGACAATACAGGTAAATTTTTTTAAAAAGGGGGCCGATATATGAAAAAAGCTATTCCGAACGTCGGAGACAGCGCACCGTTATTTAAATCAATTACCTCAAAAAAACAGCCCTTCAACCTAAAAAAGGCTTTGGCAAAGGGCCGTAATGTTATGATGGTATTTTACCGGGGCCACTGGTGACCGTTTTGCATCAGCCAGTTGGCTGAAATAAAAAACCGCCACCATGAAATGCTTAAGAACAAGACCCGTATATATGCGATTTCAGCTGATAATTATGAACAATCGCGGGCAGTTGCCCGCGAAATGGCCCTCCCATTTGACCTGCTTTGCGACCCCGAACGCGAGGTGGTCAATCTTTACGGGCTTCTTAACCCCTATGAGCACGGGGGGATTGCCCGTCCCGCGATATTTGTCATTCTCCCGTCAGGTGTCATCGGCTATCGGTCCATTGACGGTACAGCGCGGCGGGTCGACATTACACATCTGCTCGGCTACCTTTCAGGGCTTAACAAAAACCCTGATCTAAAAAACAACGAACTCCCCCCGAAAAAATGGGTTTTCCCTTCGTGGGAGACCGTTCGCCAGATATTTAAAAACATGGTCCACAGGGGCAATGCCGCAGACTGGATTCACTATGCCGTTTTTCCGCTTTATCCGGTGATTATCCCCGTGCGTAAGATGGGAAAATTATTCAGGACAAAAGAAAAACATGATGGCGGCAATAAAACTGATGATAACGCAAAATAAACACAAGGGAAATTGACTCACAAATCCCCCAAACCCGTTCACTTTCAAGAGAGCTTGCATGAAACGATTGCCCGGGTCCATTATTTTTACAATTTTTCTTTTTTTTACATTGCCTGTTCATGCCGGTCAGATGCGCGTATTTGTGAGTATAGCGCCACAAAAATACTTCATGCTTAAAATCGGCGGCTCGCACATCACAGCTTCCGTCATGGTCGGAACCGGTGACAATCCCGCCACCTATGAACCTTCACCGTCCCAGATGACCGCGCTTGCAGGTGCACGCGCCTATTTCGCCATTGGCGTGCCCTTTGAATCGGCATGGCTTCCCAGGATAGCAGCAGCAAACCCCGCAATAAAAATCATCCACACGGAGCAGGGAATAGAAAAAAAACCGATAAACCGAAAAGGTTCGGCCGTAAATGTTAAAGGTCAAATGCCTGACCCCCACATCTGGCTTTCGCCGCCCCTTGTGATGCTCCAGGCCAGGACCATCGCCGTTGCGCTGGCCGACTTCGACCCCGAGCATGCTTCACAATACCTTGCAAATTTTCGGGCCTTTATCGATGAAATAACCGCAACCGACGCGGCTATATCAATACGTCTTGCCCCCCTGCCCCGGCCCGCCGTATTTCTGACCTTTCATCCAAGCTGGGGGTACTTTGCGGACGCATACGGACTTGAACAGGTATCTATAGAGGCCGACGGAAAATCTCCCAAGCCGGCGGCCCTGGGACGTCTTATTGAATTTGCGAAAAAGAAAAAAATCAAAACGATCCTGGTTCAACCGCAGTTTTCCACCCGTGCAGCCACGATAATCGCCAAGGCAATTAATGGAAAAGTAATAACGGCCGATCCTTTGGCATATGACTGGCAAAACAATCTCATAAAGTTTTCCAACGCCATTGCGGGAGCTGCGCGATGACCTTAACAGACACTGCACAAGCCGGCCCTACGGTCGCTCCGGCCGTATCCCTTGACAGGATTTCGTTTTCATATAATGGCCGGCAGGTGCTTCAAAACGTCACATTAGCAATCCCTGACGGTGAATTCATGGCGATCATAGGGCCCAACGGCGGCGGCAAGTCCACCCTTGTAAAGATCATACTCGGACTGCTCAAGCCGGACAGCGGCCATGTCTCGGTCCTGGGTCTTCCCCCGGAAAAAGCTGCGCGCCTTATCGGGTACATGCCCCAGGACGTGTTAATCAACCGATCTTTTCCGATTTCAGTCATGGACGTCGTCCTCATGGGCCGTCTCAGGAATAAGGGACGCTCCAGAATTACCCCGCATGACCGGAACCTTGCGCTTGATATCCTTGATCGTCTCGCCATAGGCGATCTTGCCGGACGAAAGATCGCTGACATTTCCGGCGGGCAGCGCGCAAAGGTATTTCTGGCCCGGGCACTGGTCACCGACCCGAAAATTCTCATCCTCGACGAACCCACGTCCAGCCTGGACACTAACGCACAGACTGAACTTTACGCTTTGCTCAAACAGATCAATGCGGAAAAGACTGTTATCCTCGTAAGCCATGACCTCATGGTCCTTTCCACCCATGTCAGAGCCGTTGCCTGTGTTAACCGTGAGGTCCATTTTCATGCCGGATCGGAAATCACGCCTGAAATGTTTAATATGGCATTTCCCTGCCCGGTGGAGCTTATCGCCCACGGCATACCCCACAGAATTTTGAAAAAGCACACGGATGACAACCATGCTCATTGATGCACTCCATTTTGAATTCATGAGAAACGCGCTTTTCGCCGGACTTTTTGCAAGCGTGATCTGCGGGGTCCTCGGGACCTTTATCGTGGTCAACCGAATGGTATTCTTAAGCGGCGGAATCGCCCACGCCTCATATGGCGGAATCGGGCTCGCCCTTTTTTTCGGTTTCCCCTTTCTTGCCGGCACCATGGGATTTTCCCTTATAGCCGCCATTCTGATGACTGCTGTGTTTTTAAAGGCAAAGGATCGGGCCGACACATTTATCGGTGTGCTATGGGCCGTCGGCATGGCGATCGGCGTCATCCTGATTGATCTGACCCCGGGATACACGCCCGATCTCATGAGTTACCTGTTCGGCAGCATCCTTGCAGTGCCTGTTTCGGACCTGTGGTGGATGGCGGGACTGTGCGTAATCACCCTGTTTCTGACAGGCTATTTCTACCGTGATATGCTTGCCATCTCCTATGATGAAGAATTCGCACGGCTCCGCGGAGTTCCGGTTACGCTTATCTATTTTTTGTTCATGGTGCTTGTGGCGATATCCATAGTCTTTGTAATCCGGGTGGTCGGGCTCATACTCGTGATCGCCCTGCTGACCATACCGCCTTATATTGCTGAAAAATATGCCCGGTCTCTGGGCGGGGCCATGGTCATGGCAGTTCTTCTTTCAGCCCTCTTCAATACATGCGGTCTTGCGCTGGCCTATGCAAAGAACTTAACGTCTGGCGCCGCCATCATAATGGTGGCGGCCGGGGGATTTTTCATATCCATTGTTCTGGATTTTATCATCGATTTTTTGAGGAAAACGTGGTAAACAGCCTGAAAAAGAACTGCCGCACGCCCATGCTGTTTATTTTTTTTGCAATACCTGTTCTTGCATCGGGCTGTGCGATTTATCCGGAAGGGTTTGAAAGTCCTGGGACCGCGATCATAGGACTTTATACCGGGCCGCTGGATCATCTTTCAGTGGTAAGTGTGGGACAATGTCCCATGTATCCGTCCTGTTCACATTATGCCCGGATCGCCATAAAAAAGCACGGATCTGTGATCGGCTGGTTTATGGCATGTGACAGGCTGATAAGATGCGGCAGGGACGAGACTGATTATGCTCTGAAAGTTCCAGTTAACGGCAGGTGGAGATATTTCGACCCGGTAAGCGCCAATGATTTCTGGCGGCAAAAGGAAAAAGACATTCAAGCGCCTGCTCCCCGGCAGTCTGAAAAGGAAGTGAAATGGATTGTAAAACCAATAAATTCGAACCCGTGAATCCGGTGCGGGTCATTACCGCAACCGCCCTTTTTGACGGACATGATGCGGCTATTAACATTATGCGCAGGATACTCATTGATTTTGGCGCCGAGGTGATCCACCTCGGGCATAACCGGTCGGTTGCCGAAATCGTGGACGCAGCAATAGAGGAAGACGTCCAGGGAATCGCCGTTTCCAGTTACCAGGGCGGTCACATGGAATTTTTCACCTACATGCGCGAAATGCTCGATTCCCGGGATGCCGGCCATATCCGCATTTTCGGCGGCGGCGGCGGGGTTATTGTGCCCGATGAAATCCGCAAGCTGGAGTCATCGGGAATCACGAAAATCTATTCGCCGGAAGACGGCGCCGCCATGGGCCTTACGGGAATGATCGACCACATGCTCTCCTTCATGAATTTTTCGACCGTTGACATCGGGTGCGCTTCCGTTGACATACTATCGCCGGACAATCCCGGCGCCATAGGCAGGATGATCACCATGGTCGAGCAGGTCAAAGCAGGCGACGGGCGACAGATCGAAGACCTCATGGGAAATATATTAAAACAGGTTCCCGTTGATCCGGCTCCTGTAGTCGGCATAACCGGCACCGGCGGGGCGGGCAAATCCTCCCTTACCGACGAGATCATTCTCAGGCTCCTTGCGGACCTGCCTGACATTCACATCGGCGTGATCTGTTGCGATCCCTCCCGCCGCAGGACCGGGGGTGCCCTTCTCGGGGACCGTATCAGGATGAACTCCATGGACTCCGACCGGGTCTATCTTCGAAGCATGGCCGTTCGCCGCACCAGTTTCGAACTCCCCGCAGTTTTGCCGCATGCGGTCGCGATTCTTAAAGCCGCCGGAATGGACCTGATTATTGTTGAAACCGCCGGGATCGGACAGGGCGCATCCAATATCCTTGATCTGGCCGACGTTTCGATCTATGTCATGACCGGCGAATACGGGGCCGCATCCCAGCTTGAAAAGATCGACATGCTCGATTACGCCGATATTGTCGTTGTAAATAAATTCGACAAACAGGGGAGTGAAGACGCGTTTCGGGATATTGCAAAGCAGGTTCAGCGTAACCATAAGGCGTTTGACGAGCCATTGGGAAAAATCCCGGTTTTCGGAACGATCGCCGCAAGATTTAATGATGACGGGGTAACGGCCATGTATCGTTATCTCGTCAACACCATAACGGGAAAAACAGGCATTGATTTCGGCCTTGAGTTTGACGTACCTGAAATCCGCACACCCGAGTCCGTTACGGTTATCGTTCCGCCCGAGCGAACCCGTTATCTTTCCGAAGTAGCTGAAACCATAAGAAACTATCGCACCCATACAAAACAACAGGCCGATGCGCTAAGAAACGCATGGCATTTGAAAGAAAGCCTGACGATCATTAAAAACGCCGGCCCCTCTTCCGATATTTCCTCTCTTGCAAAACGATTTAAGGCTGAAATAAGCAAGGCGGATAATCAGGTACTGCCCGAGACATCCGCACTCTTAGACCAATGGACGATTCTTCGCAAGGCATATCAGCAGGACACTCTCGTTTACACCATCCGGGACCGTGAGATCAGCCGGCCGCTTTTTACCGAGTCTCTGGCCCACACAAGAATTCCTAAAGTCGCGCTTCCCGCCTATACCGATCCGGGCGAAATCTTCACGTGGATGCGCAAGGAGAACCTGCCGGGGCACTTCCCGTTTACGGCCGGCGTGTTCCCCTTAAAAAGATCCGATGAAGACCCGACCCGGATGTTTGCGGGTGAAGGAAACCCGGAGCGTACAAACCGGCGTTTCCGCCTCCTTTCAGGCGATGCGTCCGCAAGCAGGCTGTCCACGGCCTTTGACTCCGCAACCCTGTACGGTTTTGATCCGGACCTGCGGCCGGATATTTACGGCAAGGTCGGGACATCGGGGGTCAGCGTATGCAACATCGACGATATGCGGGCGCTCTATCATGGCTTTGATCTTTCCGCGCCCGAGACTTCCGTCTCCATGACCATAAACGGCCCTGCCCCGATCATCCTTGCCATGTTTTTAAACGCCGCCATTGACGACAAGATTGAAAGGATCAATGGGAAAAAGGAGCAGGCCCCTGCCATAAACGATGCTGAAAAGATTCGGGCAGATGTCCTGTCATCTATTCGCGGAACCGTTCAGGCCGATATATTAAAAGAAGACCAGGGGCAGAACACCTGCATTTTTTCCATCGATTTCGCGCTCAAGATGATGGGTGATATTCAACAATATTTTATCGAAAACCGGATCAACAATTTTTATTCCGTCTCCATATCGGGCTACCATATCGCCGAGGCCGGAGCCAATCCCATAACCCAACTCGCGTTCACGCTTGCAAACGGGTTTACCTATGTAGAGTATTACCTTTCAAGGGGTATGCCCATAGACAGCTTTGCTCCGAATCTCTCATTTTTCTTTTCATCGGGCATGGACCCTGAATACAGCGTAATCGGCAGGGTGGCGCGCCGGATCTGGGCCATTGCCATGCGCGACAAATACCATGCTTCCCCGAAGTCTACGATGCTTAAATACCATGTCCAGACCTCGGGCAGGTCACTTCACAGCAGGGAGATCCAGTTTAACGACATCCGCACCACCCTCCAGGCCCTGTACGCAATCAATGATAATTGCAACTCGCTTCACACGAACGCCTATGACGAAGCCGTAACCACACCCAGCGCTGAATCCGTGCGCCGTTCCCTTGCCATTCAGATGATAATAAACCGGGAACTCGGGCTTGCGAACAATGAAAATCCAACCCAGGGAAGCTTTATCATTGATACGCTCACCGACCTTGTGGAAGAAGCCGTGCTGTCGGAATTCGACCGGATAACCGCCAGGGGCGGCGTTTCCGGAGCCATGGAACGCGGTTACCAGAGGAGCAGAATCCAGGATGAATCACTTCATTATGAAAGGCTTAAACATTCCGGAGACCTGCCGATCATAGGGGTCAACACGTTTTTAAATCCCGACGCGGATGTTGAAGATACAATAGGCCACATTGAGCTTGCCCGTGCAACCGAGGATGAAAAAAAGGAACAGCTCAAACGAAGGGCGGAATTTGTTGAAAAAAACCTGCACCATGCCCCTCAGGCCCTGGAACGCCTTAAAAAAACAGCTCTTTCCAAGGGCAATATCTTCGCGGAACTGATGAACACGACCCGATTCTGCACGCTGGGACAGATTACCGGGGCTTTGTATGAGGTGGGGGGAAAATACCGACGGAACATGTAGGCTGGAATCTTGATGGCGTCGTAAAAAGTCCCATCTACTGCGTTGTAGCGGGTCGCGAAATACTCGGAATACTATATGTATGCCTCCGCTTTCGCGACGTATATGGAACTTTCTACTTAGCCATCGTAACCGGGTTGCCTGACTTTTTACGAGTCCGTCAATCTTGAGGCTCCGTAAAAGGCTCTCTACCTGCAAAAAAATAACAATAATATTTATCTCGGACCGGTAACCTTCTGCATGATGTAGATCGCTTCCGGCAGACCGATCTTATCATCACCGTTAATATCTGCTCCGGAAACAGCATAGCCGGAGCGCACCATTTTGGCTGCATCCATTCCGGTTATTGTCTTGATAGCAACAATGGCATCTGTAAGGTTAACAACACCATCACCGTTTATATCTCCTTTTACATCCCCTTCCGATGCAGGTTCGGCCACGAGAAGCGACCTTTTGCCAAGGGATCGGGTCAACGTGCCGGAATATTCGAGCGTCTCGCCGGATACCAACTCGCTCCTGTAATCATATATCTTGATACTTACCCGATCGCCCCTGTTTACCGGCAGGTTGAATTTAAGTTCGGTGTTATCGTAGGCCAGTGCCACAAGCTGCATGCCCCCGCGCATCTGCACCAGTGCAGGGGCGGCCAGTGTGGCGGTCATGGACAGGGCATTGGCTATCGCTTTTGTCAGAATATAGGTATAGGCTTCGCTGTGCAGCTGATTTATTGTCCACAGGAAACGGTTTGTATTGTCACCGACAAGATAAGGTACCGTGCGCTGATCTACGCCGGTTATCGCTCCGGTGTCGTCAGCGGTGTTGATCAGCATCGGCCCCTGGGCGATGATCTTGTCTGCGCTCACCTCAGAGCTGCCGATGATGTTTCCGGTTTGGCCGAGAGTGTCATCGAGAAAGGCGGGCAGCCTGACGTTAAACCCTAGCACCTCACCGGTAGCCGGTGTGATGGGCGCTTTCACCGGTCGGCCCTTTGCATCGACAATCTCCTCCAGCCCGGTATCGACGAGATAACTTGATACAAGGGATGTTCGTTCGCCTTCCACCGCCAGTTCCGGATTCCTGAATCCGAACTTATCCGGCATGCCGAACCTCGCACGGACGGCCTTCCATCGGGTAGTGCTGGGGATACCAAGTACCGGATGAAGAAATACCGGACCCGGGTGCACATTGATATCCAGCAGGTTTGCCAGGGATTGGGGAAGGTCCTGGGCAGTCGTCCAATAGGGCGCCCCCATAGCGCCGTCCTCACCGTTGGTCTCATTGCCCCCCGGGGTGATGATATAAGTCAGTGCAACCACACCCCCGGTCCAGGGCGTATTCTCGGTCAACACCGTCTGGAATCCCGCTGCCTCCAGGCCATCGTTTACCAGAGGGATGATGTGAAGGCTGATGAGTTCCAGATAGTCTTCGTTGTCGTAGCCGTCTTCGGTGGTAAAGGAGGGCACATCCACTATGATATTGGCCACCGGCAGAGCGGGGGGACGATAGGTGTGTTCGGCAAGTCGCGCTGAAATACGTCCGAAAAGATCCGGATCCATGGCTGCCGTGATGGAGGGCTGCAGATCGGCGCTGATCAGTATGATATCTGGATCCTGGGTGAGCGTGCCGTAGAGGGCAAGGTTTCGCCAGAAATCGACCGCGCAATTTTCCACCAGCCTGCCGTCGGGACGCGCCGGGTTTTCATTGTCGATCCAGAATTGATCCGCCGATCGGGCTTCACTGTAGAGATCGAATTCATTCAGCGTCAGATCGCAGGCACGCGGATTATAGGCGCCAAGGACAAGTGAGGTTTCAACGGCCGTGGATTGTCCCCGGGCTCTGGCATAGATGTCCCCGTTGGTCATGGCTAATTGTCCGTCCTGGGTGTGCAGGTAAATGTAAGTCAGCAGGTCTCCTGAAACGGTTGGATAGGGGCTGTAGTAATAACCGGCCCATACGGTTCCCAGCCCCGGGCCTGTGTGCCAGTAGGCGATGCCAGCAGCGCTGAGTTTATCAGCGATCATATTGTCGTAAGCGGCGCTGTATGCCTCCGCCTCCACGGCATCCGGTCCAAGGGCGATCACCTCATCGACAAAAGTGCCCAACTGTTCGAGGGTAGGTGCGGGCAGATCTTCGGCAACGGAAAGGGTGGTTTCGGAATCACCCCCGATGCCGCTTCCTTCAGCGCGGTTAATGATATGGGCGAGCGACTCGACATTCAACGACACCTTCAGCCCTCTGGCATGGGCCTTTGCAATGATCAGGGGCGCCGCATCCATGGCAACGGCATACCGCTTTTTCGCCGTGGCCGGGTCCACCACAAGTTCGTCGTCCGGACCGTATTGGGAATCGTAATCAAAACCCGGATGGACCAGGCTGGTTAGCGTCGGGCTGTTGAACCAGACCAGTCCACCACCTTCGACCACGGCAAAATCGATCCACGGGATCTGTTTTGCCACAAACAGGTCCAGGTTGGCCTCAAGCAGGGCATCCAGCGTGGGTTTGGTCCCCTTCCCCACGTAGATGAAACTTGGTGTTGGGTTAGTGCCGTATTCGCGATCGAAATCGACTTCAAAGGCAACCTCCTTTGCCGTAAGATCATTGAGCAGGGGATCGATTGTTGAAAAAATCGCCGGTGTTCCGGCATGGCACACCAAAATGGACATCTGAGAAAAGATCAGCAAACCGATAATCAGGTAATATGGACTCCGCGTTCGTCTCATGTGCGTTCTCTCCCTTGTCTGGCTCTTACGTCAATCATTAGACAATTATTGTTTGAATGTAAATCGATTCCGGCGTATGGTATTATTAAGTGCCCACATAAGTTATCATGTTTGACCCTAAGGGAGAAAAAAATGAAGAATGTCATAATTACAAGCTCGGTGCGTACGCCGCTGGGCGCATTTAACGGAACGCTTGCAGGCACTGGAGCCACCGATCTCGGGGCTATTGTTATAAAGGAGGCGTTGCTCCGATCAGGCATTGACGGCCAAAACGTCGATGAGGTAATCATGGGCATGGTCCTGCCCTGTGGCTACGGCCAGAATCCCGCCCGGCAGGCTGCCGTAAAGGCCGGGTTGCCCTGGGAGGTCCAGTGCACCACGGTAAACAAGGTCTGCGGATCTGGCCTCAAGGCCGTGATGCTTGCAGCTCAGGCCATCCGGTGCGGGGACGCGCAAATCGTTGTGGCCGGCGGAATGGAGAACATGAGCATGGCCCCCTATTATCTGCCAAAGGCCCGGTTCGGGTACAGGATGGGACAGGGCAAGATCGAGGATCACATGGTCCATGACGGACTGTGGGACATTGTAAATGATTTTCACATGGGGATGTCAAACGAGCTTTGCAGTCAAAAATACACCGTCTCCCGCGAAGACCAGGACCGGTTTGCGGAAACATCCTATGCCAGGGCCCTTGCATCAATCAAATCCGGACGATTTGAAGATGAAATCGTGCCGGTGACCGTAAAGGGGAAAAAGGGAAAATCGCTCCTCTTTTCCATTGACGAAAATCCGAAACCAACCCCCTATGAAACGCTTTGCGCCATGCGCCCGGCATTTGATAAAAACGGTGTCGGCACTGCCGGAAACGCATCCATAATAGCTGACGGGGCTGCCGCTGTGGTGGTGATGTCTGAAAAAAAAGCCCAAGAACTCGGGTGCACAAAGCTTGCTGAAATCCGGGCACAGGCATCTGCCGGGATCGACATGAAATACGTACTCATGGCCCCGATGCTTGCCATTCCCGAATGTCTGAATAAGGAAGGACTTTCAGCAGGCGACATCGACCTTTACGAAATCAACGAAGCATTTTCCGGGTCGAGCGTGGCGGTCATGCGTGAACTTGATCTTGATGTTGAAAATGTGAACGTAAACGGCGGAAGCGTTGCCCTGGGCCATCCCATTGGCGCGTCCGGGTGCCGGGTCCTTGTCACCCTGATCCACGAGATGATAAAAAGACACGCAAAAACAGGGCTTGCGTCTCTGTGTCTGGGCGGGGGCGAGGCGGTGGCTTTAATCGTTAGCAGATAAAATAGTTTACCAATCAATATCCGCCGGCACATCACAAACCAGAATAAAAGGATCAAAGACCTGTGAAATATAAAGTTTTTTGCCATATATAAGGGCCGTTGACGCCGCGCTTATGGCCTTTCCGGCATCCGCGAATATGGCCTTTTTGTCTCCGGTTGCCGGATCTATCCTGAAAACCACAGACGGAGAAAGTTTTTTTGCGTCCTTTGCGTGCCGCATGAAGGCAAAATCGTCAAAATGAGCGCAGACAAGGATGTACTTGCCGTAGGGCATGATATTATCCCCGCCTTTCAATTCCGTAACGGTTCTCGGCTCTCCCAGGCTTCCGTCCGGGTTTATCGGATACGAGAGTATCCGGTTGCCCAGGGTGGTGGAAACATAAACCCTTGCAGACGTGGCATATATCCCGTTGGCAAAGGCGAGTCCGGCGGCCACGATCTTCCACTTACCCGTTCGCGGGTCATAATATGCGATTTCAGAGCGCTTGCGCCGGAAATAAAGGTCAAGATCACTCTTGTAATCGTTCGTCAGATAAATCCCGCCGTCGGCAGCTACGGAAAGGTCATTGGGAGACCAGAGGCATACGGGGTCTTCAAGAAATGCCGTCATGCGCAATTCGTTTCTGTACACCCTGTAAATTCCGACCCCGTTTTCAAGCCGCTTCCCCCGGTTATGCGGGTCATGCAGGATCACGTAAAGCTCGGTTATGCCGCCGTCATGGCGGATGTCCATGCCATGGGGCTTAAATGATTCAAGGCTTTCGGGTTCATTTGTGCGAACAAGGACTTGCATTCCCCCGGTTTGTATGTCAAAGGCATAAATCTCACCGTGATCCGCCGGTTTTCTCCTTTCATATGAGGACACCAGGATTCTCGGCGCTCCGTTAAACCTGTCCAAGACCATGTCCTCGGGGCCGTCTCCTGTGGGGAACCGGTAACACGAAGCTTTTTCCGCCACCATGGGAAGACGCTGCTTTAAATTACAACCTGTGACCAGAGTCAGAATGAGAATTACTGAAACACAGAAAAACGACTTGTTGCCCATCGGAAATCTCCTTTTAAAAAAAATATCTCTGCCTGATTATTCAGCCTTCTCCCCTTCTTATCCCGTATTTTTTCATCCGCTTCCAGACGGTCACGCGACTTACCCCTAGAATACGCGCAGCCTCGGTCTGGTTCCACCCGGTGCGGCGAAGAGCCGCAAGAAGAGACTCGCGGCCATTTTCGGAAATCTGCGGCCGGGTTTCAGGCAGCACATCAGGCAGAGCAGGGGCTGAAATTCTGGCCGGCAGGTGCTCCACGTCAATGCTGCCTCCCGTGCAGAGCACAAACGCATATTCAATGGCATTGCGCAACTCCCGGACATTGCCGGGCCATGCATAGGCCATCAGTTTTTCCATGGCCTCGGGAGTTACACCCAATATTTTCTTTTCAGAGCGATTGGAATTCTGGCGGATAAAATGCTGCACGATCATGGGGATATCCTCCACTCGTTTGGCCAGGCGCGGGCAGAGGATAGGAAAAACATTGATCCGGAAAAAAAGGTCCTCCCTAAACTTTCCATTAAGGACCAGTTCTTCAAGATTCTTGTTTGTTGCGGATATGATCCTCACGTCAATGGGTATTGACCTGTGATCCCCCACCCGCTCAATCTTTTTTTCTTCCAGAACGCGTAACAGCCGGACCTGGGTAGAAAGCGGAATATCCCCAATCTCGTCTAAAAGAACAGTCCCTTCGTGCGCGGCCTCAAACCTGCCGATCCGGATCCTGTCCGCGCCCGTGAATGCACCGCGTACATGGCCGAAAAGCTCGCTTTCAAGCAGGTTCTCGTTTAAAGCCGCACAATTTACTTTTATAAAGGGTTTTTCCTTCCTGGGCCCGGCCTCATGAACAGCCCTTGCAACCAGCTCCTTGCCTGTCCCGCTCTCCCCTGAAATCATCACGGGCGCTTCCGAATCAGCCACATTTTCAATAAGATCAAAAAGGTTCAGCATTACTGCGGACTTTCCAAGGATGCCTAAAAACCCGTCGTCCACATGATAGGCCTGCCGCAGATCGCGGATTTCCCGCTGCTGACGGATAACCTGAGAAATATCGGTAAGTGTTTCGACGGCCCCTATGATCAGCCCGCTCCTGTTTTTTAAAACAGTTGCGCTCTTTATTATATGGACGGTGGTGCGATCCTTTTTCGTCATAAGGCATTTTTTGTCCCTTGACACACCCATGGCAAAGAGCTTGCACCATTTATCCTCCGGACCTTTGCCGATGAACTTGCAGCCGGTGCAATTCAATATCCTGCACGTACGGCCCGTGAGTTCCTCGGCCGTGTAGCCCGTAATCTTCTCGGCAGCCGGATTGGCCGCAACTATCCTCCCCCGAACATCCACAACCAGAAGCCCGTCGCGAAGCGAGTCTACGATATTTTTCCAGTACGGTCCTATATCCATAGGACTTTTCATTGTTTTTCAACTCTCCCTTAAATTATTCACGATATGTATAAAACCGTTAATGTTAAGTTAACTAACCATTAACAAAGTGTCAACTATCTTTAACACATGATCTGCATCTCTGTATGTATCCCATTAAATTAATAGACTAAGTCTTTCATACATAAAAAATGGCATAATTTTTGCTTGTTCTACTCCCTTGATCATTTTGCTCCGTTTCGATTCAGTTTATGTGTTTACGGATATTCAGACCATTTAATACGGCAAAAGTGTTCACCCGGCCGGCAGAACATGGATCAGCCAAACGCCGGCGATTTTTAACCAACGTTTATGGAGGTATGGAATGGAAAAAATTGGAAAAAGAAACGCTTTTTTGTGGGCCTTTGCCTTGATATTTCTGGCCTGGGCATCTCTTCCGTCAATGGCATTTGCCGAAGACGACATCACTTCAATTAAAAACGAAGTCAAGGCGCTTGAAAAAAAGATAGAAAAACTTGAGAAAGCCAATTCCTGGAACTCGGACGATATCGGCGATCTCGGGAAGCGGCTGGACAAAGCCGAGATGCACACGGCTTCAGACAAAATATCGTTTTCCGTGGATTTCCGTACCAAGGCCGAATCAATCCATTATAATGACCTGCAGGCTGCACCGGCAGCCCTTGTGGGGGGATTTTTCACCCCGATTACAAACGGCGGATTTTACGGCGGCACGCTTGCACAGATTCAAGGCGGCATCGGCGCCATGGTGGCTGGCGGCATGGTTCCGCCAACTGAAAAATACGATGCGGACAATAACATTATCTACACCAACAAGTTCCGGCTTAACATGAAGGCAAACGTTAACCCCCACCTCAGCTTTTCCGGCAGACTTGCCGCATACAAGGTGTTCGGGGACTCCACCGGAGTGAAGTTCAACCAGGGAAGTCTGGGCGATGTAACGCTGGATGGCAACACGTCAAGTCTGCCCCACGGAGATATCATTCGCATGGAACGGGCATACTTCGTTTATAAGAATGATATTGGAAGTGATATTTATTATCATTTATCCCTGGGCCGTCGTCCCTCCACCGACGGGCCTCCACTTGAATACCGGAATTACGGACTCGTGGGCGGCTCTCCCCTTGCCCATATCATTAACTGGCAGTTTGATGGCGCATCTCTCGGTTTTAACTTCGGGGACGCCATCGGTATTCCGGGCGCGTCATTCAAGCTCTGCTACGGCCTGGGTTTTGAAAACGACTACGGCAACTCCACGACACTCGGCTACAACGGTTCCAGCCTGTCGGATGTCCATCTCCTGGGCTTTATCGCCAACCTGTACAACAACGGCACTACCCGATTCATGGTAAACTATGCCCATGCCGGGGATATTACGGACGGGTTCACCGGCCTGACCGTGATGCCGTTTATCGTGTCCAAACAGGACAAAAACCAGGACGGCACTCCCGAGTATTACTTTGACCAGAACAACGGGGGATTCATCACCCGCATGGAGCCCATGACCAACATCGGTGACTGGGACGCGGCAACACTGCTGTTAAGCTCAAAATTAGATGTTGACACCGGTTATGACGGCGATGGGATCGACTGGTTTTTAAGCGGCGCATGGTCCCATACAAACCCTTCACAGATTTCCAACAATCCCTTTTACGAAATCATGGGAATGGGGCTTCTCTCTTCCAACGGACAGCTTAAAAAGCGCGCCGGTTACAGCATTTACGCCGGCACGGTCCTGCCCATGCCTCATAACGGCCGTCTCGGACTCGAATACAACTGGGGCTCCAAATACTGGTTCAACTTCACCGGGGCGGAAGATTCCTTGATCGGAAGCAAGCTTGCCGTCAGGGGCCAGGTATACGAGGGCTACTACATTCAGCCGCTTTACGGGCATAACTTCTTTGCCAAGGTCGGGACCCAGTTCTATGACTACAAGTACACGGGAAGCGGAAACCCGCTGGGCGCACCGGTCAAGATCAGCTCGCTTTCCTCTCTGGACGCCTTGAACCCGGTTGCTGATAAAATCTGGAATTATTATGCATCGGTTACTTTACGATTTTAGTAAGCAATCTTTTCAAACACCGGCATTTTGCCGTTTACCCGTCGGGGGGCGGAGAATAAATCTTCTCCGCCCCTGCGGGCCACGATAAAACAGCCGGGTAACGCATCGCTATAAACAGGAGTTTAATCCTCATTATGAACAACGGATTTTTTTACGGATATCAAGGATGATGATCTCGTAAAAAGTCAGGCAACCCGGTTAAGATGGCTAAGTAGAAAGTTCCATATACAAGGCGTAGTGGTGTCGCGAAAGCGGAGGTATAGTATTCCGAGCATTTCGCGACCCGCTACAACGCAGTAGATGGGACTTTTTACGACGCCATCAAGGATAGGATATACCATGAAAAAAGTAGCGGTTGTCATCAAAGACATTAAGCAGCAATACGAGGGCTTGCAGGTAAGCCTCGGCGCGCTGCTGGACAATGTTGAAATCCAGATGTTCGTGTTAAACCACGAGATCGAAAACATGGACGAGGCATACCATGACAACATGGAATTTTTAGACGAAATGGAAGGGGAAAGGTTTTCCAACAATTCGGCCAATGTCGAAAAATACGGATTCGTCCATGTTACGCTGAAAGATACGGCCAAAAAACTCAATGCGGCCGATCTTGTCATACCCTTTTAAAACAACAGGAGAAGGATCCAATGAAAGTTTTACACCTTTTGCGGTCCGAACCGGATGAAACGGTTGAACGACTCATTTCCGTCATGGCCGACGATGCCGACGAGACCACTGTTAAGCCTTTGTTTAAGGGAGATGTGGACTGGTCCAGGCTTGTTGACGAGATTTTTTCAAACGACAAGGTGATCAGTTGGTGGTAACCCGTACAATTGTGCAAAGAGGATATCATGAGCGATAAACTTGGAATTGTCGCAGGGACCGACAAACATCTTGACTGGGTGATCAAGCTGGCCGATGCGGCTCATGTTAAGGGGAAAAAAGTTGAAATTTTCTTCACGGGCTTCGGAGTTAACCTGACCCAGCGCCCTGAATTTGAGCAGCTCGTCGGCAAGGCCAATCTGTCGGTATGCGATTTATCTTTCCGCGCCTTAGGACTGACCGGAGATGTCCCGGGCGTGGGGTTCAAGGATTTTACCACACAGGCGAAAAATGCCGAAATGTTGAATGAGTGCGACAGGTATATCGTATTCTAAAATTTATAAAAACAATTACAGGAGGTATTCAAAATGGGTAAGAAACTATTAATGGTTGTGGTTGCGGTATGTTTTCTCTTTGTAATGATCGGTTCCGGTTTTGCTGCTGAAAAAAAGGGGAACCAGCGGAAAGGGAAATATCTTTTCCGCAAAAACTGCCGTTCCTGTCACATTGACGGCGCCTCTGCAAAGGCTCTGTCTCCTAATTCCAAGACTCAGGCCCAGTGGGATCGATCATTTAAAAAATATGAGCGCCTCCAGTGCGTGGACGAATGGAAAAAACTCTCTAAAAAAGACAGGGCCGACATCCTGAGCTATCTTTACAATCATGCATTCGACTCACCGACACCGGCGACCTGCGGATAACACGGTCAGTCTAAAAACGAAACGGCACTCAGACCCCGGCCGATGGTTAAATTCATCGACCGGGGCCTGAAAAATACCCTGGAGGTATAATTGCCAATGATTCTTTCACAAACGAACAAACAGGCAGCCGAATGCGCCCCGGCTTATTATCCGGGCTGCAAGTATGAAGACGGCATGGCGTTAAAGAATGTATTTCTCTTTCTCGCGATCCTGTTTCGATATCCATCCGGTGCGGTTTACGATGAAATAACCGGAAAGATTAAAGCCTTTGAGGGATTTTTTTTGAAATATGCCGGAAAGGTCCCTGAAGTCCTTCCAAAAGAAGCGCTTCAGGCTGAATATATCACGTTATTTGTCAACAACCTGGGCTTTGTTCCGGCCTATCCATATGCCTCGGCCCATATCGAGACAGATGGACTTCTCATGGGAGATGCCTGGAGAAGGTTGCGGGAGATGATGATAATATCCGGCATGACCATGGACCGGTCATCAAAAGAACTCGAAGATCATATTTCCGTACTCCTGGAATACTGCGCCTGTTTAACCAATCTTCTGATGGCTGGAATTGATGCGAGGCAATCATTGCAGACGGATTATCTCAAAACATTAATCGAGGTGCTGGAGCGGTATATAAGGCCCATGACCGCCAAATTCACGGACGGGATAAACGATAGTGCATCACATGATTTTTACAAGCTTGCAGGAAAAGCGCTAAAGGGCTTTGTTGAAGATTCCGATGATTTTCTTGACCGGACATTTGCTTTTGAAAACGCATGAACGAAAAGAAGAGGAACTGAATGAAAGAAAATAAAAAAATCAGCAGGCGTAAATTCCTTGGATTGAGCGCCGGAGCTGTTGCCGGCCTGGCCTTTTCTCCCAGCATCCCGACTCTTTTTGCCGCAAGCAAAAAGACTTATGATTATTCAATTCTACCTGCCGGCAAGCGCGAATATATTGCCAGCAATTGCGCCATGTGTGTCAACAAATGCGGGATCATCGCCGAGGTGGTCAACGGCAGGCTCCATAAATTGAATCCAAACCCGGAGCATATTAAAAGCCGGGGGATGCTCTGTGCCAAGGGAAATGCCGGTGCCGCCCTCCCCTACAGCCCGGACCGTCTTAAAACACCCCTGCTGCGGACCGGAGAACGGGGAGAAGGGAAATGGAAGGAGATTTCATGGGACGAGGCCTTTAAATACATTGCCAAAAATCTCGCCGACCTGAAACAAAAATATGAAAACAGGTCCACCGTTGCATTCGCCTCCACCGAGGGATTTCAGGAAGAATTTTATTATTACCTTGTGAACAGCTTTGGTTCATTAAACACCGTCCGTCATACCACGCTCTGCCTGGCATCAAATATTCAGGGATGGTCTTCGGTCTTCGGTGTCTTCCCGGATGCCGACCTTTTAAATGCCGAATACGTTATCATGCTCGGCGCCGACCGCGCCCAATCTTTAATTACCCCCGATTCAGTCAATTTTCAGCGTTATAAGCCGGAAGGCCAGAAGCTGATTGTTATAGATCCCCGATTCACGGTTACCGCCTCAAAGGCGGACCGTTGGTACCCCATCAAGCCCAGGACTGATCAGGGTTTCGTCCTTGCCATGATTAACGTTATTATTAAAGAAGGGCTTTACAACAGGCAATTCGTGGAATCTTATACTCACGGTTTTAAAGATCTGGAAAAAATGGTTCAGGATTACACCCCCCAATGGGCTGAAAAAAAATGTGAGATCCCGGCTGCGGAAATTGTAAAAACCGCTCGGGAATTCGCCGCCCATGCCCCCAGGAGTGTCATCTACCCGGGACGCCGGAGCTCTTTTTATTCCCATGAAGTTTATGTACGCCGGACATTTGCCATTTTAGCGGCTATTTGCGGGTGCTGGGATACCAAGGGCGGCGTAGTCCCCAGGTCTTCAATCAAACTCAACACGCCTGAGGTCTCATTCCCCTTTTTCATGCAGACCCGTGACCGGGTCGACAAGGAATCCACCGACCTTTTGAAGGACGTTGTGCCGTCTTCAGTCATGTGCCCCATGATCGGGACCGGCCTGCCCGAAGATTCATGCTCCTTTTTAAGTGAACGGGACGGGAGCTGGCTTACTTTCCGTGAGGCGGTTTTAAATGATACCCCCTACCCGGTGAAGGGTTTTTTCTGCTTTAAACAAAATCCTATGCAATCAGTACCCAACACTACAAAGACCATTGCGATGTTGAAAAAAATGGACTTCATCTGTGTCATCGATATGCAGATGTCTGACACGGCCTGGTATGCGGATATTGTCCTGCCGCATACGAGCTATCTCGAGGGATGGGATCCCGCTACCGGTATAAGCGGCATCAATCCGCTCGTTGAATTCAGGCAGCCGGTAATCAAGCCGCTTTTCGACACCAAGACCATGTTTGAAATTTCAGGCGGGATTATCCGTGAAATGCTGAACATTCCATCCCTCTGGGACGACATTGAACCCGATGACTTGAAGAATTTCAAGGAAGACGTGGTTGAGGGCATCCTGAACCGCCCGATTCAGGAATACATTAAAACACAGGTGAGCAATTACCCCGGTGCATTGGAAAAATTGATGAACAATGGTTTTTTCACCGTTGAATCCAAAAAGCCGACATATGGCGCGACACGAACCCCCGGCTTTCGTTTCAAGACAAAAACCGGAAAAATAGAAATATTAAACGAACGATACAAGGAATTCGGCCTGTTTCCCCTTCCCAAATATTGTGAACCAAAAAATTTCGTTCAAAAATCGGGCACATATCGGTTCCTAGTAGGAAGGACCGCCTGGAACACTCAAACAACCACTCAGAATATTCCATATTTATGGGAGATTGAAAAGGAAAACGCTGTCTGGATCAATCCGGGCGAGGCCGGAAAACTGGGCATTGTATCGGGTGATTATGTTTGGATCAAAAGTCGCGTGGGCAAGCAGCGTATTAAGGCGCTTGTGACCGAGAAGATCCGGCCGGATTGCGTTTTTTATTCCAATGGATGGGGCCGCCGTTCGCCGTGGTTGTCAAGGGTTTATAAATCAGGCGCATCCGAGGCGGAAATCATAGAAGACGTTCTGGATTCCATTTCCGGAGGCACGTGTCTTCACGAAACCTTTGTGAGCATAACAAAGGCCTGATAATTTTATAAAGGATATGTCTTTTTCCTAACACCCATTTTGAGGCTTATTATGAAGCGCAAGCGATATGCCATCGTATTTGACACAAAAAAATGTCTGAACTGCAAGGCGTGCACGGTTGCCTGCAAATTTGAAAATTATGTTCCCGTGGGCGATGATTCTTATCGTCTCTGGGTGACGGAAATGCCGCTTGAGGGACGATTCCCGGTCCTGCGGCAGGAATTTCGCCCGTCTCAGTGCCAGCATTGTGAAAATGCCCCCTGCGAAAAGGTGTGCCCGACAGGAGCTACGTTTCGCACGGCTGAAGGCGTGGTTCTTATCGATTATGATAAATGCATCCTGTGTAAAGCCTGCATGGCGGCATGCCCCTATGACGCACGGTTTGTCAGTAAAAAGCACGATGCCGTGGAAAAATGCACGTTTTGCATGCACAGGGTCAGCGAGGGCCGGGAACCGGCCTGCGTTGAGACCTGTCCGGTACGAGTCAGGGAATTCGGCGACCTCAATGATCCGGACAGCACGGTTTCAAGGTTGCTGAACCAGCGGGCATACTATCAGCTCAAACCCGAAAAAAATACACGCCCCAGGCTTTTCTATCTGAAATAGGAGACAACAATGACCAATCAAAATAATTCATTATCGCACATATTCCGCGTGAATAAAGATATTCCCGCGATGCCGTTTATCGCCTGCGGCGCCGCGCTTTTGCTTGTCGGACTTATCGGCGTTATCCGGGTGCTTGTTTATGGCCAGGAAGCGGTTTACGGCGTGACACGGCAAGTTCCCTGGGGGCTTCTGATCGCAACTTATGCGTACTTTGTCATCACGTCCACGGGCCTTGCCTTTATCGGCGGGCTGGGTCACGCGTTCAATGTTCAGCCATTTGCCAGAATAGGAAAGCGGATCGTCCTGCTTGCCTTTATCATTCTTCTCGCCGGGTTCACGCAGATCGGGATGGAAATCGGGCACCCCTTCCGCCTGATGTATCTCTTTATCCTTTCTCCGAATTTCAGCGCCCCCATTGTCTGGATGGGTATTTTTTACGGAATTGAACTTTTCCTTCTTTCCATTGAACTATACCTGATTTTTGTAAAATCGCCCAAAAACCATGCACTGTCCGCTGCAACGGCCTTTCTCACGCTTATGGTCGGTGTCGCGGCAACCAGCAACCTTGGCTTTGTTTTCGGGTCGTTAACGGCCCGGCCGTTTTACCACGGGATATATTTCCCGACGTTTCTGGTGGTTTCGGGTATCGCCGGGGGGTGCGCGATTCTTCTTTTGATCCATAACATCATATATCGTTTTAATATACCCGATGAACTGAGCCGGACGATGTCCGGACTATCGAAACTCATGGGGCTCTGTATCGGGGCAATGTTATTTCTGTCCGCCTGGAAAATAATTTCATCGCTCTATACCGCACCGGCTGAAGCTTACGAAGCTGCCACGGCCCTGTTGAGCGGACCGCTTGCAATCAATTTCTGGTGCGGCGAAATAATTTTTGCGTTGCTCCTTCCCCTGGCCATGCTTCTTATGAGCCGGGGAAAAAACTTTATGATCATGGGGGCCGCCGGCCTGTTTTTCATGATCGGCATGTTTTTCACCCGCTATGATTTCATTGTCGCGGGACAACTGCACCCCATGCGCGCTGGTAATGCCGGCTCCCATGTAGACGTTCTAAACGGACTCGTTCATTACGCTCCGTCCTCCGGAGAATGGATGATTTTTGCGCTCGGACTCGGCCTTTTTTTCTTTTTCTATTTTCTTGCAGAGAGGTTTATTGCGCTGGAACCCGAATAAGTACTTGAAAACCAACAACTAACCGTTGGAATCTGCCCCTTATCCTGCATTCAAACAATCGACAAAAAAGAACTAAGGAATTAAAAGTGCAAAACAAACCAATTTATTTATTCATCCTTTTTGCGGCAGCCGCTTTTTTATTTATTTCAACTGCATCCGCTCGTGAGAACGAACAGGTCACGGGCATAAAATTCGCCGACCAAAGCAATATCAATGCGGAACACTGGAATACGGTTGATCATTCAAAATTTGACGCGCTCAAGAAAAAATTCACGGCCGGTCATGATATCACTAAAGCCTGCCTGTCATGCCATACAGAGGTCAAGAAACAATTCATGCACGCAATTCACTGGACCTGGCTTTCTCCCACCGGCGGCGGTCTTACCGGAAAAGCGGGTTATTCAATCAATAACTTCTGTATATCTACGAACAAAATGCACGACACGGAATGCAATAATTGCCACATCGGTTGGGACAAAAAAAACGACGGCATCAACTGCCTGAAATGCCACGGGCAGAGCCAAATGGACTGGCATCAGGAATTCAAGGATTTAAAAGAGTTTCAGGATACAGGCGAAACCGAACTTGTTGATGAGATTGAAAGCGATATTCAGAAAAACGTACTTAAAATCGGTTTACCACAAAGAAGGAATTGTGGTGAATGCCACTTTAACGGAGGTGGAGGCGAAGGGGTCAAACACGGGGACCTGGATGCTTCCCTGATCATGCCCAAAAAATCGCTGGATGTGCACATGGGAATCGATGGCGCAAACTTCACATGCACCCGATGCCATACGACAAAAAACCATTTAATTGCGGGCCGGGTTTACTCGACCCCGGCAACCAGCGCTAGAATTTCTCTTGTACAAGATGATCTTGCCCCGAAAATATCCTGCGAATCCTGCCATACGGATCAACCCCATGCTCAAGGTTCCAAGCCTAACGACCACACGGACAGAGTGGCCTGTCAGACTTGCCATATCCCCACGTTTGCAAGGGCGCACGCCACACAAATGTGGTGGGACTGGTCTTCGGCAGGCAAACTTAAAAAACAGCGCAAGTACCAGCAAAAAGACGAGTATCACAGATATTCCTACAAATCCATCAAGGGTGATTTTAAATGGGAAAAAAATGTTGTGCCGGAATACTACTGGTATAACGGCTCTATCAAGGCATTGACTGCAAAAGATATTATTGATCCAAGCAAACAGCCTGTTGCCATGAGCTGGCCGGTCGGCTCCAGAGACGATAAAAACGCACGGATATTCCCCTTTAAGGTGCACCGGGGCAAACAGCCCTATGACATGGAGAACAATACTTTCCTGACACCGCTGCTGTGCATCGAAAACAATGGCTACTGGAAAACATTGGACTGGATCGACTCATGCAAACGCGGCATGCAAATCATGGGCCTTCCCTTTTCCGGAAAAATCGGTTTTGTCGAGACCAGCTATGTTTTCCCCACTACCCACATGGTGGCCCCAAGGGAAAACGCCCTTACCTGCGTCCAATGTCACAACCGGACTCATAGCCGACTGGCAGCCCTTACCGGGTTTTACATGCCGGGCCGTGACCGGTCTGATCTGCTGGACTTTTCCGGTTGGGGAATCGCATTAGCTGCTTTAGCAGGTATCTTGCTCCATATGCTCGGCAGAATATTTATAACAGCGAAAAAAGAGGAGGACTGATATGTCAAAAACGATGAAAGCCATTTATCTATATACGCGTTATGAACGATCATGGCACTGGCTTCAACTGGCGCTTATCTCCCTGCTCATGGTAACCGGCCTCGAGGTCCATGGCGCCTATGCTTTGCTCGGATTTGAACGGGCGGTTAAAATACATAATCTTGTCGGTATTACCTGGCTGATCTCCTTTGCCTTTTTTGTATTTTGGGTGTTAACCACCGGGGAATGGAAACAGTATATTCCGACCACTAAAAAACTTTTTTCAGTGGCAAGATATTACGCTTACGGAATATTTTTAGGAGAGCCGCATCCCGTGCCGGCACGCAAGGAATCCAAACACAACCCTTTGCAGCGATTGACCTATCTAGGTGTCGCAGCGATACTCTTACCTGCGCAAATGCTCAGCGGCTTTATTTACTGGAGTTATAACTCCTGGGATGCCTGGGGATTAAATTTTTTATCACTTGGAATTGTTGCCATGGTGCACACGGCGCTGGCTTTTGCTCTTTTAAGTTTTGTAATCATTCATGTATATATGACCACCACCGGACATACCGTTTTCGATCATATTAAAGCCATGATCACCGGATGGGAAAATGTTGAAGAAACCATTGCCATCGAGGAATGGGAAAAAGGGAAGTAGACTTTGGAGCATAATATTGTGATTGACCGACACTGGATGTATTAATCAAATTTATTGTTGCAAGGCAACCGGGCGTCTCCTATAATATATTAAATACGGAATCAAAAGCCGAACATAACGGCGTTCGGCCGGAATGTAACGATCCTTTTTACCATAGGAGGTGAAAGATGTATCTGCCGGCTTCATTTACAAGTTTTCAAAAAAAATTTTCCGACGTATATTCACATTACGAGGCATTGACAAAGGCGTGCCGTGTTCATGGCCCGCTTGACCGTAAACAGCAGGACATGATCAAACTAGGCATTGCCATCGGCCAGCAATCCAAGGGTGCGGTCATGTCACAGACCCGAAAAGCCCTTTCTTCCGGCGCCACGGCTGAGGAAATCGAACATGCCCTTTTGCTCTCCCTCACGACTGTCGGCTTTCAGGCCATGATCGCCGCCATGGGCTGGGTAAATGAGGTAATTGAAAAGTTTACCCCCGGGGAGAAATAACGGGCCTGTGGTTTCTCTTTTTTGCATAAAATGACTTATCGAATGGATAATTTTAATACGCTTTTAGATGGTTCGGCAAACGCGCACGGCCACCTCTGCCCCGGTCAGGTTGTGGGTGTGCGAATGGCAATGCTCGGCTGCCGGATGATCGAATTATCCAACCCAAGCGCCTTGAACCAGATCAAAAAATTGATCGTCTATGTGGAAATGGACCGTTGCACCGCCGATGCCGTTTCATACGTTACGGGCGTAAAACTTGGCAGAAGGTCATTAAAATTCAAGGATTACGGGATCATGGCAGCAACTTTTTTCAATATTGAGACAAAAAAGGCTGTCCGCGTCCTTTCAACTGAGGAATCCAGGGAACTGGCCTCGATCTACGCTCCGGAAATACCGGATAAATATACCCAACAAACCGAGGCATACAAACGGATGCCGGAAAATGTCCTCTTCAGGGCATGGAACGTCTCTGTTCGACTCGATGATTCAGACATGCCGGGTCCCACACGATACAAAACCGTTTGCAGCCATTGCGGTCAGGTTATCCGGGATCGTCGGGAAGTCATCCATAATGGCCGGGTTTTCTGCAAACCCTGCACGGATGACGCTTATTTTATCAACCCCCGAGAAATCATATTAAAACAGGATGTTTTTTCTTGATTAGAAAATTAGGGCTTTCAGACGCAATTGGAACAAAACTGGCCCATGACATTACTGAAATCCGCCCAGGGGAATTTAAGGGGCCCGCATTTTCGAAAGGTCACACGGTTTGCCGGCAGGACATCTGCCACCTTCAGAAACTCGGGAAAAATCATCTTTATTCAATAGAACTCGAAGAAGGTGAAATCCACGAAAACCTTGCGGCATCCATTCTTGCCGGGGGCCTGGCGGGTGAAGGCGTATGCTGGGACGACAATCCCATGGAAGGCAAAATAACCCTCCATGCGGAACTTGACGGCTTGCTCTATGTTGATGTAGCCAGGCTTGCCGCATTTAATATGGCTGACGAAGTCATGTGCGCCACGCGGCACTCCCATTGCCTGGTCCAAAAAGGCGAGATACTAGGGGCCACCCGGGCCATTCCCTTGGTCATGAAACGCGCCCCGATTGAAAGGGCTGCCGCCATTGCCGGCGGAAGCGGCGGTATACTATCCGTGCGCCGCCTGCATAAGGCATCCGCCGGGATTATTGTAACGGGCACGGAAGTTTTCAACGGCCTGATTGAAGACCGGTTTGCCCCCGTGCTGGAAGAAAAATTATCGGCCCTGGGAGCCACGATAAACGGAATTGTGTTCGCCCCGGATGATGAAGCCGCCATCACGGATTCCATTCAAAAGCTCATAAAGAAAAAATGCGATTTGCTGATATTGAGTGGAGGAATGAGCGTAGATCCCGATGACGTCACCCGTAAGGGAATTCGTCAGGCAGGGGCAACGGAGATGAGTTATGGTGCTTCAGTCCTTCCCGGCGCCATGTTTCTGGTCGCGTACATCAACGATATTGCCCTGCTGGGAGTGCCGGCCTGCGGGCTTCATCACCGGATCACCGTTTTGGATCTGATCCTGCCGCGAATACTGGCGGGCGAGCATATCGGGAAAAAAGAGCTTGCCTTTCTGGGGCATGGCGGCCTCTGCCTCGATTGCCCGACCTGCCGCTACCCGGTTTGCCCTTTCGGAAAATCATGATGGCGTCGTAGCAAGTCCCATCTACGGCGTTGTAGATGGGACTTGCTACGACGCCATCATAAACCGTGCAAACGGACTATTTACGGGCCGGCAACAAACGGATAGCGAACCGCTCCATGATAAAACCGACCAACTCTTCCATCTGCTCCA
>JAADHK010000108.1:0-5454 GCA_013151835.1 Deltaproteobacteria bacterium
CGCCTTGTATATGGAACTTTCTAGTTAGCCATCTTTACCGGGTTATCTGACTATTTACGAGACCATCATTTTTGGTCGGAGCGGCCGTCAATTTTTGGAAGAACGATCCCCAGCCTGTTAATCTTTCTAAAAAGCGTGCTTTTATGCATTCCGAGATCTTTGGCCGCAGCTTTGCGGTTATAGTTGTTCCGTTTCAGTGTATCCGTAATGATTTTTATTTCCGCTGATTTTAAAGGATCATGTCCTGTTTCATGTTTATCCGCAGCAGAAGATTGCAGAGACAGGTTGATCGGCATATGTCGCAGATGAATTTTTCCCTCCATGCACAGCACAAATGCATGCTCGATCATGTTTTCAAGTTCCCTGATATTACCGGGGAAATCATAGTGCATAAGCGCTTCAAGCGCCTTTCGGTCAATGCCGGTTACGGCCTTTCCGCGAATTCTATTTAACTTGCTGACAAATCGTTCGATAAGAAGCGGGATGTCTTCCATCCGTTCACGAAGCGGGGGGAGTTTCAGTTGTACCACATTGATGCGGTAAAAGAGATCCTGACGAAATATACCCTTGTCCACCATCCCGGAAAGGTTTTGATTGGTTGCGGAGATGATTCTGACATTCGCCTTTACTTTTTTTACACCGCCTAAGGGTTGAAATTCCCGTTCTTCAAGGACTCTCAGGAGCTTGACCTGAAAGGCGGAGCTGGTGTCCCCGATTTCATCAAGAAAAATGGTGCCGCCTTGAGCCAGGGCAAAGTGTCCCGGTTTGTTTTTGACCGCATTGGTAAAGGCGCCCGCTTTGTAGCCGAAAAGCTCTGACTCAAGCAGCGTGTCCGGAAGGGCGCCACAGTTAATGGCAATAAAAGGCCCATTTTTGCGGTGGCTCAAGTTGTGGATTGCCCTTGCCGCCAGCTCTTTGCCGGTGCCTGTTTCTCCCTCAATAAGTATTGTGCTGTCACTTTCAGACACTTGCGGCAGGATGCTAAAAATTTTTTGCATCGCCTTGCTGCTGCTTACCATATCCCCCATCTGAAAACGTGCGGAAAGCTCTTTTCGTAATTCTTCCACAAGAATATGGTCCCGGAAGGTCTCGACCCCGCCAAGGATTTTTCCTTTTTTATCTTTTAAAAGGGATGTGGATGCCGTGATGGGGATCCGTTTTTTTTCGCTGTTAATAATATAGGTCGATGTACTGACAAACGATTTGCCTTCTTTCATCGTTCTTTTTAATGCGCAATCCCCTTCACACATGTTTGAACGAAAAACCTCCCAGCAGTGCCTCCCGATTGCTTCCTTTCTCGAAATCCCGGTTATCTCCTCTGCGGCGTGGTTGAACGAGGTGATTTGCCAGTTGTGGTCTATCGTAAAAACACCATCGGATATACTTTCAAGAATAATTTCCGTAGTGTTTTCATCCTGGTTTTCGATTTTTTGCGGCTTTGTCATTATTGACGGACTCGTAAAAAGTCAGGCCCCCGGTTACGATGGCTAAGTAGAAAGTTCCATATACAAGGCGTAGTGGTGTTGCGAAAGCGGAGGCATACATATAGTATTCCGAGCATTTCCATTTCGCGACCCGCTACAACGCAGTAGATGGGACTTTTTACGACGCCATCATTATTATTGGTTCATCCCATAGATGTTTTTTAACGACTTGATGTATCTCAGAGATCCTCTTGTATGTCAAGTTTGACGGACTCGTAAAAAGCCCGTCAATACTATTCTGAATGAGTGTACATGGCGGTGTAATCATTGTCGAGGCTATCCTGCATTTTAGCGGTTTGAATTCCACTTGCGGGTAAATTAACTGATTGAAAATGAATACAATAAATGGTAATCAATGAAACGGAATCTGGAATAGGCGGCCAGGCGCTGTTTTCGTACCGATCGAATCGGAAAATGGCAGGTTCTCAAAAAGGACGGGCAACCCACATTTTAAGAAATTTTCTGAAAACTTTTTTACATATTAAATCCGGCCATATCTGAGGTTTACCATGTTAAGTTCTATTGACTGGGAAATTGTTCTGATTGATGATGAGGAAGATATTCGTCAGGTCCTTTCTATTGTTCTTTCTGATGCCGGTTATAAAGTAAGAACTGCTCCTGACGGTGAAACAGGTTTACGCCTTTGCAAAGAAAACCCGCCTCAGATTGTGATTACAGACATCCGCATGCCCGGTATCGACGGCATCCAGGTATTAGAGACACTTAAAAAAAGTCATCCGAACATACAAGTGATTGTTATCACTGCTTTCGGCGATATGGACATGGCAACAACGGCTCTTACGCTTGATGCATCGGATTTTGTTGCCAAACCAATCAGTGATGATGCGATTCTTATTTCTGTCAAACGCGCCCAGCACCGCTATCTTTCAAGCAAGCAGATTAAAACTAATTTTTCGGCAACCGGTGGGGGAAAAAAGCGTAAAGCCCGGGGGGCAAAAAAATCTGAAGCGATTTACGATAATCTTGTAGAAAGCTCAATGGACGGGGCGCTGGTGTGTGATGGGAACGAAATGATTATTGCTTTAAATTCGTCTCTCGAACTAATGCTTGGTTATAAAAAAAGCGAAGTCTGTCGAAAGATACATCTGGGAAGCCTTTTTCCTGAAAATGAAAAACAACGGTTTAATCTCGAACTTAAGAATGAACGTTTTGGCAGGGAAAACCGGCTTGCTCTCTATGAAACACGCCTCATTGATAAATCCGGAACCGGTATTCCTGTCCAAATGACTGCAACTTTATTGTCAGACAAGAAAACGAAGAGGGCTATGATATGCTTCTTCAAAGATATGAGGAAGAAAACCATCCTTTGCGAGCAATGGATTCAGCTCATTGATCAACTGAATATCGGTGCTTTTACCATTGATCTTGACCGGCGGATTACATCGTTTAATCGGAGTGTTCAATCACTGACAGGCCTGAAGGAATCAAAAGTAATCGGTAAAGATTGTCGTGAAGTATTTTCCGATGTTCCCTGTTATGCTAAATGTCCGAGTCATGTGGGCGGGGACAACGATTCAAATGACCTTTCAGTAGAAATTGTCGATCAAAGTGATGTCAGCCATCTTGTAACCCGTCTGTCTGCAACTATTTACGATCCCGGAGGTGAACCATCCGGCTGCCTGACCCTTCTCCAGGACCATGCGGCACTGGCCGACCTGATCAATCGATTAAATTATGAAGAGCGCAGCCTGAAGATGATACTGGACAATCTTGATATTGGCATATTTACCGTAAACAGGGGGGGCCATATCACATTTTTTAATAGGGCGGCAGAAGTAATATCCGGCTATAACCGGCGCCAGTTACTTGGAAGGCCCTGTCCCGCCCTGTTCAGGGGCACGGATACCAAAGACCCTGCTCTTTTAAAAGAATCCATGACTTTAGGTGAATCAAGGACAAACAGGGAATCGGTCATCCTTACCCCGGACGGCGAAGTCGTACCGATTCGAGCGGATTATATGCCTCTTCACAGTGATCAGGGTAAAATTGTGGGAGGCCTTGCCACCATACAGGATCTCACCCTGGCCCACCAGTTTAACCAGTTTGTCAGCAACCGGTACACCTTTCACAGTATGATCGGAAAAGAACCGTCCATGCAAAAAATATTCAAGACAGTGGAAGTGGTGGCAAAAAGCAATGCAACCATACTTATTGAAGGAGCAACAGGCACCGGCAAGGATGTTCTGGCCAGTGTCATACACTCGGCAAGCAAACGTGCCGACAAACCCATGGTAAAAGTCAATTGTGCCGCCCTGCCTGACAATCTACTTGAATCAGAGTTATTCGGCTACATCAAAGGCGCTTTTACCGGCGCGGACCGGAGCAAGCCCGGCCGTTTCCAGGAAGCGGATAAAGGCACGATATTTTTGGATGAAATCGGGGATATGCCACTGCCCCTGCAGGCCAAACTGCTTCACGTCCTGGAAGACCAGGAATTTTACCCCCTGGGGGGCCGTAGTACCGTGAAGGTTGATGTGCGAATCATTGCCGCGACAAACCGCGGCCTGAAAAACCTGGTTAAAAAGCGTCAGTTTCGCAAGGATCTTTTTTACAGGTTGAACGTAATCCAGTTTGAACTCCCTCCCTTGAAAGAAAGAGGCGCTGATATCCCCCTTCTTATCCGTCATATAATTCGGAAACTATGCACGGCAAAAGCCAACAGCTCCTGTGAAATATCCAAAAACGCTTTAAAAATTCTTTTAAATTATGATTACCCGGGAAATGTCAGGGAACTCCAGAACATACTGGAACATGCGCTGATTGTATGCCAGGACGATATGATTGAACCTGAACATCTCCCGGATGTCCTGCTTAGTCCGCCTGAATTACAAAACGACAGAATAAACATTATTGCTGAAAATGCACAAAAGAATGATGCTGTTTCAAATTTACCCGAACGGGAAAAAATATTTGAATTACTTCGACAACACCAGTGGAATAAGGGGCAAACAGCAAAAGCCCTTGGCATCGACCGGACAACGCTGTGGCGAAAAATGAAACGCCTGGGAATTAACCGGGATTAAACGGCTCATCGCTGATGCAATGTTGCATGTGCAACTATGATGCATATGCAACACCTGATATTTTTTATAATAATTTCTTTAAGTTAATATTGTAATTTATGTTAACTGTTGCAATTTGTGCAACAGATTTCTTTATTTTCCTCTTCTCTGTTTTACCTCATAAGTACCCATAATCCAGGCAACATGCTTAAATGGTTGCAGATTAATTCTAACCAAATCAATGTGGCACGAAATCTGCATCTATAGAAATTCAAATCGCCATAAAAAGTCAGGTAACCCGGTAAAGATGGCTAAGTAGAAAGTTCCATATATAAGGCGTAGTGGTGTCGCGAAAGCGGAGGCATACATATAGTATTCCGAGCATTTCGTGACCCGCTACAACGCAGTAGATGGGACTTTCTACGACGCCATCAAAATTGACGGGCTGTGCAGGATCAGGGAGCTTTTTTTTATGATGCCTGAGGCAATGAATAATATTTGATTTTAGTTTTCCCGTTAACCTGAAAAAGAGGGCACTTTGAACACGGAAACCAAGAAAGTCCTTATTTTGGATGACGATTCAGATATGCGGATATTTTTATCAAACCTTCTTGAAGCAGACGGTTTTTCACCGGTCATTGCGGAAAACAGCCATGAAGGTTTGTTAAAGGCCATGAAAGAACGACCGGACCTGATTATTCTTGATGTGCCGATGCCTGAAAAAAAGGGAATTCAAATACACCAGGATCTGAAGCATGACAAAAGGTTTAAGGATATCCCGGTAATTATGATTTCGCCGCTAGACAAAAAAACATTACAGCAGTACCAGCGGACGATCAAAGGATATAACGATCAGGATATGCCCAGTCCTGAAGCTTACCTGAAAAAGCCGCTGGAAGCTGAAGAACTCCTGGCACTGGTCCGTAAATTCGTTACCAGGAAAACAA
>JAADHK010000108.1:5487-20697 GCA_013151835.1 Deltaproteobacteria bacterium
ACGATTGTAAATAACAGCCTCATTAAATTTGACAACCGGATCGATGATGATGTGAACCTGTTTGATCTGGTTCCGTGCAGCATTACCGTTCAGGACAAAAATTATAAAATCATCAAATATAACCGTGAGTTTGCAGACAAATTCAGCCCAAGGGAAGGCGATTACTGTTTTAAAGCATATAAAGGTCGTAACAAAAAATGCGCTGATTGCCCGCTGGAAAAGACGTTTATGGATGGAAATATCCATTTTGACGAGCAAAGAGGGGTCAATAAGGATGGAACAACCGTTCACTGGATCGTTAAAACATCGCCCATAAAAAATTCAGCGGGTGAAATTATCGCCGCCATGGAGATGAGCATCAACATCACCCAGCAGAAACTGCTCCAGGATAAACTGAAAAAATCAGAAAGTAAATATTATGCCATTTTCAATAATATTCCTAATTCCGTATTTGTTCTTGACGCCGAATCCCTGAAAATTCGTGATTGTAATGAAAGCACTGAAACCAATTATGGATATACAAGAAAAGAAATGATTGAAAAATCATTTACTGACCTGTTTCAGGATAAAAATAAAGACACGTTTGCATCACTTATAAAATCATCGTCTATTATTAACAAAGTTAAACATCAGCACAAAGACGGTTCAACACTGTTTGTCGATATCAGGATTTCCCCGTCAGAATATCATGACCGGAAAGTATTTATTATTTCAAGCAGCAATATTACCCAGAGACTTGAAACCGAACAGCAACTGATCCAGGCTTCTAAACTGACGACACTGGGTGAAATGGCCACCGGTGTTGCCCATGAGCTTAACCAGCCGCTTTCGGTGATAAAAACCGCCAGCACCTTTATCATGAAAAAAACGAATAAACAGGAGACGATCGAAAATGATATCCTGCTGACCATGTTAAGCAAGATAGACAGCAATGTGGACAGGGCCTCCAAGATCATTAACCATATGAGACTATTCTCAAGAAAATCAACGCTGGAATTTGAGAAAATCCAGGTCAACGATTTGCTGGACAGGGCGTTTCAGATCTTCAGCCAACAATTAAAAATCAGGGGGATCGACGTTGTCAGTGAAACAGACAAGGACCTCCCGGTTATAACGGCAGACCCAAACTCTTTGGAACAGGTATTTATCAATCTCATTTTAAATGCCAGGGATGCGATAGAAGAAAAATGGGGAAACAAAGGGAACAAACCGGGGGATAAAAAGATAATCTATAAAACTCATAGTGACGGTGAACATGTCTTTGTTGAGGTAAGGGACACCGGCGGAGGGATTCCGGAGGCAATATCAGAAAAAATTTTCGAACCGTTTTTCACTACCAAGGAAGTCGGCAAGGGAACAGGCCTTGGTCTTTCCATAAGTTATGGAATTATCAAAGACTGCGGAGGAAGAATTTATGCTGAATCAGCCAAAGACAACGGTGCCGCCTTTATTATTAAGTTTCCCATAAAGGATACGATGTAATGGCAATATCAGAGTATACCAAAAAAATTATCCTTGTGGATGACGAAAAAGATATCCGGGATGTCCTTGAAATAACCCTGGCTGACATGGGTTATCATGTATTTGCTGCAGGTAATGGTAAACAGGCACTGGAGCTTTTCAGAACAGAGATGCCTCAGATTGTTATTACCGACATCAAGATGCCCGGTATGGACGGCATAGAGATTCTTCGAAATATAAAAAATGAAAACCCGGATACGGAAGTCATTATGATTACCGGCCACGGGGACACCGACCTTGCCATAAAAAGTCTGAAATATGAAGCCATCGATTTTATCACAAAGCCGATTAGTGATGATGCACTGGAAATAGCATTAAAAAGGGCCAATGAAAAAATTATCACTCGCCGGCAGTTAAGAAAATACACGGAAAGTCTTGAAAAACTGCTTCGCGAAAAGTCTGAATTACAGGACCACCTGTCCTCCCTGGGAATCATGATAGGGTCAATTTCCCATGGTATAAAGGGACTGCTGACCCGGCTGGACGGGGGCGTTTACCTGGTAGAGTCGGCCCACACGAATAAGGAATATGACGATATCGGTGAAGGCCTGGATATCCTGAAAGAAACGGTCACCCGCATAAAAAAGATGGTCCTGGATATTCTTTATTATGCAAAAGAACGTGATCTTAAACTTGAAAAGGTAAATGTATTACAATTTGCCGGAGATGTGGCGGTTGTCATAGAACAGAAAATCGACGATCAACACATTGAATTTCATCGTGATTTTGGCCAGGATAACATTGAATGCGAAATGGATGCCGAGTTTTTTCATTCTGCGCTGATAAATATCCTTGATAACGCCATTGATGCCTGTACGGAGGATAGGAGCAAAGCCTCACATAAGATCATATTCAGCATCAGGCAGGACAATGAAAACGTCATTTTTGAAATTCATGATAACGGCATCGGGATGGACACGAAAACAAAAGAAAATATTTTCAACCTGTTTTACTCATCAAAAGGGAGCAAGGGCACAGGTTTCGGCCTTTTTATTTCAAATGATATTATCAAACAGCACAGGGGGACAATCAACGTTAATTCAGTAGCAGAAAAGGGAACGTATTTTAATATAAAAATTCCAAAACAGCACATTGAAAACAAATAATTCAACTGAATGTTTTTACAAAAATCCACTTAAAAAAAGGAGGCATGAGATGGAAAATAAAAAAATACTGATCATTGATGATGATCAGGCCATTGTTAAATATCTTGAGAAACTTTTCAACAATAACGGGTATGACACCATTTTGGCTCATGACGGTCTGGAAGCAGATGATATCGTAAAGGAAACCACACCGGATCTGATTACACTTGATCTGGATATGCCCAGAGAATGGGGAACCCGATTTTATCGCAAACTGACCAAAAAGAAGGAATGTAAAGACATTCCTGTAATCGTGGTCAGCGGCATGGCCGGGCGTGACCATTCAATAAAAAAGGCTGTTGGTATTTTTGGCAAACCTTTCGATCCTGACAAACTCATGGCAACAGTTAAAGAAACGATCGGTTAAAAAAGCGGCTGAAATTTTATCAAGGTGATGCCGGTTTTTCATTCTTTTTAATATCAGGAGAACAAGATGTATAATTTTCTAACCGGACCTTTGGCGTGGTTTTCATTTTTGGTTTTTTTTTCCGGAATATTGATCCGTTCCTTGCTCTATATAAGAGGTCTTGATTCAACTCTCGACAGAGTCACTTACAGAGTCAATACGTCATTCGGAATTAAAGAGGCCGCCAGGTCCATTTTTTACTGGCTCTTTCCGTTCGCAACAAGAGGCTGGCGTACCCAGCCCCTGATGACGGCGCTGTTTTTTATTTTTCATGTCAGCCTGGTAATATCCACACTTTTCCTTAAAGCACATAATATGATACTTCAGGAAAGATGGGGGTTCAGTATCATTACCATCCCCGACGTTGTTTCAGATTGCCTGACCGTTGCGGTACTGGCTGCCGCACTCGTGCTGATTATTCGGCGAATAGCCCTGGCGCAGGTGAGGATTCTGAGCAAACCTTCTGACTATCTGCTTCTGGTTATCTCTATTGCACCGTTTTTAACAGGTTTTCTGGCTTTTCACCAGTTTGGAAATTACCCTTTTACGATGTTGGCCCATATTCTTTCAGGTGAACTCCTGCTGGTTGTCATCCCATTTACAAAACTGTCCCATTGTTTCCTTTTCTTTTTCTCCAGGGCACAACTGGGAATGGACTATGGAATCAAACGCGGCGGTATGAAACGTCGTAAAGCAATCGCATGGTAATTATTTTTTAACCAATAATTTTTTTTAGGAATATTGAATAATGAGTCAAAACATTCTTTGTACACCAAGTCCTGTAAATGACAAAGAAGCGCTGGATGCCCTGTTAAAGGATAGAAGGGGTAAGCAGTATTATGATGAAATGACCCGGCTTGAAGTTGACACTGCTGCATTACGTAAATTGTTGAATGACACCTGCCGTTCCCGCATACGGACATGGCTTGAAATTTGCGTTCGTTGCGGCATGTGTGCCGATGCCTGTGCTTTTTATCTTTCCAATGAAAAAGATCCAAAGCAGGTGCCGTCTTATAAAATTCAATCGACTCTCGGTGAAATTGTCAGACGGAAAGGGAATGTCGATAATGCCTTAATGAGGTATGCCATGGATGTGGCATGGGGGAAATGTACCTGCTGTAATCGTTGCGGTCTTTACTGCCCATTCGGCATTGATATGGGCGTGATGATGAGTTATTTAAGGGGGTTGTTATTTTCGCAGGGCTTTGTCCCCTGGGAGATGAAAATCGGTTCCGGCATGCACCGAATATACAGGGCACAGATGGATGTTACGGATGAGGACTGGATAGAAACCTGTGAATGGATGGAAGAAGAATGGGAAGATGACTGGCCGGGATTAAAAATTCCGGTTGACAAAGAAAATGCCGATATCATGTACACGGTCAATGCCAGGGAGCCGAAACACTATCCGGAGGATATTGCTGAAGCAGCCGTTTTGTTTAATATAGCGGGAGAAAACTGGACGGTCCCGGGGAAAGGCTGGGAAGAAACAAGTCTTACCATGTTTGCCGGTGACTGGGAAGGCGCTAAACTCCAGGTGCAATCGGTATATGATGCTTTAGACAGGCTAAAACCGAAAAGAATGGTTGTGACGGAGTGTGGTCACGCATATCGGGCGACTGTGCTTGAAGGGCCTTACTGGACCGGGCAGAAATCCGGAAAAACGCCGGTTGAAACCCTGCACTATGTGGAATGGGTCGCGGAGGCATTAAGAACCGGCAAGTTGAAAATCGATCCTGCGAAAAAAATTAAAGAACCGGTTACTTTGCATGACTCATGCAATTATGTTCGTAATGGCGGCCTTTCCCAGTGCGGTAGAGAAATTATGAGCTATATTGCGGAAGATTTCAGGGAAATGACGCCCAACGGTGATCACAATTTTTGCTGCGGCGGCGGCGGTGGCCTGAACGGTATCGGTAAATATCGTAAAGAGCGGAATGATGGCCAAAAAGTGAAAAGAGATCAGATCCTTGCAACAGGGGCAAAACTTGTTGTCACTCCCTGCCATAATTGCTGGGATGCCATCCGGGATCTGGAAGAGACATATAAAATTGGCATTCGGCAATCATTTTTAAAGCCGCTTCTTCTTGATATGGTTGTAGTACCGGAGCATCTAAAGCCTGAGAAAGAATAGAATAACCGTAATTTTTTCAAATGTTTTCAGCCATGAATATTCATAAAAAAAGAGGGGCGATAACTCATGTTTAACAAAATACTATTTGCGACAACCGGTACACCTTCATGTGACGCCGCGGCCAGAGTTGCCTTTGATATGGCCAAACGATATAGCGCTGAACTTATCATAATCAATGTTTTTGGTGTTCCTTCAAGAAGCTTCAGCCAGACCGTCACTGATATCCGGACCGGTGATGAAGTCGACCTTCATGACGACCAGCTTGAAAAGGTTAAAAATGAACTCGAAAAAACATATGATCAGCAGATTAAAAGCTACACATCATGTGAAACAATAATCACCGTGGGGATTCCGCACACGGAAATATTAAGACTGGCGCGAAAAAAAGAGTGCGATCTGATCGTCATGGGGGCACGGACATCGGCGGAAGAAAATGAAAATTCCGTAAACAGGCATGTCGTGGGCCGGACCCTGCAAGGTGTTGCCCGATCTGCCCGATGCCCGGTACTTGCAATCGGTCGTGCCGCCGCATCCTTCTGGGGCGGTATTTCCAATATTGTTTTTGGTACGGATTTTTCAAAAGCTTCAGACGAAGCTTTTAAATTCGCATTTAATCTGACCAAAACATTTAACGGTTCCCTGCATCTTTTCCATGCCATTGACATCAGCGCAGATCCTTTTGAAATTACAAAAGACCAGGATGGAATAGAAGACCAGATCCGTGAGGCCCGGGAAAAAATCAGAAGCAGATACCTGAGTAAAATGGAGGGGTACAGCGATTATGAAATTGATGTGTGGGAGGGGATACCCTATGTGGAAATTGTAAAATATGCACGTGAGAGTTTTGCAGACCTCATTGTTATGGCGCATCATACGAAAAAAATGGACCCGGAAAAAGCCGTGCTTGGCAGCACTGTGGAACAGGTTGTTTTACGTTCCAATGCGCCGGTTATCAGTGTCAATCACCCTGCCAGGCAAAAAAAGCTATAAAAAAACAAGTTCGGCTGTTTACTGCAGGCGGTATGCAAACTGCCTGCGAACATGGCGAACACAATGCATTCAAAGGAGATAGCTGTTATGGCAAAAAAAATTATGATCATCGATGATGATCCGGCAATTGTAAAATACCTTGAGAATCTTTTTAAGAATAATGGTTATCAAACATGTGTGGCCAGGGATGGCTCGGAAGGTTTAGGCATAGTAATAAAAGAAAAACCGGATCTGATCACCCTTGATCTTGAAATGCCCGAGCAATGGGGACCCCGGTTTTATAGAAAGCTTTCAAAAGAAAAAGAATTTAAAAATATTCCGGTCATCGTCATCAGTGGGCTTTCAGGTAACAAGTATGCCATACACAAAGCGGTGGCCAGCCTGACCAAGCCATTTGACAAGGATGAACTGTTAACAATTGTAAAAGATACGATTGGAGAAGAATGACAATGAAGGCGATAGCAGATAGCGGAAGAGAGCGTAAGATGAAGTATATGGTGTTTATGTGGATTGGATTGTTGATGATCGTTGCCACTGCTTTTCCGGCGTATTCACAGGACGATGTCATTGTAATCAACAGTAAAGCATTGGGCAACCACACAAGACCGCTGGTCAGATTCCCCCATCTCAAACATGAGGACCAGATCGACTGTAGCGAATGTCATCATGAATATGACAAATCCGGAGAAAATATTGGCGGAGACGGCGAAGATTGTTCTGATTGTCATACAAAAAATGCCGGATCCAATCCGATCCCTTTAATGGAAGCATTTCATCTTGAATGCAAGCGATGTCATGCTAAAGAAATTTCATCAAGTCAAAATAAAAATATGCCGCAGATGTGCGGGCAATGTCATGTGAGGAGAAAGAGAGATAAGAGATAAGAATTTGCGTATATTTCCCGGCTGGCGGATCATGGTTCCGGATATCCCTTTTACGCCCCCCACTCCTTCATCATCTCGTAAAAGGTCTTCCTCCCGGAAATCAGCGCCCCTTCGTATCCGCCGCCGGGATCACCCCATGCGCCGGCCAGAAACAGGCCCGGTACCGGGGTTTTGTTTTTGATCCGGTTCATGAAGGCGTTCTCCACGGATGTTTCATAACCGTAAATGGCCCCTTCGGGATTTTTCGTAAAATATTGGTTGGTGAGCGGCGTTGCGGCCTCCTTTACCTCGATCATATCACTTAAACCCGGGATGACCGCTTTTTCGCTCCTGTGGATCAGGATTCGGGTCCAGGCTTCTTTTTGGGCGTGGTAAACCTTTTTGTCGCCCCGTTGATATACCTTTTCGAATTTTCGCCAGGGCTCATAACCGGTCAGAAAAAGAAGCATCACGGATGTTGTCCCCTTTTTTGAATATCCGTCATATGCCTTGTCGTAAACCGTTACTGAAAACGGGCCGTTTGCAATGTCGCCTTTTTTGCATAAAGCATAATCGGCTGAAGGCCCGCTTCCGGTCCCCACGTGGGTGCTGTAGGCAGGGATGCGGTCTGCAATTTCGCGGTTTAATCCAAGCCAGACGATAAAGGTCGACAGGCTCGGCCGATATTCGGCCAGCTTTTTTTTATATGCGGCAGGCAGGATATTGGGGGGCAGCATTTTCGAAAAGGTTGTGGGCGCTCCGGCGTTGCTCACAACGGCTCTGGCAGGAAATATTTCGCCATCTGTTGTTTTAACGCCGGCAACCGTTTCGTTTTTTAAGATTATTTTTTCCACTTCCGTATTGTAACGCACGTTTCCGCCCGCAGCCTCGATGGCCCCGGCCAGGGCATCGCTGATATCTTGAGACCTGCGCCGGATATAATAAGAGCCTTTTTTGAGATATTCACCGGTGGCATTGGCGTAATAGAATGCCGAAAGCCTTTCGGGCGGCAGGCCGTAATAGCTCCACAATGACCCGAGGACAGCCTTTGCCTTTGGATCGGAAACATATCCGTCCATGAACTCCGCTAATGTTTTACCCCGGATATGCCACATCTTCGGAAATTGAAGCGGGAAAAACAGTTTGAAGAACTTTCCTTTTTTAGCAATAAACCTGTCGGTTTCATCTGAAAGCCCGACCATTTCACGGATGAATTCGGAAATACCTGCGGCTTCGTCCGGGAAGCGTTCGCAAAGCATCCGGATATAGGCTTCCGGGTCCTGCTGGGGTATGCGGATGTCGGTATCCGGTGTCTTGATCCTGTAAAATTCAGGCAGAAGAACGGTCTTAATCTTTTTTGCAATGTCCAGCTCGGTTAATATCCGTTGGTTTGCATTTGAGTTGATGCAGGTGCCGTGAAGCGAAACTTCGAACTCAAAGTCGCCCCGGTCAAAGGAGGTGGCGTACCCGCCCGGAATATCGTGCTGTTCCAGGACGGTGACCGGGACCCCCTGCCGGGCGAGATATGCCCCGCAGCAGAGCCCGCCGAGCCCGGCCCCTATGATTATCGTGGGATACTTTTTCGCGGGCCCCATTCGCGCGCTAAAGGCTGCAACCTTTTTCCAGTCCAGAGCGACCGTTGCGGCGCTAATGGCCGAGATTGCCAGAAATTTCCGTCTTGAAATTTTTTGTTTTTTCATCACTATTTCTCCTTTCCGGCAACAAACTATGCAGCGTCCCTGGCCTTCTTGATCTGGGCCACGTTTCCCATGATGATAAGGGTCATGCCGGTTTCAAGGACCATGTCGGTCGAGGGATTGAAGATTATTCGTCCGTCAACATCCTTGACACCGAGAATCAGAAGGTTAAATCCGTATTTCAGCCCCGAATTCCTGATGCTTTTTCCCAGAAAGGACGATTCCCGGGTGATGGGGATTTCATGTATTCTCAGGTTGCCGTCGCCGCTCCTGAGCATCTGGTCCAGAAAATCGACAGCCGTGGGCCGGATCATCTCGGATGCCATGCGCATGGCGCCGATAAAATTCGGGGAGACGACGCTGTCGGCCCCCGCCTTCTTCAGCTTGGACATAATTTTCGGATCAGTCATCCGTGAGATAATCCTGATATTCCGGTTCATCATGCGCGCGGTCATGGTGACATAAAGGTTGTCCTTATCCGATGGCAGGGAAATGATGATGCCTTTGGCCCGGTCAATTCCGGCGCGGACCAGGTTTTCATCATCCGAGGCGTCCCCTTTGATATAAAGCAGACCGCTGTAAACAGCCAGGCAGTTTTCAATCATTTTTTCATCGGCTTCGATCAGCACGACGATTTCAAGGTTTTTTATCAGCTCGTTTAACAGGGGCCGGCCGGTCTCGCCCCCGCCACAGAGAATATAGTGCCCGTCCAGTCGGTTGATCCTTTTTTCCATTTTCTTTTTCCTCAAAATATCGGTGAGTTCTCCCTCGATCAACAGGGCGGTAAGCGTACTGATCCCGTAAAGGATGATCCCCATGCCAAAGGTAATAAGAACCATGGTGAAAATCTGGGCCGGCGGATTGCCGGTTACCTTTATCACCTCGCCGTACCCCACGCTGGTAAGGGATATGGTGGTCATGAAGACGCAGTCAATCAGGCTGTGCCGGCCGTTAAAAAGGACATAATAGCCGAGGCTTCCGAAGATAAAGACCAAAATGACTGCGAGCATTATGCAATAAAGACGTCTTCTGATGTCCATAAGGCCTTCGCTCTATGTGCGGATGGCTGGTTTGACGTGGGCGCTATCCGAGCGCTCGGACAGAGCCCGCGCTTTAAAGCCGTTTCAACGAATCGGGATGCACGTGATTCTTTGTATTGATTTTTACGAGAGCATCTCAATTGATTGCATGGATTTTTTCCTGTAAAGTTTATTCACGTAAAACGCAGGCAATCCAGTGCGTATTATGTAACCCAATTCTAATCGGGGAGCAACAATTATGAAAAGCGTCAGTCTTATCGGAAGCCCGCATGGCCCCATGAATACAATTTTCGGCTGGAATACAGGGGATTAAAGTAAGCCCTTATACGATTAAATTAAAATGCCTGTTGCAATTTTACACATAAAATTTTATTCGATATCAATCAAAACAACACGTTTTAAATCCGCCCGTCATCCTTTAAGCAACAAGAGGAAGGAAGAACCAGTTTGACTCCCCAACCCGCATTCGGCAGTCCAATTTGGCCCCTGGCCGTTTTTTTTGCCCTGGTGATTATTCTGACTGTCGCCATCGTTTCGTTGTCCGCTCTCCTGGGGCAGCGCCACCGGGAAAGAACAACCGACGATCCCTATGAGTCGGGCATCGCCCCGACCGGTTCCGCGCGCATCCGCTTTGATGTAAAATTCTATTTAATGGCCATGTTCTTCGTCATCTTCGACCTGGAGGCGGTTTTCATCTTCGCCTGGGCGAATTCCGCCCGTAAACTGGGATGGAGCGGGTATATTGAAATGGTGATTTTTGTCGGTATCCTCTCTCTATCATTATTTTACCTGTGGCGCGTCGGCGCCCTGGACTGGGGAACGGCAGCCCATCAGAAGCATCTCAAAAGCCGAATAAGGCACCGTCGGCAGAATCGGGGCGGAACTGCCGCTAATGGAAAATTGATGGACTCGTAAAAAGTCAGGCACCCCGGTTACGATGGCATCGTTGCAAGTTCCATATACAAGGCGTAGTGTTGTCGCGAAAGCGGAGGCATACATATAGTATTCCGAGCATTTCGCAACGCAGTAGATGGGACTTTTTACGACGCCATCAAAATTAAGCGAATTGCGTCATGACATATAATTATTGTTAGCAGTTTGGGTCAAAAAATAAAAAGTTGGAAACAATGGATTTATTGATTGAATTAAAAAATATTGTTGAAGCATTTGATAAGGACAAAATAGATTATGCATTGTGCGGTGGGTTGGCTCTGGCTGTTTATGCAAGACCAAGAGCTACTCTCGATATTGATATTATGGTTGAGCCGGAATTACTTGGCAAAATAAAGAAAATAGTAGAAAATCTTGGATTCAATATTCCCGCTACACCTATGTCATTTAAGGGAGGCGCGGTTCAAATTCATCGAATGACAAAAGTTGACAATAAATCTGGGGAGCATTTAGTGCTGGACTTATTGCTTGTCACTCCACAAACCAAAATTTCTTGGGACAGCAAAATTTCAGTCGATTGGGAAGGAGGAACATTAAGAGTTCTGTCTCCAGAAGGCTTAATCACGCTTAAATCATTAAGAAAAAGTGGTCAAGATATAGATGATATAGAATATTTGAAGGAATTAATCGATGAAGATTGATATGAGCGCAAAGGCAATTACAAATCGCTTAAAAACTGTAAACCAATTGAGAAAGCTATGTCTCTCACTTGCAAATTCAAGTACAGGAAAAAGAATTAGGAAACAATTTGCTGCCAACAAGTCAGTTAAGCGGACGTCGGATGCGCTCGGCCGCTGACTTTGGCGTTGCGTAAACGGTCTTTTTACGACGCCATCAAAATTCGGTGAGGATGAATCCGATGGATGGAAAAGGAAACGGCAAAAAACTTCAGACAACCGTATTTGAAAAAGAAGGCAGGCCATGAAAATCATAAGAGACATATTGGCGGAAAAAGGGTCTGAGGTGTATGCCATCTCCCCTGATGCCACTGTTTATGAGGCGCTTTTGATGATGGCGGATAAAAATGTGGGCGCCCTTTTGGTTATGCATGACAATGCCGTGGTGGGGCTGATTTCGGAGAGGGATTATGCCCGGAAGATTGTATTGAAAGGAAAATTTTCAAAAGATGTTCCGGTCAGCGAAATTATGAGTTCCCATATCGTCCGGATTGATCAGGATCAGGATATCGAAGTGTGCATGGAATTGATGAGCGACAAGCATATCCGGCATCTTCCGGTAATTGAAAACGACCGGATCGTCGGAATTATTTCCATCGGCGATATTGTTAAGGCAATTATTGAACACAAGGAAGAGACTATCGCACAGTTGGAACATTATATTAAGGGCCATCGATAGGCAGGGAGCAACCCGAAAATGCGCTGGAATTTAACGCCTGCGAAAACTGAAAACCCCCGGGCCGATTCCATTGAGGAAGTGGTCAGCCGCAACATTATTTTTACAAAATTGCAGCAACTGGTCGCCTGGGGGCGCAAGAACTCCATCTGGCCCTTTGGGTTTGGGCTTTCCTGCTGTTTCGTGGAACTGGCCACCAGTATTACCAGCCGGTATGATATCGCGCGGTTCGGGGCCGAAGTCATGCGGGGCACGCCCAGGGAAGCGGACCTGATGATCATTGCCGGCACGCCGTTTATCAAGATGGCGCCCATCATCCAGCGGCTTTATGAGCAGATGATGGAACCCCGGTGGGTGATCTCCATGGGATCATGCGCCAACTCCGGTGGCATGTACGACATTTACAGCGTGATCCAGGGGGTGGATAAGTTTTTGCCGGTGGATGTCTATGTCCCGGGCTGTCCGCCTCACCCGGCCGCGTTTATGCAGGGCCTGATGCTGCTCCAGGAAAAGATCGGCCATGAAAAACGGCCCTTGAGCTGGGTCGTGGGTCCCCAGGGGGTGACGCATGCGCCGCTTGATTCCCAACGGGACAAAAACCGGGCAGAGCGGCAAAAGGCAACCGTGTTTCGTTCGCCGGACGGTATATAAAATTATTAAAAATGCAAAAAAGTTGCTTTTTAAAAAGTCGGAGTTGTGATGGCAAAGCAAAAAGTTCAAGTTCAAGGCGCACAAATCCTGGGAAATGAGGCGTACTTTTAGTACGTTGAATGCCCCCGGGATGAAGGGCAACGCAGAAATTGGACTTTTTGCAAAGCCATACAAAGGGATGGATGGAATCTCAAGACAACATTATTGATGAACTTCGGGATCGGTTTGGTGGCCTCATATTGATGGTCCAGCCGACTGCGGACAATATTCCGACGCTCTGGTGTTCTCGTGAAAATACGCTGGACATACTGACTTATCTGAAAGATCAGGCCGCACACCCATTTCGAATGCTCTATGATCTCTCCGCCATTGACGAGCGCCGGCGGGAGCATCGGGAGAATCAGCCCAAAAGCGATTTTTCCGTCGTGTACCACCTGATCTCTTTTGAGCGAAACACGGATATTCGTATCAAGGTCCCGCTCACCGGCGCTTCGCCGTCAATGGATTCCATAACGGATCTCTGGCCGGCGGCCAACTGGTATGAGCGCGAAGCCTGGGACATGTTCGGCGTTGATTTTTCGGGGCATCCGTGTTTGCGGCGCATCCTGATGCCGTCCACCTGGCAAGGGCATCCCCTGCGAAAAGAATATCCGGCCCGGGCCACGGAAATGGGGCCTTTCCGGTTTCCGCTCGATAAACAGATCCGCGAGGAAGAAGCGCTTCGCTTTCGCCCGGAAGACTGGGGAATGAGCAGTCACACGGAAAGCTCGGATTTCATGTTTCTGAATCTGGGCCCGCAGCACCCCGGAACCCATGGAATCTTACGCATCGCGCTCCAGCTTGACGGTGAAGAAATTATCGATGCGGTTACGGAAATCGGGTTTCATCACCGGGGAGCGGAAAAAATGGGGGAACGCCAGACCTGGCACACCTATATCCCCTATACGGATCGCATCGATTACCTGGGCGGCGTCATGAACAACCTCGCCTATGTCCTGTCCGTGGAAAAACTCGCCCATATCACCGTGCCCGACCGGGCCAACGTGATCCGGATCATGCTGGCGGAGCTGTTCCGCGTGGCCAGCCACCTGGTCTGGTTCGGTACTTTTGTCACGGATATCGGCGCCATGTCACCGGTTTTCTTTACGTTTAACGACCGTGAACATATTTTTGAAATTATCACGGCGATTACCGGCGGCCGCATGCACCCCAGCTGGTTCCGCATCGGCGGGGAGCCCTGCTATAGTGGCCTCCCCGACGGGTGGGACAACCTGGTCCGCCGGTTCCTTGCCTACCTGCCGCCGAGACTGAAAGAATATGATACCCTGGTCATGAAAAATGCCATATTCAAGGCCCGCACCCAGGGGATCGGCCAATACACCTTGGAAGAGGCCATGGAAGGGGGCGTTACCGGTCCGGGGCTTCGGGCGTGCGGCCTGGAATGGGACCTGAGAAAGAAACGGCCTTACAGCGGCTATGACCAGTTCGAATTCGACATTCCCACGGGTGTCCACGGGGATTGCTTTGAGCGGGCCGTGATTCACCTTGAAGAAATCCGCCAGAGCCTGCGCATTATCGAGCAATGCGTCAACAACATGCCGGCCGGCCCTTACAAGGCACGACATCCCCTGGCCACACCGCCGGACAAAGCAAAAACATTGCATGATATCGAGACCCTCATTACCCATTTTTTAGGCGTAAGCCAGGGGCCTGTGATCCCGTCGGGCGAAGCTTGTATAAGTATCGAGGCCGCCAAGGGGATCAACAGTTATTATTTGATCAGCGACGGAGATATTCACGCATACCGGGTGAGGATACGGGCACCGTCCTTTGCGCATCTGCAAATGATCCCGGCCCTTGCGCGCGGACTGATGGTGCCCGATCTGCTGGCGATTCTGGGCAGTATTGATTATGTGCTGGCGGATGTGGATAGATGAATAATGCGATTAGCTGTTAGCTATTAGCTATTAGCTATTAGCTGTAAAAAATCTAAAGCATTAACAGCTAACGGCTAAAAATCTTTGTTTAGAAAAAGAGTAAGCACTATTTATTTTATCAGGATGATATATAGTTTCCGACCAGGCACTTAACAGGAAAACCCATGCTGACGTTAGCGGAAAAAAAAGAGATCGAAGCGCTGCTGCCGAACTATCCGGCCCGCAAGGCAGCCGGTATTGACGCCCTGCTCATTGTGCAGCGGTATCGCGGCTGGATTTCAGACGAGACATTGGATGAATTGGCCCGGTTTCTTGAAATGACGCCTGCGGAACTGGACGCCGTGGCGACGTTTTACAACCTGATTTTTCGCCGGCCCGTAGGCCGGCATGTGATTTTCCTCTGCGATAGTGTGAGCTGCTGGATCATGGGGTATGATTCGATTCTGGACTATCTGAAAAAAAGCCTGGGCGTCGGATTTGGCGAAACGACCGCCGACGGGCGCTTTACGCTGCTGCCCCATG
>JAADHK010000006.1 GCA_013151835.1 Deltaproteobacteria bacterium
GCCTTTAGCCTCGATCGTTGCGCCATTTCTAAACAGGGCCATATTGAGTGATTTGGTCACGACATTGCCACCATCGCCTTCAAGCCCGGCATTTGCGGTGGTTGTACTATCTGCGCCCAATGCCACCACATCAGCGGCCGTAAGATTTATGTTACCGCCGTCGCCTGCCGAGGCATCCGCATGCACATCACCGAGTTGACCGACCCGCTCGCCGGAAAGGGCCACATCACCGCCGGTGGTGCCCGACGCATCAAGTGTGCCGGTATTGACCACATCGCCTTCATCGCCGCCGACCAGGCGGATCACACCGCCCTCGCCGGTTTCAACGGATGCGGCTTCCACCACGCCGGTGTTGTTGACCACGGCATCGAAAATATCGCGCCGGGCTTTGGCAGTCATTTCAACGCGGGCAGCGGAAATGTCGCCTGAATTGAGAACGGCGGAGGTTAAATCCGTTCCATCCGGGCCGACGATTGTGGCTGCGGTCTTCTCGTCCACGTTAAAATTAATGAGCCCGTCGCCGTTCATATCAAAGGACATGCGGCGGCCTGCGGAAAGTACAACTTCGCCATCAGGGGCGGTGATATGCCCGTCGTTTACCACGGATGCGCCGGCCAGTATGGCGTACCCGCCGTTATTGACGGTAATATCTCCTTTATTAATTACATAGCCGCCCTCGCCTTCCTGTGAAAGGTCGTAACGGCCGGCAAAAAAATCGTCCTCGCCCATGACAAGAGAAGATGCCATGAAACCTGCGGTATTGATCCGTGCCTCAGAGCCGATCATGACGCCGGAAGGGTTCATGATCCAGACCTGACCGTTTGCGGAGAGTTGTCCCAAGATGGAGGACGGATCTTCTCCCATGACGCGCTGGACAAATACGGAGGATGCAGACGGCTGGATATAGTTGTGCAATTCATCCACGCCGATATTATAGCTGCCGACCTTGTTGAATACCTTGTCCGCAGTCTGGTTGAATGTCGTTGTCTTGCCGTCCACGGTCTGGGTAAATCCGTCGCCGGCATATGCCGGAGCGGATAACAGGACGAGTGCGCCGCCTATACCAGCACCGAGAGCGCGGGCGCGCAGCCCGCTCCTGCCAAGCGATGGCGAGGCATGACGATTCATCAGGCGCTCTCTTTTGAGCTGTGTCCTTTTAATCTTTCTGCTTAAACTGGCCATTATGTAACCTCCTGTTTATTGTACAGTCCTGGGCGCCGCTTCTATTAAAACGGCGGTAACCATCTCTACAACTTCATAAAAACCAAAATTATCGGATTATGCTTTGCTAATCCGATCCGCATATTGTATCCTGTTTAATAAAAAATACTTAATTGCAATATCCATGTTCCGTCGTGGCCGGGATCCCTGCCGGCGATATGGGTGGCCCAGTCGGCCTTCATCATCGTGTACGGGTTCAGGCGGACACGCAGGCCGAAGCCCGCGCCGGCAATGCTCGCGTTTCGGATCTCGGATACATCAGAGTAGTTGACATCAATATACCCGTAGTCCACAAAGGTGGCGAGTTCAAACACGGCGGAGTTGGCAACCGGCATCAGAAATGAACATTCCGGTTTCCAGAAGGGAAGCCGGTATTCCAGGGTACCGTAGCCTCCTCCGTCACCCGTGTATTCGCCCTGTTCATAACCTCGCACGGTCCCTGGCCCACCGATGGAAAGGCGCTGGGAGGTCGGAAGCCTATCCGGGCTGTACTGGCCGTGAACCGTGAGGATCAGATTGCTGTCATAGGGAAAAAAATCATAGCGTGAGGTTTCTATGAGCTGATAGCGCTGGAGGCCAATCTCGGCCTTGACGAAACGGCCTTCCCCGCCTGAAGTCGACTGGATGACGTCGTTTTTCATTCCCTGGGTGATATCGAGGGTAATGCTCGTGTTCCCATACCACTGATCGATCCAGTTGACCTCCGAGCCGACCCGCGCATTTATGAGCTGGTCATTATAAATGCTCGTAGCCGCCATTTTCTGGCGGGAGCTGTCATAATCGACGCCTCCGTTTACCCACCAGTTGAGCATCCGGCTACGGATTATCGGATAGCTCATCCACACGGAAGCACCCACGCTTTTCCCCTTGTAGTCAAAAGGCCTGAGTTCCTCGCCCGGCCTGGTACTGCTGCGGCTCCAGGAAAGGCCGACGCGGGTGCCGCTGTGATTTACCGGAAAGGTGTATTCGGCCCGGCCGTAGTAAAGCTCGTTCGCGCCGCCCATGATGAAATTGGTCCGAAACTCGTCCCCGAACCCGGAGGGGTTGAAGAGGTCGGCCTTGATTCCGTAGCGATGTGGCGCCACGTACCTTGAACCGAAATTGTTATAATCAAGGCCCAGGCCCCAGCCCTTGCTCTCGCTAACATGAACGACAATATCCGTGGTGCCGGGCCGTTCACCGGCCATGAGATCGGCCTTGACCGTCATGGCGGGATAATCCATGAGCAGCAGGAGCGCACGTTCGAGGTCTGATTTTTTTAACGCGCCCCGGTCATAGACGATCGACATAACCTTTTTGACGATTTCCTTTGTATAATGCTGGTTGCCGGTGACGATCACCCGGCCGAGAGCTCCTTCCCGGACCTTTATAACAACGCGCCCTTCTTTTATTTCCTGGGGCGGCACATAGGCGCGGCAGAGAATATAACCCTGATCGATATAAAAATTGGTTATTATATCGGCTATTTCGGTGAGTGTAGAGACCTTTATCTTCTTGTAAATCCAAGGCCGGACCTTATTAAAAAGAGTCCGGGAATCAATGACCTGATTCCCGGTAAAGGTCACATCCACGAGTTCAAATGTAACGCCCGCACCACCCTTGATCGACTCGCCTTTGGCTGTTTTAATGGTCACTTCGGGCATGGGCGCTGGAGCACGGAACTCCTTTTCCTCCAGGGATTTCCGGACAACAGCGGAATCCGCCGAATTGGGAAGGGCTGGCGGAGCAGCGCCCCATGCAGTTGTGGCGATCATTAAACACGCTAACACCAGAATCATCCGGGTCGGCTTTGATATCCGTCTATTCACCGTATCCTCCTCATATATCATAAATTTTATGGAGATGAAAATTTTTTCTCTGTTTTTACACTAAGTTATGATTAATCAATTTTTATTTCTAATTTTTACCCCGAATCCACGGGCACTCCTCCCGCCTGCAAGGTTTTGGCAATGGCTCGACCAGTACATTTCATTAAGATCTCGCTTTAATAACAAATCCAGACTTATTTTTACGATAGGCACCGCCTTGCAGTCCGCTTTTTTCCGGAAGGGACAGGAGGATTTCTCCAGATGGGTAATGCGAGGAAAAAGGGGGGAAAGGATATGAATGCGTCCGGCCCGGCGATAAAAATAACATATTGAACATAATACCTACCATATTAAACCCGTATTCATTAAGATTAGGCGTACCAAAACAGGCACACCTAGGGTACACGCATAAAACCCTTATTTTATGCGCCTCCCGCAGGGGAATACACGGCTACAACAAGTCCGTTATTGTTTTTGTTCATGAATTGTCCTCTTAAATACAGGAAGTACGGGATTTATGTCAAGCAAGAAATGAATATTTTTTTATTTTTACAATAACAGGCAAAAAGGAAAGATTATTTGATGGAACATATAGTTATGTCGTGTTATCTCGGATTACCCATATATTCGCCTTTGACTTCTTTCCTCACCAGAGGCTCACAAAGTGGGGGAACCGTACATACAAATATATATTCTTATGTATATACAAGTCCTTACGTATATAGTGAGATGAAAGGGTTGCGCAGTAAGTATACCTGATGATAGAAAAGGCATGCATTACAACACGTGAACGAGGGGGGAGGACTGGAGTGTGGGAACACATAAGCAAGGGAGAAAATATAATATGGCATTTTTTAAACGGAAAAAAAATCTGCCGGAGTCGGCGGAGTTAGACTGGAAGGAAAAAAACGCGGCCCTGATCGAGGCGATAAACAAGGCGGACATCGAAACCGCACTGGCCCTGGGCCAGGAAATGGTCGACTACGTGGACCGGACCATGCGCCGAGACAATCCCAAAAAAGCAACGACTTACAATAATATGGGAATGGTCTTCATGATGAACGGGGACTATGAGCTTGCGGATGAATGTTTCAGGGACGCCCTTGCCATGAGAAAACGGATTTTCGGAAAAGATCACAACGAGATTGCGGTCATACTCCTTAACATGGCCGAATTGTATCGTCGCCAGGCGACCGGGATCATGTCACAAAACAGGGTGGAGGCCTAAAACAAACAGAACATTACCGGGTTTCCCATAATACCCAAGCTGGAGTGTGTGAACGAGAAAGCGTGGGGGGAGGCGTGGAACCCGGCCGACGACTACCGGGCTTCGCAGGCACGAAAATCCGAGATCAAATCCGGATACGGAGTGTAAAGCCAATCGCCTGGAATATCCAGCCTGGACCGGAAATCCCGGATATCTTCATGGCCGGATGATCCGTTGCCGCAGAGCTGCTCAGCCCGGCAAAGCGCTTCCATACCGCCCGTCTCGACTCCCCTGTAAGGACCGTCCATGACGATCGACTTGGCAAAAGCGCGGGCCAGTCGCCCCTCATGGGCGATCCATGAGCCGTTGAAAAAAACCATGCCCGGGGTGGTTTTCGCGACATCGAGATATCCGGCAGCACCAAAGATCACTCCTGATACGCCCCGGCTGTGACCGTCCACCGCAAGTTTTAGATTTCCCTGTATATCAACTAAAACCGGGGCTGCAAGGGTCCCGGTAAGCCGTCCGTGAAAATTCCCGTTTCCGCCGGCGACCACTTGGCCGGATACAAGGCCGAGGATTTCTCCGGTATGCGCATCAATCGTCATATCCTGTTTTGCCTCGACATCGGCGTTCAAAAAAACACTCCCCGGCCTGGTTACATCCGCACCGGAAATTCCCTGATCCGTATCGGACATGATTGTCACGGAACCGCCCGTACTTTCTATCAGGCCGTTTATATTAACATCATGGATCGCGTATATACTCACATCGTTTGACCTGCGGATGGTCCCGTTCATGGTCGAATCATAGGGGTCTCCGCCTGAACCGGCACTCGTTGCCGAAAGCGACCTTGATACGCTGGAAAGAATGATGCGTCCGCCTGCGGATCGGGCGCTGTCGGCTTCAACCAGGTCGTCGTTGTTGACCACCGCATCGAAGATATCCCGCCTGGCTTCCGCTGTCATGCCCGGGCCTTTCGAATCCGATACACTGATGAATCCGCCGACGATTCCGGATACATCTTTTTCATCCACGTTGAAACGTATGAGCCCGTCTCCATCCATATCAAAAGAGATTCTACTGCCTTGGGCGAGGATGCCGCGGGGATCGGGGGCATTGATGCGGCCGTTATTCACAACGGACTTACCTGCGAGTATGGCACAGCCGTTGCTTGTAACCGTTATTTCCCCATTGTTTACCACAGGGGCGCCAAAGCCTTCTTCATTAAGATTGTAGCGGCCGGCGAAAAAATCGTCTTCACCCATGACAAGGGATGCAGCCATGAAACCGGCCGTATTGATCCGGGCCGCGCGTCCTATCATGACACCGCCGGAATTCATGATCCAGACCCGGCCGTTTGCATTCAAACTCCCTAAAATTGAGGAAGGGTTCTTTCCCATGACGCGCTGGACAAATATGGCTGATGATGATGGCTGAATATAGGTATGCGCATCGCCTGCCTTGATATTATAGTTTTCAACCCGGTTAAAAACCTTGTCAACGCTTTGGGTGAAGGTGGTTGTCCGGCCACTGACCGTTGTTGTGAAACCCTTCCCGGCATGGGACGGTACAGCCAGGAGCAGCAGGGCCACCCCGACAAAGATTCCCTTGGTCACGGCCCAAAGCGGACGGCATTGAAAAAGAAATGATAAATCGACAGATCGACGATGGCATCCATTCTTCAGTCTCATCATGTACCCTTTCGGCTTTACGCAGGATTGGAAAAACAGACGGCCGGAGCCTGCCTCCCACGCTGGCGCGTGGGAACGAGGAAAGCTCCGGCCGTATTAATTTTACAAACGAATTACTATTTGCTTGTCGGTTCAAACTCGACCCGCCGGTTCTTTGCACGGCCGTCTTCCGTTTCGTTCGTGGCGATGGGCCGTGAAAAACCGTATCCCTTGGTACTCAGCCTGTTTTTTGAAATACCTTTTTTAAGGAGATAGGTCATGGCCGAAAGCGCCCGTTTCCTTGAGAGGTTCATGTTATATGCGGCGGTTCCGATAATATCCGTGTGCCCATCGATGATGATCCGTAATTCCGGGTTATGTTTCATTACCGCAACGACATTGTTCAGCTCCGGATAGGCAGTAGGCTTGATTTGCGCCTTGTTGAAATCAAAATGGACCGCCCCGATGGTCCAGCAGCCGCGCACATCAACCTTCGCGCCTTTCGGGGTATTTTTGCACAGATCAATGGAATCCGGCACGCCGTCGCCATCGGTATCGCCATCAATAGGGCAGCCGTACATATCAACTTTTATTCCCGCCGGGGTGCCGGGACACTTGTCAAGGTAGTCGGACACGCCGTCCTTGTCAGAATCGATAACCTGCTTTAAGAAAACCGTCTCCACAAAAGGCGGCATCCCACCTGTTCCGGCCAGAAGATCGGACGCCGAATAAGCCCCCTTGCTACCGCCTGCAACGGCCATTTCATCCAGGACTTTTTTCCCGTCTGCGTCATCGCCCACCCAGACGGTATAGCAGGTAAGCTTGTCGCCATATGCGGCTTTCAGTTTTTTAACCGCGTCCACGGCCTCCTGCTTTACACGAACGCCATCAGACACAACGATCATGGCGGAGGGTCCGGAAAGAGAGGCAATATCACCCTTTACGGAACCGATCGACATGGACATGGGCGTACCTCCGGAAGCACGGGCCACGGAATTGATCGCATCATTCAATCCTTTTTTGGTGAAATACTCCGGGCCGTAAATCAGACGGCTCTCCTGGGACGCCGGGCAGGAATTGTTTCCGCACAGACGCGCGGAGCCGATCAGCTTAAGGTCGGGCATGGTCTCGATCATTTTAGTGATGGTCTGCTTTGCAATCGAAAGCTTGCTTTTCCCGCCGACCTCCTCTGCCATGGACATGGAGCCGTCAAGGACCACCTCGAAATTATCAACCTTTTTAAGAAACACACCGGGGTCCGTGCCGGCGGCAAGGGATTCAACGCCCGGGGAAGGCCCGGCCTGTTGCGCCGCGCACACTAAAGGAAATGCGATTAATACCGGAAGAATCAGAAAAATGGATAAATAACGCCTGGCCATAACATGCCTCCTATGACTTGTTGAAAGATATTCGATGCTGATTTATTTTACATAAATGATTCAAAGCGATTATTCAAGCCTTTTTCGCATAACCCTGCAAGTGTTTTCCTGTTTCCGTGCAGGAGCGCGGGAACAAGGCGGGCGGGACTCGGGAGCGCAATTTCCCATATAGAATACCGGACGGTTGTTTTTCGCCATTGACCGAAGGGCACAAGATAGGTTATGTATATATTTTACTCATCTTACAAATATCGGGTGCTTCGCTTATGGACAGGATACTTAAAAAACTGCCGTACTTTGTTGACCAGATAAAGGGCGCCAAGGAAACGGTTATCTCCAACATCGTATTGATCGGCCAGACGCCGGCCCCGACCTTTCATGAAAACGGACGGGTGGACATCTTTCTGGAGCGTCTCTCCAGCGCCCAGGCCGACCAGTGCACCACGGATGACGACAATAATCCGGTGGGAATCATCAAGGGAACGGCGGGCGGCCGTAAAGCCCCGATTTTTACCTTGGCGCACCTGGACACCACGTTCGGCTTTGATGTGGACCACAACTATACCATACGCAAAAATTCCATAACCGGCCCGGGGATAATGGATAACTCGGTAAGCATCGGAGTTCTTGCATCCTTACCGTTTTTACTGAGGAAACTTGGACTTACATTCGAATCGGACATCGTCATCGCCGGGGTCCGGGAATCAATTGGTCAGGGAAACCTCAAGGGGATGCGCCACCTCATCAACAAGTGGGAAGGTCCGATAAGGGGAGGCGTGATCCTGGAAGGGGAAAAGCTGGGGCGTCTCAATTATTATTCGGAAGGGATCATCCGGGGCGAGGTCATCTGCGCAATCTCCACGACCGACCAGCTTACATATCGCTACAAGCCCAACGCCATTCTCATATTAAATGAAGTAATCAATGAAATTCTGAAGATGAGACTTCCCCACCGGCCCAGGTCGCGCGTCATCATCGGAAAAATTTCAGGCGGGATCAAGCACGGACAGATCGCCATGGATGCCCGGCTGGGATTTGAAATACAGAGCGACTCCGACGAGATGGTCCGTCAGATTTTTGAAGAAATCCAAGACATAGTGGACGGCATCGGCCATGAACACTCGGTGGATCTTAAGCTTAATATAATCAGCAACCAGAACGCCTCGACCCTCAAATACAGTCATCCCCTTGTCAAGAATACGGTGGCGATCATGAAGCGGCTCGGTTTAAAACCGGTCAGCGAATCGAGTACTTCCGAGCTGTCGATTTTTCTGTCGAAAAAAATCCCGGCCGTAACCCTCGGCCTCACATCGGGAAAAAACAGTCATCTCGAAACCGCAACAATCAAAATCGAGCCGCTTTTCATGGGCATAGCCCAGGTTCTCGGTGTATTAATGGCAATTGACAGCGGAGTCTGCGATGAATCATAACTGATGGCGTCGCAGGAAATCCCATATACTGCGTTGCAGCGGGTCGCGAAATGCTCGGAATACTATATGTTGGCTTTCGCTTTCGCGACTCCGCTACGCCTTGTATATGGAATTTTCTACTTAGCCATCGTAACCGGATTGATGGACTTTTACGAATGAATCATAACTGGATTTTACAAAACACGTTTCACCATTCCGATTTTAAGGACATCCGCGAACTGGTGGAGGCAAAAGAGAAGAAAAATTTAAAAATATCCCTTTGCCTCCCCACGCTGAATGAGGAAAAGACCATTGCCAAGGAAATCATCATCATGCGGTCCGAACTGATGACACGGTTTCCCCTGTTGGATGAAATAGTGGTGGTCGATTCCGGGTCCACGGACAATACAAGGGATATTGCCGCAGCCTATGGAGCAGATGTCCACAAGGCGGATGAAATCCTGCCCCGCCTCCCGGGATATAAGGGAAAGGGTGAAAATCTCTGGAAGGCGCTTTATATAACAAAAGGCGATATCATCGTTTACCTGGATGCGGACATCAAAAATATTCATCATAGATTTGCCTACGCCCTTGTGGCTCCGCTTTTGAAATTCGATAAAATCAGATATGTGAAGGCATTTTACGACCGACCCCTGTCCACCGACCAGGAGAAAATCAGGCCCACGGGGGGCGGGCGTGTCACTGAATTGATCATACGGCCGCTTTTTTCACTCTTTTTTCCCGAGCTGACCCAGATCATCCAGCCCCTTTCGGGAGAATATGCAGCTTTCCGGGACATGCTCGAGGCGATCCCCTTTCCCATAGGGTATGGCGTTGAAACCAGCATGATACTCGATATATACAAAAAATATGGCCTGGATGTATTCGCCCAGGTGGACCTTGACCGGCGCGTCCACAGGAACCAGGACACAAAGGCCCTCGGGAAAATGGCCTTTGTAATCTTAAAAACCTTTCTGCGCAGGATCGAAAAATACGATTTTATCTCACTAAAAAAGAAACTCTTCGACGAACTGATCCAGTATAACCGGACCCCCGAGGGTTTCAAGGCCGAAAAATACAACGTGGAAGGCCATGAACGCCCGCCCATGATGATGATACCCGAGTACCGGGAGAAATTCGGGAAAGGGGAGTCGGATGGACAGTACGATAATAATTAATGGCATTAATCAGCCATATTGTATTATGCTATAATGATTGCTATAAAATAGAAAGATGGATACAGAGCCTCCATCCCCATAATTATGGACAGACCTCTATGGAAAAAATTATTAATATTCACATTGAAAAACTGCCGGAAGGTGTTTACCTGGCGACTTCCAGAGATGTGCAAGGGCTGGTGTCTCAAGGGCGGACTGCCACGGAAGCCATGGAGATCGCAAGAGATGTTGCCCGAAAACTGATAGAGACCCAGGAGGAACGTTCAGAAAATACTAATCTGTCGTCTCTTGATGACTCCTTTGATTATCCATTAATTGTAAACGCCTGATATGGGGCGTTTAGCTGGCTTTCAATACCGACAAATCATCAAAGAGACTGAAGGCTTTCGGTTTCATATTTGATCGTCAGGCGGCCGGCAGTCATGAAATCACCTTCGTTGAAGGGGGAAACTAATGAAAAATACCGTAATAATTAATAACATTAATAATCAACTGTCCAGGTTGCATAAGGAACAACAATTGCGGGTTCTTATGTTTGCACGTTCACTTTCCGGACAAGCAATTTGCGGGGTTTCCGGAAAAAAATTATTGCATTTCGCCAGTGCTATAAACACGGACGAACTTGAGACAATGCAAAAAGCAATAGATGCCGGCTGCGAACGGATAAACCACGATGAATGGTAGGTTTCTGTTAGACACGAACATCGTTATCGCTCTTTTTGCAGACGATGATCTTGTTATAGAATTTTTATCCGATGCTCCAGACGTCTTCATACCTTCTATTGTTTTAGGTGAGCTCTATTTACGGTGCATACATCAAGACAGGCAGAAACCAACCTTAAACGAATAAGTGAATTCGCTGATTGCAGTGCTATTCTTGATTGCGACAGCATGACCTCACAATTATATGGCATGATAAAAAATGAATTAAAATCCATGGGAAGTCCAATACCTGAAAATGATATCTGGATAGCCGCCATGTCTATGCAGCATGGACTCACACTGGTTTCACGTGATGCACATTTTCATGGGATAGATGGCTTGCAGGTTGAGAGTTGCCATGAAAAATAATAACGGGACAATCGCATTGCAAAAAACAGACACCCGACTCATAGACTCACACATGCGCAGAATCAACTACCTGCGCATCTCGATTACGGACCGGTGCAACCTGAGGTGCATATATTGCGTACCCGGCCAGCCGATTTCACGGATTCCCCATAAATCCATACTCTCCTACGAGGAAATCCTGAAGATAGTAAGGATCGGGACCCGGCTGGGCATTACAAAAGTGCGGGTAACCGGCGGGGAGCCCCTGGTCAGAAAGGATTGCATTGATTTTATTTCCCGGCTCACACAAATCAACGGGTTGAAGGACATTTCCCTGACCACCAACGGCCTGCTTCTTTCGCGGTATTTAGAACCGCTTGCAGATGCGGGAATTTCACGCGTAAATATCAGCCTGGACACGCTGTATCCGGAAAAATATAAGGCCATAACCGGGATTGACGGATTTGACCGGGTATGGAAGGCTATACACAAGGCCATTGACATGGGATTTTCGCCCGTAAAGATAAACGTCGTGGCAATGCGCGGGGTTAATGACGACGAAATAAATGATCTGGCCGGACTTTCCCGAGATTACCCACTCCATGTCCGTTTCATTGAACTCATGCCCTTTGGAAAAGCACAAACAGGGATCGCCGCCCCGATGCTTGAAGATGAAATATTGGGGGCAATCACACAATCAGGCGGCCTTACCCCTATTTCCAGAAATAAATTCGACGGCCCGGCCAAAAAGTTTAAATTCAACGATTCGCCCGGTGAAATCGGAATCATTTCCCCGGTGAGCCACCACTTCTGCAAGACTTGCAACCGGCTCAGGCTGACCGCCGACGGGCGCATCCGCATGTGCCTGTTGTCGGATGAATCATTGGATATAAGGGCACCGCTTCGTTCCGGTACCGGTGATAACGAACTTGCCGAGACTATTCTTCACGCCGTGGCAAAAAAGCCTTTTATCAGATGTCTTGGGGTTCAAAACCCCCCGTGCCGAACCATGTCGGCAATTGGCGGATAAATGACACCTGAAGAAGTCCGCCTTCTATGGAGTAGGCCGGGTTTCTTACCCGGCGATTAACATGACAATTTCATTTGTCGGGAAAGAATCCCGACCTACGATTTTTTCAATTTTCAATGTCAATTACGAAGTTCCCTGAAAACCCGCCGTGGCTAATTGAATGACAAAAGACAGGGCGAGAAACAAAACCTGAAATTTTTATGAAGCCAATACTATATTTTATTGGACAAGGCCAAAATGAATTGATATATAATTGTTTCATGTTTAAACCACTGATTACAAAAACTAGCAGGGTTTACCCTTTAACCCATCTATTTAAATACCTATGCTTATCATTTACTCTGTTTTATCATCTGTCTGCACAGGTGAAAAAAATATGACACGCAACACAATTCTCAAATCAAACCGCACTTTATTCTTTTAAGGAGGAAAAAATGAAAGGGAAAAATCAACGTCACCTGTTTATCCCCGTACTCATAGGGATCTTATTGGTGTTCGGATCTATTGTCCCGTCTTTCGGGGATACGCTCACCGGTCCATACCTGATATGGGACCTGGGCACTCTCGGATGGCAAGAAAGCCGGGCCTTTGATGTCAACATCAACGACGTGGTCGCAGGATCGAGCATGCTCGACGGCGTAACTGAGCATGCCTTTATCTGGGATACAACAAACGGCATGACCGACCTTGGCGTCCTGCCCGGCGGCACTTACAGCCGTGCTTTTATTATCAACGACAACGGGATTGTTTTGGGGGATTCTGACGACGGCACAAACACTTACGGCTTCGTCTATGACGGCACGTCAATGACCAAGCTGGGCGGTCCGCTTGCCAACCTCACCGAAAAAGCCTATGACGTAAACTCCAGCGACATTGTCGTGGGACCGGAAGCCGATGCTGCCGGCGCGATCATCATGGACGAAACCGGGGCTTCGGTCAATCTTAACGATCTGATTCCGGCAACGTCGGAGCAGGGAGAAGCTTTCAGCAACATCGTGGATGCAACGGGAATCAACGATAACGGCTCCATCGTCGGCTCCGGCACGATTGCTGTCGGCGAACCGCACGCGGGCGAATGGCACGCCTTTCTGATGAAGCCGGATAAGGTGGACCATGATGGTGATGGCGTTTCCGGATGGGATGGGGACTGTGACGATAATAACGATGCCGTCTACCCCGGAGCCACCGAAATCTGCAACGGCGTGGATGACAACTGCGATGGCAATATCGATGAAAATCTTCTGACCACCTATTATCTGGACAGCGATTCCGACGGTTACGGTGACACATCCGTTCCCACCGACGCGTGTTCTGTGCCGCCCGGCTACGTCGCCGACAACGGTGACTGCAATGATAATGACGCCGCCATCCACCCATTCGCTGATGAAATCTGCGACAATATCGACAACAACTGTGACGGTGCGACCGATACCGATGCCATTGACAAAACCACCTGGTACGCAGACACCGACAGCGATGGATACGGTAACCCCAGCGTATCGAGTGTTGAATGCAACAATCCGGGCGGATACGTCACCGACAACACCGATTGCAATGACACCAACAATGCAGTTAACCCCGGCGCAGATGAAATATGCAATAATAACATAGATGACGACTGCGACGGTACAACCGATATCAATGCCGTCGATCAGCAAACATACTACCAGGACAGCGATAGTGACGGTTACGGCGATGCAAGCGTTTCCACAACAGCCTGCTCCCTGCCGACCGGCTATGTCGCCGACAACGATGACTGCAATGACACGGATTCGGCCATCAATCCCGGCGCGGACGACGTCTGTGACGGCGTGGACAACGATTGCGATGGTTTCGTCGATAACGATGTCGATTTCCAACCTACTTGGTACGCAGACAGCGACAGCGACACCTACGGCGATCCGAACATCACCTTAACTCAGTGTGACCAGCCGGCTGGATATGTAGCCGATAACTCCGACTGCGACGATACCAGTGCAGCAATTAACCCGGCTACTGTCTGGTACGCCGACACTGACTCCGACACCTACGGCGATCCGACAAACACCACGGCACAATGTACTCAGCCCGCAGGCTATGTCGCCGACAATACCGACTGTGACGATAACGATGCGGCCATCAACCCGGACACCGTCTGGTACGCAGACAGCGATACCGACACCTACGGCGATCCGACAAACACCACGGCACAATGTACTCAGCCCGCAGGCTATGTCGCCGACAATACCGACTGTGAC
>JAADHK010000056.1 GCA_013151835.1 Deltaproteobacteria bacterium
GTCGCGAAATGCTCGGAATACTATATGTATGCCTCCGCTTTCGTGACACCACTACGCCTTGTATATGGAACTTTATACTTAGCCATCTTTAACGGGTTGTCTGACTTTTTACGAGATCATCAAATCTGGCACTACCGTAAGTGACGCAGACTCAGGAAGACTTGATGAAAATCGCTAAACGGCAAAAATAATACAAAGTCGGAAAAAAATGGGGGCTGATATGGACTGCTTAAAACAGTTTTAAAGGTCGCCATAAAAGAGCCGCACCACATCCTTTGATCATGGGACCGATATTCCGCACCAATCTTTTTATAACCGGGTGTAATATTGATTAATTTTTAAAATTTGACACAACAGCATAATCATGTCATAGATTATCCCGTCAGAGTAAAGCCGTTTTTATTCTGAAAGCATTAATATAATTATATTTCAGATAGCTATGAGTTAATTAAATTCAATGTACCGGGATTTAAAATGATTAAAAAACTTAGCTACCGGGTTTCGCTTTTAATCCGCTCCTTATTTAAAAGTAGATCTCAGGCGGTTGAAGATGATGCCTTATCTGCATTTGAAGCATATTCCATACAGTTGGAAAAACATTTGAATAATGTTTCAGCATCGTTATGTAATTTCCGGGCACGGGAATCGGTAATCCGGTCAGATTTAAAAGCGGCTGAAATCAAAATAAAGAAGGTGGATGAAAAAATAAATTCCCGGGACAATCAAGAATCCCTGCAACAGGATCAGCTTATTGAGCTAAAATCACAATATCATCGGGAAGCGGACGATCTGGAACAGAGATTAAGCCAGACCGTTGAAGACAAGAAACCGATACAGCAATCCTATGATGAATTGCGTAAAGCCATTCGTAACCTTTTAGATCAGGGAGAAGCTTTAAAGGGGAGATATTATGCCGCAGATGCAAAGCAAACCCTTTATGGCGATTTAAGCGGCACCTCTTCCCATAATGGATTGAGTAAAATTGATAACTTGCTCAATCGGGTTAAAAAAATAGAGGCACAGGCAGATGCTCTTTTAGATCTTGCGCCCACGGCTGTGAAAATCGATGCATTGTAAATCCAGCCCGGAACCCATAAAGGATGTTTTACGAGATCGTAAAAGAGTGTTCCCAAACAAAAATGATGAACTCGTAAAAAGTCCGACAACCCGTTAAAGATGGCTAAGTAGAAAGTTCCATATACAAGGCGTAGTGGTGTCGCGAAAGCGGAGTCATACATATAGTATTCCGAGCATTTCGCGACCCGCTACAACGCAGTAGATGGGACTTTTTACGACGCCATCAAAAATAAATCAACTTAAGAAAAGGGGATGACCAATGAACATGATCAAACGTATTCGTAACGTCTTTAAAGCAAATATCAATAGCATGCTGGATAAAGCCGAGGATCCAATCAAAACCCTTGATGTAATTGCAGATGATATGAGGGCGGAAATTTCCGTTGCAAAAAAGAGGGTGGCGGAGGCCATGGCCCAGGAAAAACTGCTGGGTAAAGAGCTGGAGGAATATGAAAGATCCATTGATTCATGGACCAGCAGGGCTGAAAAAGCGCTTAAGTCAGACCGTGAGGATCTGGCGCGGGAGGCACTGAAGGAAAAAGGCAAGGCAATGGAAAAAATCACCGCGCTAAAACCCCAAAGCGAGCATTTTAAAAAGGAATGCGAGCGATTAAAAGAAGAGTTCAAACAAATGGAAGAACGGTATGAAGCAGTCCTTGCCAAAAAAGATATACTGATCGCCAAGGCAAAAGTGGCAAAAGCCAGGTCCGCCGCCGCATTTGCCCCTTCCACGTCACTGGCGGGAGAAGAAAGCCAGCAGGCGTTTGAGCGGGCTGATGCAAAAATTCGTCACATGTCGGCTAAATCAGAAGCCGGCCGACCGGGAACTGGCTGAAAGCACAAAATCGTCCGCTGAAAAATTTGCCGAAATGGATCGCCTGGACCGTGAAGGCAACATTGATGACGAGCTGGCCGAACTCAAATCAAAAATGCAAAAAGGATAAGCCGTAATTTAATGCGGATCGGAAATTATACACTTCAGGAAAAAATCGAGGAATCCGGAATTATCAAGCGTTATTCGGGGTTCAGGATCTCGGACAATCTACCCGTAACCATCAATCTCTTGCTTGAACAACATCTGTCCGATGATACCGTTCGTCGCCGGTTGATGCGTGAATATAATTCCGCGCGGGCAGTGGATTCCCCCCATGTGGTAAGGTATCTGGATTTTGTCGAGAAAAAAAAGACGATTGCAATTGTTACCGAAGCTCTTCCCTCCATGTCTTTAAGGTCGTATCTGGCCATAGCGAAAAGCCTCTCCGTGGAAAAAATTGTTGAGTTAAGCCGAAATATTGCATTGGGCCTTCATGCCTGCCATCTTGTCGGTGTTGTTCACCGGGATGTTACCCCGGAAAACATTTTTATCGCTCCGGAGAATATGGTCAAAATCGCTAATTTCAGCCTGGCCAGCGCCGTAAATGCAACGACCCTGACCATGACCGGAACCATGATCGGTTCGCCGGAATACGCGCCACCTGAAAATCTATATAAGGCGCCACGTGACATACGAGGCGATATTTATTCCCTGGGAATCATCTGCTGGGAAATGCTTACCGGGCAAAATCCTTTTGAAGGCAATTCCATCACTGAAATCATTTCAAAAAAAAATGAAACTCACCTGGAAAAGCCATCCGGATACAATCCGGACGTGCCGCCATGGCTTGAGCTTTTGGTAGATGAAATGACAGCCTCCGATCCCCGGAAGCGAATGAGCTCTCTAAGCGAAGTCCTTGTATCCCTTGAGACAGAGAAGCACCCAAAACATAGTGATATCAACGGCGCCGGAACCTGTTCGGCTTGCGGCTATCCGCTGATGAATCGGCTATATTTTTGCCCCTATTGCGGTAAATCAACAACGACCAGTGACCCGGATGGGGACAATGCCGTCCTTTTACTCACAAGTTTCCGGGACAAAGAAAACACTGCCCGGTTGCTTGAAGAAACCTTTGTCGTGGAACCGTATCGTGATATCCGGCAGGCGCTAAAAAAACTTCCCTTGCCATTGCTGGAAAACACATCTGCCGATGAGAATAACTGGCTTGTCGAAACGCTGGATAATAGTGGTTGCGCAACCGAGATCCGGCCCATGGCCGCATGGTACTATAAATTAAGCGCGTTTATAGTATTCTGCTTGGTTTCGATATGTTATATCATTATATATGTTTATCCGGAAGCCTCGAACGAACTAAGTGAAATTCCGGCAAAAATATTGTCTAAATACACCCTGATAAAATCAGTTGCAGTGTTTTTCATGGCGGCAATTATGCTTTTTTCGATCAGGCTGCATTACGCGTCGTTATGGAAACTGCCGAAAGTTCTGATCAAAGGAGCAATTACGTTCGATCCGCTTTCGAAAAATGTTGCATTTCATCTTGGATTTTTATCATCGGCCTTAGTCATCGCCAGCTCCGTTTTTTTTATTCATTCCGCCGCAGACGCCATTGTTTCGATCGTTCGAATCGTTGCCGTAAGGGCCAGTTATAATCTTTGGCTGGAAGCATTAAAGTTTCCCGTATTTAATAATTATTCCCTGATAACATATAAATATGTCCCCTTTATTGCATTACTGGTCATTTATAAATTGATTATCGGCCGTATCTATTATCCTCCATTATTCAGATTCCGCAAAAAAGAAGCTACGGATACAATAATTGCAGACAAATCGGAGTTTTATTTTTTAGAGAAACTTCGAGAACCTGTTTTATCGATTACCAACAAAGAATTCAGATATATTATTGCCAAAGGCATCAAACAATATATGCAATTCATTCTATATAAGGACAAAGCCAAATTAAATCCCGGCGCAACAAAAGAACTGGCGAAAAAAATGAATCTGGCCATGGACACTCTTTCGGAAATGAGCGATCAGGTTAAAACGCTTGCTGTAAATGCCGCAGATGAGGTTCGTCAAAAGGCTGAACAACAACAGGTACGCCTAAAGCATCACATTGCTCAATCCATCTCCAAACCATCCGAGGCCATCATGCTGGAGTGGAAAAAAAATCAGGACAGGCTTATTCAACACGAGTCCGCCGTGGAATTGCTTGCCGAATTTATCAATCGGCTTCGCATGCTCATTGGTGGAATGGGCGCCGCAACCATGCAGATGGCCGGGGCTGTTTCCGGTGACTTAAACGAAAAACAAGATATCCGCTTAAGTCTTGCAATACTTTCGGAAACATTGAAAACCCTTGCCCCTTTCCGGAAAACCGAAACCCTTTCATCGTCATTTGAATAACATGAGAACTTCCCTTAAACCCGGTTTAATTATCGATGATTTTTATAAAATCGTGTCTCCTGTAAAAAGCGGGGGACAGGCGACCTTATATAAAGCCCTTGAAAAAGACGGCGGCCGGGTTATTGCCTTGAAACTGATTACCAGGAAAGACGAACATTTTTCCAAAAATTTAACACGGCTTAAATATGAATACCAGGCGCTTGATACCCTTAAAGGGATTGAACAATTCCTGAACGTTCACCGTTTTCGGGCAAAGCGGAATTATGCTTATTTAGCCATGGATTGGATGGAGGATGCAATTGATGGTGAACGCTTCATTCAACAAAACAGCCCGATGGAGTGGAAGTCATGGTTGTGGCTTGCCAAGATAATCGCCAGGGGCCTTTCGGAATGTCATAAACGAAGTATCATTCATAAAGATATAAAGCCCCAAAATATTCTTTTTGGGAAAAAAGGGGCGGTTAAAATTATTGACTTCGGCATTGCCCAGCATGAGCGCACCTTTAGGTTAAATGGAAATGACATAAATGCGGGCACGATTTCTTATATGCCGCCGGAACAGATTATCGATGGCGAATATGGCATTGTGGGTGAAATGTATGCGCTCGGGGTGACCCTTTATGAATTCCTTGCCGGAAAAGTCCCTTTTTACGCCGATAATCCGGGCGAAATAATGAATCTGAAAATTAAGGGGCAATATATTCCCCCCACGAGAATCAATCCCAATCTTCCGGAGGGGACAAACGATTTATTCTACCGACTTTTATCACCCGCACCGTCGGACCGTATTCAGGGGGCCAGGGAGTTAATGATATTGCTTTCCGACCTGAAAGGGCTGAACCCGTCGGAAGAACTCATAGCCTTTCATAAATGCCGGAATTGTCAGGAAGACCTGTGGAAAGAACTGCCCTTTTGTTCCCATTGCGGGACATCCTATATGCTGGAGGTCATAGGCGGAGACTATGGCATTATCGCCAATAACATTCAAAACCCGGATCATTTTATAAACCGCTTCGAGAAATTGACCAGCAGGGCGCTTCCCTCCTGGCGTTTTCAATTGTTTAAAAGCACTTACCCACGGGTGTTTTTGAATAATGTGAGTGAATATTCCGCGGTTCTGGTTGCCGATGCGCTAAGTGATGATAACGGCAGTCTGCAGGCGTTGGAAAAGCCTTATTTGAACATGCTCCATCGGATTCGATTTTCATTACCGCAAATCCTTTTGCTATGCATGGCGTTTTATTGTTTAATTTCAGGTGTAAATCTGATGATGACGACCCTGCCCGGAGAGCCTGCCGGCATTAATTTGTCTTTCAATGTGCTGTTATTATTCATCGTTTCTTTTTCAGCCATCGGGTTTTCCTGTGGATATGCCTTCATGCCGCTTGCTTCAGTGGCCATGTTCGGCAATATGGCCCGGAAAAGGAATTGGCCGGCCCTCCACCGGTTCAAGGATAATTTATCCCGGCTTAACCGGAAACGACTTCAAATAAAAGCATCGGCTCTTATTCGAAGGAGTGTGATGTTATATGACCGGATTGAAAACATCAATCTATCGTCTGAACTTAAAAAAGGCCTCATAACCAATCTTGAAGCAATCTCTTTTGCGGGTTTACATCAACTTCAGCAAATGAATAACAATTTTGAGTTGCTGGAAAATTTTAGAAAAAAGGGAATATTGAAAAAAATAACAGCCCTGGAAAGCTCCCTTAAAACAACAAGCGATATACAAATGATCAAGGAAATGACATATCAGGTCGGTGAGTTGACAAAAATACAAATTGAACAGGAAAATCTTGATCAGCATTATGCAGCCGATGAAATTTCATTTTCCAATCTTCTTGCGTCGATAAACAATCTTCTGTTCTATGTGCAACAAAGGGATTTTAAACGGCTTCAGGATGAAATGCGATATACCGCCGATCTCGTGTAAACGGCAAATACGGGATCGGGTGTTTTTCATGATACAAAATAACATTGGAAGTGCTCCCCCCGGTCGCGCCCGGGACCGAGCCTAAAAGTAACTTTTAAAAAAAGTGGCTGAAAATCGAGCCAACACCCTGTTGATGCCAACACCCTGTTGATAATGATTGTTTTTGCATAATTCTTAAATGAAGTTACATAGAAGAAGGGGATGTATGAAGAAAGTCATTCAATGGATGGTTATTTTATCACTTGTTTTCTTCCCGCTGCTTTCGTTGAATGCGCAATTGTATATATGGACGGATGAAAACGGAGTAAAGCATTTTTCAGACACCCAGCCGACTGAAGTTTCTAAGGATGATATTGAAGAACTTGTGGAAGATGAGTACTTTATTCACAAGGAAATTAAATACACTTATAGTGAATGCAACACAGGAGGCGCCTGCATAGGCAGCACATTTAAGTGTGAGTCTGATATTCAGAAATTAGTTGCTATCGAGAATATCAGTGGATTGAAAGCAATGATTAAAAAGGATCCATCGGTTGTCAATTTATCCGAATGCGAAGTTTCTCCACTTTTAGCATCAGCTGCCTGGGGGCATGAGGAAATTTCACAAATATTAATTGAAAACGGCGCAAATGTAAACTTCAGACACGCCGAGTACGGCATTACGCCCTTACATCAGGCGGTACTGAAGCGGTCGATCAATACGATTAAATTGCTTCTCAAGTATGGCGCAAATGTAAATGCACAGACGTCCGATTCTTCTGGAAGCGTATGTATCAAAGCTGTCCGGAGAACAACACCCCTGCACTGGGCACTGGTTTACATGGGAGAACCCACATCCTCATGCTATCCGGAGTGTGCTGAAATAGTAAAAATCCTGATTGAGAATGGTGCTGATCCGCTGATTAAAAACCTTTATGGTTACAGTCCCCTTGACATAGCCAGAATCAGAGGAGACCTTCACATGTTTGAAAATATATACAAGGCACTGGGCATGCCGATGCCAGGTCAAATAAAAAACACTCCTGAAACCGGTGTAAAAGACCAATAAATTCAAAGAACAAAAAGCAGATCGGTTATATGTAAAAACCTAACCGGACACCACTGAGCCCTTAGCAGAAAGGAGGGAGCAACTTGATGAAATCGTCGTCACTGAAGCTGTTATGTATTCTGTTGCCACTGGTCACTATTCTCATACCGGTATGCTGCTTTGGAGAGATTTATCAATGGGCTGATGACAATGGCAATCTCCATTTTTCCCAGGCCCCTCCGCCGACATCAACCGTCGAAGAAGACTATCAGGTTCAAGGCGAAATCCCCCGGGGCCCGGACAATGTATCGTTGCCGGAGATTATTGAAAAAACGATATTCGACAATGCAGACTCCATCAACTTTGCTAAATTTCCCTGGCGACCCGAAAAGCTGTTGCCGGGGCATCACATGACGAAAATTCCCCAAAACATATCTGATGTGACGGAACTGGACTTCAGCGTCGAAGGAAACCTGATCATTTTCAAATATGTATGCTACTATCACAAATTCAATAAGTATATATTAACAACCGATAAACTCTGTCTTAGTGATGTCATCATCGATCTGCCGGAACATGTTCAGCCTTACCGCGTGAGGTTTGAAAAAGCGGATAAGAGCGGGTTCGTAGAACGTACGTATCGGGAGTTGGGTTATAAATTAAAAGACGGCACATACAGCTCACCCCCCGGCGGAGCAGCGCATGTGATGAGCTATCTGAACAGTTATGCGATCACTTTCTCGTTAAAAGAGGATGCAAAGGATTTACTGGATAAATTTTTAAAATTGAAGCAACAGATCCGATGAGCCGTTTCCACCCGGATGCTGGTTCCATCCGCATGCGTTATTCCGCATCGCGATAGGTCCTTTGTGGGAAAATTGGCTTTTCCCCCGGTTATCGAGGGCGTTCACATCTGCTCCCTTGCGGATCAGCAAGTCGCCTACAGTCTTATTATCGGTGGCCAGGTGCAGGGGGGGCTCCAATGACAAACGAGGCAATAACAAATGAGGTCGGATCGAATTAACTACATGTTATTTAATGGAATGACCGCGAAAAAAGGGAAGAGGGCCGTTATGTTGAATTGTGACTAATTATAGATTTATAAATATTCAATATGTTATTTGTAAATAAAGTTAATAATATTGGATTTTTAGTTGTTTTAATGTGTTATCCGAAACATCAGTCGTTTCATGCCCCCTCCTTGATTTTCTGGTAAATGTTTCATTTGATATCAATGGATTATAATATTTACTAAGCTAAAAGCCAATCCATTAAAATCACAAAGCTGCACTGGGTGTCCTTAACACCAAGTCCTTACAATCATTGATCTTGTTTTAATGTGATCGTTTATGGCGGATTGAAAAAGCAATCAATCTGTCAACAATGAATGCACAGATTTCCGCTCGGAAACGGCACAGCCTTTAAATTTTCCAAAGGGGTCAAGTCTTCGTTTGACATTTGGAAAATCATTTGATACAAGATATGCCATTATGAGCCGGCCTCTCCGTATTGAATACCCGGGCGCTTGGTATCTTGTGTTGAACCACGGCCGCAAGACGGCAAAGGTGTTTGACAAAAGCACGGATTACCAGGAATTTATAGACCTCCTGCGGGAGGCGTCAGCCCTTTGGAACATCGGAATAACGGCATATTGCCTGGTTCCGGACCACTACCACCTCCTGCTTAAAACGCCTGAATCAAATCTTTCCCGCTGCATGAGACATATTAACGGCATTTATACACAGCGTTACAATAAAAGACATGACATTGACGGCAGCCTGTTTAAGGGGCGATTCAAATGCATCCTTTTGCCTGAAGACCATATTCTTCTTGAAATGGTCAGATATATTCACAGGGAACCGGTACGCAAGGGCCTGGTATCGCTTGTGGATGAGTATCAGTGGTCCAGCCACCCGGGCTATCTTTCTTTTGATAAAAAATGGGAATGGCTCGGCAAGGAGGTCATCTTGTCCATGCTGCCCGGCAAGCATGGCGAGAGTGTACGCATTTACCAAGAGTACATGAATATCGAGACACCGAACGGGGTTCTTTCAGTATTTGACAAAAAGAAGCTTCCTGCCATAATGGGTGGGAAGGATTTCATGGCATGGGCCAGGAAAAATTTTTTTAATGAAAAATTCGACCGCCATGTCCCGGCTTCGGCTATCCTGGCGCCTGACGTGGCCAGCATAAAAAAAGCCGTGTGCCTCGCATACCGGGTGGATGAATCGGAACTTATGATTTCAAGGCGGGGAAGATTCAATGAAGCGCGCGGGGTGGCAATTTATTTAACCCGCATCCTGCGCAAGGACAGCCTCGATCTGATTGCGGCGGCTTTTGACATGTCGGGCTACAGTTCCGTGAGCAGCGCCATCGTCCGTTTAAAAAAACAATTGCAGAAAGATCGCCTTCTTCCCGGAAAAATAGAGGAGATCAAGGCGGAAATTTTAGCGTAATCCGAATTAAAGGGAAAAGACCATGGCATCCATATTTATCACCGGCGCAACCTCGGGCATCGGGCGCGCCCTGTCCTTTGAAATGGCAAAGCGAGGGTATTGTCTGGCGCTTTCGGCCAGGAGTGTTGAAGAGCTGGAAAAAATGAAAAAAGAGATAAACGACGAGCATTCCCCGCCTGCAATTGCCGTAAAACACCTGGATGTAACCGATTATAGAGCCGTGCCCAAGGCGCTTTCCTTTTTGATTGGTGAGCTCGGAGGTCTTGATATCGTGTATGCAAACGCGGGAATAGGGCTTGGGGAACGGGTCGGGAAAAACGAATTCGACAAGGCCCGGGCCACAATAGAGGTAAACCTTCTGGGAGCCATGGCCACCATCGACGCAGCGGTCGCTTATTTTCTAAAAAAAGGAAAGGGACATGTAGTGGGGGTGTCCTCGGTTGCGGCATTTCGTGGAATGCCCAGGAGTTCATCCTACTGCGCCTCCAAGGCCGGGATCGCGATTTACCTGGAATCACTCAGGGCGGAAACCTTCAGGAAAAATATAGATGTAACGGTTCTTTATCCCGGCTACATCGACACCCCGTTAAATCAAATGCTGCCCAAGCGGCCGTTTTTAATATCCGTGGAAAAAGGGGCTAAAATTATTGCGGATTTAATCGAAAAGAGGGTGAAGTCGTCGACCGTGCCTGTATATCCATGGAATATAGTGGGAAAACTCTTGAAGATTCTGCCCACAGGTATGGTATCCCGTTTATGAAAATTTAGGAATACATCAAACTTACCTGCTGCGCCGGGCCGGCGAGTCTTTTCTGAGGGGATCCAGTTCCCTGGGGAGTTCCTCGGCTTTTATCACGTTTTTCCCGCCGGTTCGGCAATAATCGTCTATGACGGCCGCCGCCGTATTAAAGGCGATAAAATCGATAAACCCGTATTCCTCTTTTAATTCCTCTCCAAAACGCTGTGTATCAACCTCGCCGCGCCATGCCAGCCGCTGGGCGATCAGGGCTTTATAGCCTGCAATGGTGGAATAGGCCATGTCGGGATTGGAAAACTTTTTTGATTTTTTCAACATCTTGACACGTTTCTTGTATTCCTTTAACTTCTTTTCAAGGCTTGCCTTAAATTCGGCATCATTCGGCAGGATTAATTTTCTTTTTATGACCATCTTGTTATCCTCTGTATATGGACGGATGATACGTCATCCATTGGTTCGTTTTTGGCCGCAGGGGCGGCAAAAAGGACCGCCGCTTGCAATCATACATTATATTGTATTAAGTGAAATAAGTGGCTAACTCTTATCAAGCGTCCGGCAACCTTGATGGCGTCGTAAAAAGTCCCATCTACTGCGTTGTAGCGGGTCGCGAAATGCTCGGAATACTATATGTATGCCTCCGCTTTCGCGCTACGCCTTGTATATGGAACTTTCTACTTAGCCATCGTAACCGGGGTGTCTGACTTTTTACGAGATCATCAACCTTGACGGGCTCGTAAAAAGTCAGGCAACCTTAAAAGCATAATAAAAACATCGCCGCCCAACAAATACAAAAGGTGCTTTTTCGATAAAAGCAGGGAAGGAAAACACTTGTGTAACTGTTTCGACCCATACCATCGGCAACAGGTTCGGCGCAAGCAAAAATATTGAAAAAACTTCGGCACAAATGGAATTGCGTTCACATTTCAAACAGATAAAATAACACTTAAGCCCGGCGGTTAACCCTATGACTACCAATGCCATTGATACAAACGCAAGCCCGCGAATCGAGGGACTCAAAAACGCCGTTCAAACCGCCCGCCCGTCAATCTGCCCGGAAAGGGCGCTCATCTGGACCCGGTATTTCAGGCAACGGGAAAACCGGAAAAAACCGGCCTTGATCCACATGGCCGAGGCGCTTTCAAAGGTCCTGGCCGAAAAGAGCCTCGCCATTTACCCGGATGAACTCATTGTTGGGAATTTTTCTTCGTACAGGGTCGGCGGAGCGCTTTTCCCCGAGCTTCACGGCCTGCCGGTTCTCATGGACCTTTTAAAATTCAGATCAAGAAAAACCAACCCGCTTTACATAAGAATAAAGGATATGCTGGGCCTTGTCTCCATTGTTTTTTTCTGGATGTTCAGGTTCCTTGCCATAAGGGCCGATTTTTCGTTCATGGGAAAGATACGGTTCATAGTAGACCAGCTAACTGCCCACTATTACCTGATCAACGAATCGGGCGGTATTTCTCATTTTGCGCCCGATTATGAACGACTCATCCGGATCGGGACGGATGGATTTTCAGAGGATGCATTGGCGCGGCAGGAGAAAACCGCCCCGGGCTCAGAGCAATGGCTATTTTATGAAGGCGTAAAAATTGCCTGCGAGGGCCTTGCCGGTTTTGGAGAGCGTTATGCAAGGCTTGCAACGAGCATGGCCTCGGCTGAAAAAGACCCGGCCCGCAGGGCGGAACTCGAACAGATCGCAAAAAACTGCGCCCGTGTGCCAAGGCAGGGGGCAGCCACCTTTTACGAGGCGGTTCAATCCCTGTTTTTCGCCCAGATCGCCTTAAACATGGAGAGCCTGGATAACTCGGTGTGTCCTGGCAGGATGGATCAATACCTTTTTCCTTATTATGAACGCGACATTGCCGCAGGCAGCCTCACCCGTGAACGCGCAAAAGAGATTCTATCCTGTTTTTCCATCAAGATGTCGGAGATCATCCCGGTTTTTTCAAAACACATGACCAATTTTCATGGCGGAATGTTTAACGGCCAGGTGGTGACGGTGGGCGGGGTCGACCGGGACGGCCGGGACGCCACAAACGAACTTTCCTTTATTTTCCTTGAGATCATGGATGAATTAAGGATGCGCCAGCCCAATTATCATGCCCGTGTGCATGCCGGTTCGCCCGAAGGTTACATGGAAACCATCAGCGCCATGCTCGCCTCCGGGAGCAATTCTCCGGCCCTTTACGGAGATGAAACCATCATCGACACTATGGTAAAACACGGATACAGCGTGGAAGACGCCCGGGACTACACGGCCGTGGGTTGCGTGGAACCGGTTTGTCAGGGCCGGAGTTTTTCATCAACAGATGCGGCCATATTCAATGTGCCCATTACCCTTGAAATGGCTTTAAACTGCGGGAGGCGATTCGGCCGCCCATACCGGTCCGGGGCAAAAACAAAACCCGCCCAGGAGATGAAAAGCATGGATGAGGTTCGCCATGCCTTTGAAACACAGCTTGCCTTTAAACTCGGCCATCTTGTTTCAAACCTTAAGATTATAGAAAAGGCCAATCGCGATTTTCATCCCACCCCGCTTACCAGCATGCTCATCAAAGGCTGTCTTGAATCCGGAACCTGCTCCACGGCAGGCGGGGCCATGTACAATTTTTCCGGAATCCAGTGCGTCGGCCCGGCGGATGTGGGAGATGCGCTTTACAACATCGAAAAGATAGTGTTTAAGGACAAGCGCCTCTCATTAACGCAACTGCTTTCGCATTTAAAAACCAACTTTGCGGATGAAAAAATCCGCCTCCTCTTGAAGGGGCAGGAAAAATTCGGAAACGACAGCGAGGAGGTGGATCGTCATGTTATTTACGTTATCGACAGGTTTGCCGACATCCTGCAATCGCATGGGCAAAACACCCGGGGCGGACAGTATACCGTGGGGCTCTACTCCGTGACTTCGCACGAATATTTCGGAAGGATTACCGGGGCGCTTCCCAACGGCAGGAGAAAAAAAGAGAGTTTTGCCTCGGGTATCGCGCCGGAAAACGGCATGGATCAGCAGGGGCCCACCGCCATGTTAAATTCCGTGACCCGCATCGATTTGACCCGGATCGCAAACGGCATTAATTTAAACGCAAGGCTTGATCCCCATGCCATGCGGGGAAGACAGGGAGTTACGGCCCTGGGCCACCTCATACGGGCGTATTTCAAGCGAGGCGGCATGCAGGTCCAGATGAATGTGCTGGATCCCGAAATCCTGGTTGCGGCCAGGAAAAATCCCCACCTGCATCCGAACCTCCTGGTGCGCGTCTCCGGCTATTCGGCTTATTTTGCGGACCTGACGCCTAAAATGCAGGATGAAATTATTCAACGCACCGCCCATGGCTTCGGGGCGGCGGCATAAGAAAAGCTCTTGCTGTCTGTGTTACCACCCGGTTTTTGTATCCCTGTCCTGTTTTCACAGTCCCGGAATGAGCCTCAATGTAAGAGGCTGTTTTTACTGCCTCCGAAAAAAAAGTTTCAGTTGCAACGCGCGTTGCAACTGAAACAAACGGGGAAATTTACGGGGGGGATGATTCATCATTTTTCAGCATTTCGAGTAAATCGGAATACTGGCTCCGGAGATCTTCCAGATGTTCCAGCCATTGCATGGTTTTACTTTCCAGAGCCATGCGCGTGTCGGGCAAGAGGCCGGAAAAGAGTTCGGGCTCCGATAATGTCTCGGGAATGGCGATCTTTTCCATGGAGCGGTCCATACGTGTGATAAAACTCTTGATCATACGCTCGGCCGTGATGCTTTTCACTGTTTTTTCGCTGCTTTCGATCTCTTTAATCCTGATCAGGAGATCCCGCGTGGGCATTTCTTCCTTTACGCATTCCTCGATGAGTTCCATTTTCGTCCCGTCGTTCGGGAGCCGGGTCAGATATTTTCTATGCGTATAATTCAAGTCACTGGTATCCAGATCGATTTGTTTAATAAAGCGTTCCTGGGCCGCTATTTTCACCATATACGCAAGGTCCCTTCTGTCCAGCGAGATTTCCGTCCGGCGGCACAGGCTGCTGAGGCTCGCGCTTTTGAAAGCATAATTGGATACGGCCCGTTTTAAATCATTGTTGAAAAAAACGGTCAGCAGATAATCCCCTATCCGAAGCGCCGCATTCAAATACATCCCTTTTACCGTCTGGTTGATAAACCGGACGGCATCCTTTAAGAGCTGTTTTTCCCGCAGCGAAAGGGAGCTTTCAATCTCTTCTTCCACTACTTCGGGAACCAAAACACCATTTTCCGAATTTTCATCCGGGCCTGTCTCGTCAGTCATTCGCCTTCTCCTTTATCTGTTTTGTTGGCTCGACTCTTAATTCTAATTCACCATAAAGCCGGGTGATAAATCCAATGCCCGTATCATTCGAGTGTGCCGCCCGGCACGGGTATGCGCTTATGGGCCTTAATTCCCCTGTAAGTGTTCCCGTGCTAAATTAATATCTTAGCATGGACTTAGCATAAATTTATAGCCGAAGGCAAGGGCGTTACCGCATAAGTTGGTGTCTGGTCTTGAATTGTGCAATGCTACTGTTCAAGACCGGACACTATTTCCGTATTTTCATAAATTTCGATCCGTTCTTCGAGTATCTGACCCAGTTGACGATAAACTTCTACCTCAATATGATGTTTCCGATGGCATAACTCCGGACGGCGGGGAAAGTGAACGGATTTTTTAAGGCTCGGGGAGTTTATCTTGCGAGCCGGGAGGAAAGGTACCGGCGGCAATGATAAGGACCCGGCCGCGAATAATCAGCAGCCGGGTCCTTTAGAGGTTTACACAAGGTAATAAATGGTTTTATGCCGTACGCGTGTATGTGTATTCATAAGTAAAGTTAAATGTGGTCGGTGAGGGGAAGGGGCCGCCGGAAAGCGTATACGTGCCGGTCATGGTGGTTTCGATGGTATCCCCGACAACCCCGTCGACGTTGGCGGTATAGGTCACCTGACCGATGGAGTAGGTGACCGTGATGCCGCCCGTGGCAACGCTACCCGTCAGGTTGTTAACCGCTACGGTTTCAAAATCACCCTGGGATGCCGGTACCTGAATCCCGGTCACGGTCGTCGTCGTCGTTGTGGTCGCGCCATTTATGGTTGTTGCGGCCGACAGTTCCCATGTGGAACCCGCCGGAATATCCCCGGGTGTGCCACCGCCCCCGGTGGTTCCGGTAAACGATATGCCGCTGATATCGATGTTGATATCAAATGTGATTGCTCCGTCATTGATATCGATGGCCGCATCTACGGTCTCACCGTTGGCATCAAGCGTGATCATGATATTGTCATACAAGCCGTCAATACCGACGCCGTCCGTGGAAAAAGATGCCTGGAAGAAGTCGTATGCCATAGGATCGAGTCCGTAGGTGGCATAGAGCGCCGCCAGGTTGGCATTGGCCTTCTTCGCCGCCGCCTGCACGTCAGCGGATGCCAGCGCCGCCTCGGCCCAGGCGTTATAGAGATTGGCGACATCCGTATTCAGTCCGGCGGCAACGAACAGCGTCAGGTTGGTCAACGGCGTGATGTTGACGGTCCCGCCGGTGGAAGAATATGAAAAAAGAGTTGCGCCCGTGCCATCGTCATGAGCTTTTAAGATATAGGGCCCGCCTTTGGCGATGTCGATTGTAAAACTGCCGTTCGCGGCGATATCCACCGGGCCGGCCTCTTCACCGTTTGCGTTAGTCGCGGTCACCACGCCAGCCATGGCTTCACCCGTGGCCGCTGTTCCGGATAGCTGAACCGTATCATTACTGTTATCATTATTGTTGCATCCGAACATTACGAGACTGAAACATAACAGAGCAACGATTGTCAGTGGAAAAGTCTTCATCTTCATGCTTACCTCCTGGTTGGGTTTGGGTAGGTACCACATTGTTCCTGGCCTTTGCACAAATTACAATGAGCAAAAAGGATTTGTCAAGGATTTGTCAACGAGAGGGGTGTTGTTTTCTTTTTCCTGTTTTGGTATATTTTTTTGCCTGTTCTTGTTATTTTCGATGTTTAAACATATCATCGGATTTTGCTTGGATGAGACCAGCGGCCCTTTGCCGTTATTTTTGCATCAATACCCATGGGATTTTGTTTATGTCCGATACGCATCAGGATTCTACTGAAAATAAAATACAGCGCTTATTGGCGTTGGCGGAAGAAAAAATAAGCAGGTATCAACGGGAAAAGGCCTGTGATTTATACGCGGAGGCAATAAAGCTTCTTGCCGAAGAAGATGCCAAAACAAGTGCGGACCTTTATTTTAAACTGGGGCAATGCAGCTACTTTGCCTCTTATTGTGCCAAAACCCTTGAAGATGCGGTACAATTGTCCAGGTTATCTTCATTGTCATATGAAAAGTCAAAAAGGTTATACAAGAGTATCGGCGGGCAAGGCAGGGCGCTGGAATGCATAGTAATGATCAGCTTGCTTGAGATTCATTTAAGCAAAGATGCGGATAAAATACTTAATTTCACTAAAAAAAACTCGCCAAAACTTGAAAACGCCATCCGGATTTATTTAGAAAAAGATGAAAAGCAGGATTATGCCCGTGCGGTTGCCCTCCAGTATTACATTAACTCTTTTCCAGTTTGTCTTCAAAATAAGCATAGGGATATTTTAGCGGCATTTGAAAAAATTAAACCTTTAACCGAAAAATGCTGGGAGATTGTAAAGGAAACAGGGGAGGCAAAAAATTATATCCCCTTAACTTTTTTCATATTCGGCAACCTGGCATGGCTCGGGGGCGCCGGATATAATTTACCGTCCAGATTTTGCGCCAGGGAAATATACAGGGCTGAAGAGATCGGTGAAGAACTGCTGGTCCTGATGAAAAAAACAGATGATGACTGGCTGCTGGCCCTGTCATACATCATAAATTGTATGGCGAAGTGGTTTTTAGCGGTCCTGGCGCTGGAAAAAGAAAATGACAGAAAAGCGTATTTCGACCAGGTTGTTTCTTATGCGGACAGGGGGCTTGTCCATGCCGAGAAAATAGGGCTTAATTTTTTGATATCCTTATTCTATTCACACCGTTCCCCTTCCCTGTTATGGGGGAATGCCACAGTTGATCTTGAACGGATTTTACATGACATTGATCTGTCCATTAAACATGATAAACTCCATTTACATCATTTTTTCCATTTGAATCATATTTTTTCCAGCAACATTTATACGGAACTGGCCCATCTTACCTTTGTTCCTGTGGAAGATCGCAGGGCCATTACGAAAAAGAGCCTGGATGTTTTGGAAAACACCCTGCAGGAAACCGGCCTGGGCGTCACAACCAAATCCATCCCTCTGGATGCCGCTCTTTATGCCGGACTTTGCTTGAACTACGTTCGTCTGGCTGAATTTTCCTCCGGGAAAAAAGACCGGGAAAAATACATCGATAAAGCGCTTAAAGAGGCGGCATCGGCAAAATCGGCGGCATCGGGATTGAAAGGCGGACTCAATCAATCTTACGCCTACAACTCGATCTGGTTTGCCTGCAAAAGTATGGCGGACATTTCCAAAAGCGCAAGACGGCGAAAAGAAATGCTGAAAATGGCCGTGGATGCGGCCGAGAAGTTATTGGAAAATCCGGTACTCGCCCGCACCGGGGACCTGTCTGCAAAAACCAGGCTGGGGGATTTATACCTGGAACTGGGGGTCATTTCCAAAGACGAGGAGATGTTAAAAAAGGCTCACGACACGTTTTTAAAGGCCCTGGATGATGCCATTAAAAGAGGCTCTGCCTATATGACGGCATCCGCCCACCAGCGGATTGCTTTTGTTGAGGAGAGCAGGAATGATCATGAGGCTTCCGCAGATAGTTACTTAAAAGCACACGATGCGTATAAAGAGGCCCTTGCGTCATTGTTTGAGAAAAACATCGTTGCAAAAGTAAAAGAGCGCTGCGCCTATTCTCTGGCCTGGCATTTAATAGAGGTTGCCCGGGCCTGCCATGATAAGGAACAATATCATCAGGCAAGGGAAAAATATGAAGCAGCCGGCGCCATTCTTAAGGATTTACCGACGTATCATTTTGAATCTTCATATTATTCCGCCTGGGCCGTGCTGGAAGACGCAACCCACGCCGGCAAGGAGGAAAGACATTTTGATGCGGCCGAAAATTTTGAAATTGCATCCGGCCAATTCGACAAAGTCATAAATATTTTAAACACTGCCCAGGATAACGCAGAGAGTTTAAAGGAAAAGAACCGGATCGGCAAACTTGAAAAAGCGGCCTGCCTGAGGAAAAAATATGCCCTGGCCAGGGCGGCGCTGGAAAAGGGAAGCGGCCTGGGAAAAGAAGGAAAAAAGCTCGAAGCCGCCAGGCAATACAGGGACAGCGCCGTACTCTTTGAAGAGATCGTTGACTCCTATGAACTAGATACCGGCAAGGAGGGATATCTTGGCATCTTAAAGCTCTGTCAGGCCTTGGAAAAAATGGAACTGGCTGAAAATGAAAATGACCCGGACGGCTATAAAGAGGCGGCCATTCTTTTTGAACAGGCCGGCGATGTGTTTTTAGAAAAAAAGAAAAAAATGATGGCACAGGGCAATGCCGCGTTTTGCAAGGCCCTTGAAAACGGCTGCAGGTTTGATGAATTTGAAGATACCGAGACCAAAACCCTGCTTTATACGAAAATCAAAAAGCACCTTAGAAATGCCGCTTCTTTTTACCGGCAATCAGGATTTTTAAATGGCGCGGACTGGGCGCTTGCCGCATCCGCCTATTTTGACGGCGCCTGGCATCTCATTCAGGCGGATGAAATCCTTGACTTGAACGAAAGAAAAAAACTGCTTGAAGTGGCGGCCCAATATCTGAAATCCGCCGCCGGGATTTTCGGCCGGTCAGGATACTGGTACAGGGAAAAAGAGATACTGGATCGTCTGGACATGCTCAATGAAGAGAGCAAAATTCTGGTGTCCGCCATGGATGCCATTGCGAAACCCGCTATTTCAGATGGATTCTCCAACCTTAATCCCTCGGCGCTGGCCGAAGAAACCAGTTCTTCGGTCAGTATCAGCGAGATGAGAAGATACAGCCGGGAGATGGAACAAAAAGCGGCGGCCCCGGAGGAACAAAAATACAGCATTGTTTACAATGATCAACTGGATGAGGATTCACGGATTCAACAAACAAAGTGCCGGGTGGGCATTGCCCAGACAGGGGCTGCCGAGGACTTTTTCGAGGAAAAAACCGACGGTTTGTTCGGACTTCCCCAGAGCAGGCTGGCGGCGGTCAGGCAAAAAGTAAAAATCATGTGTGAAAAAGCCCGCGAGAATAAGGTTGATATCCTGTTATTTCCGGAAATGCTCCTTGATCTGAATTACAGAGAGCTGCTGGAAGATCTTTTCGATCTGGCAAAAACAGGCGATATGATCATCGTGCCCGGAGCATATCACGACCTTGAGACAAAGGCGAATACCTGCCGTGTCATAGGGCCGGAGGGAATTGTCTGGGAACAGAAAAAACATATCCCCGCCATCATAGGGATGGGAGAAGAAAAGCATAAAGAAAACATCCAAACCGATTCTCCCGGAAGGATAACCATCTGCAATACGAGATTCGGCAGAATCGCCATTGCCATTTGCAGGGATTTTTTAGACATGGATTTAAGGGTGGAGTTAAAAAATTCTGCCGTTCCGGTTGATATTATTCTCAACACCGCATTCACACCGGTTACATCCGACTTTGAGGCGGCCCATTTTGAAGCCCGGCGATCCATTTACGCCTATTGTTTCTTCTGCAATCACGCTTTTTTTGGAAACTCACAGATCCATTCCCCGGAAAAAAACAGAACCAAGATGGTCCTCCCGCCCCGGGAAGAAAACCTGATTTTTAAAGACATCGATCTTTTCAATCTCAGGTCGGAGAGGAAGAAATGGGAGAAAATCCGGGATTCCGAAGTCAGCTTTATTCAGAGCACGCGGTAGTGGGGAGCGAATCTTGATTTATGACTTTGTTTATAATCACTATCCTGTCTTTCTTCCTCCCATTTACGTTCTTTTTTTATGAGTTCTTGAAACTCAGCATACTTATTTTTTGCCAATGACCTTATCTCTTCATTTTCATGATGAAACCATTCTGTCATAGAAATACAAGTCCGGATACTGATGATGCTCTACAGTTTCAACGGCTTCTTTCATCTCCTTGATTCTGTCTTTTAAAGCTGAATCGGTTGTATTTGCACTTGAACTGGCAATAATGTCATTCGGCGTTGGATTTATTTTTTGTGCATCCGTCACTTGATCGGCACGCGCTGAATAATATGCTTTTCAAGATTTACGATACAAAATCCGGGACTTCCGTCCTTTCCCATGACCTCACCGGGATTTAGAAGCACGGTGCTTCCTTTTTTATCCCGAAAGTGCTTGTGGGTGTGTCCGAAGCAGACCATGTCGTATTTTCCCAGGGCGGCAAGCCCTTGGGCGACCTCCTCCTCGTGGACGAATGCAAGACGAATCCCGCTGATTTCAATTTCGCCGATGGCCCCGTAAAGGGTAATAACACCATTGCTTCCAGCCGCCTTTTTCGTGAGCAGAAACCTGTCCCCGTCATTGTTTCCAAACACGCAGTGTACGGGAATACCGGCCCGGACAAGCTCGTCAAACATGAACGGTGCCACAAAATCCCCGCAATGGATGATAAGATCGCAGTGAGCCACGGATATGCCCTCAAGGGCCTTTCTCAGATTCCAGATATTGTCGTGCGAATCGCTCATGACCGCGAATTTCATTTCAGGGGCGCCTCCATTTTGTGCCTGTTGCTGTCGCAGAGACAGACAAGCGTGTGTCTCCAGGGGCTGCTCATGCCCTGAACAACCCAATGTAATCCTCAAAAACAAAAATACGGTTACGTTTATAACCGGTTGTTTCCAACAATATATTCAGTTTCACAAAATCACCGATCAATCTTGACGCAGTTGAGAAATTTATTGAAAGGGCATTGGCTGCATCTCCGATGTCGGTTATTGGTTTACCGTATAAATATTGTAAAAATGATTTTGCCAGCGCCTGTTTTTTACCGAGAGAAAC
>JAADHK010000054.1 GCA_013151835.1 Deltaproteobacteria bacterium
CTTCAGGAGTCGAGGTGCCGGCATGGCAAGGCGCGAGAAGCGATAATATCGGGCAATGGAATAGTCGGAATAGCAGTCTGAATAGCACTGAATACTGAATAGGGTCGGACCAAGCTCAACGCCCAAACAACGAAGATTTAGGTTGAAAATAGCACGGTTTTGAGCCCTATATTGATGTTTTTGGGGTCAAAAAGAGAGTTATAAGAAAAAATACCGTAGTGAGGGGGAATCGGGGTCGTTATGTTGCGGGGTGACCATGGAGGTGAAATAATTTTTGTCTATTCTCTTGACAATTTATCTGTTATCGACAAGTATAAAAGCATAACAATTGATATAGTTTAAAAAGGGGATAAACATGACATTAAAAATAGTTACAGCCCTTAAGGCCCGACAAAAATTTGGTACAATAATGAATGCTGTTTCATTCGGGAACGACCAGTATATTGTAGAGCGCAAAGGGATGCCCATGGTTGCGATTATCCCCGTTAAGAGATTCAGGCAAATGGATAAGGCCAGGCAGCGTTTTTTTAATAATATGTCGAAAATCAGCGATTCTTTTGATGGAGAAAAAATTGATAAGCTTGACAATATGCTGGAAGAAGCAACACAGGCAGCTAAACAGGTAAAAGCCGATTAAGGGGTAAGTTGCTTTGAAGATCGTTGTTGATGCCAATCTTTTTGCCAGCGGTTTGATCAAGCCAAAATCTAATCCCGATAAGATCCTTGATTTGATCAAAGATAATCAAGTGGAGTTGATTCTGTCGCCTTCTGTTATAAGAGAAATAAAACGTATCTTACTTTACCCAAAACTTCAAAAATATCATCATAAAACCGCACGGGAAATAGATGCGTACTTTGAAGATGTCTTAATGTTTGCATGGATCGTTGAGGGAGAGAAAGCTGTGAATGTAATTACAGATGATCCATCAGATAATAAATATTTGGCATGTGCGCATGAAGGCGAAGCGGATTATATTGTGTCCGGTGATCATCATCTGCTCGACCTGGAATTCTATAAAGGAATTAAAATTCTAAAAGCAAAATCATTTTTGGGCTTGATCAAGGATGCCCGAAATCATTTCCGCGCTTAACCGGCGACAGCGGGAACGAATTTTTACAATTACGGACTATCGAAAGGCAAAGCGGCAATTGCCGGATGATGTCCGTGACGCTATAGTTCTTCAGGTCACTCCGGCGGTGATCTCACGCTCACTGAATCTGCTGGAAAAAAATGTATTGCGGGCAATGGATGCTATACATGCTGCTTGTGCTTTTGAATGGCAGGCAGATATATTTGTCACCTCTGACAGAAGACAATTTGAAGCGGCCAGGAAGGCAGGACTTCATACCGAATACATCGGATAGCCTGTAAGGATTGAGCCGACCAATGGGCCAAAACCCGTCACGGCAATCCATGGATAGCTTGCCACATCCTGAATGGTGATTTATTACAATAATTAGTTAAAATTCAAAATATTATAAAATGATATCCCCATGCGCCCTATTGTTCTCATCCATGGTTATTCGGCTGAATCAAAACAAACCGATCCGGCATCCGTCGAGAAAATCTACGGTTCCATGCCGGATGCTTTGCGTGGGCTTTACGGTGACGGCAGCGTGGTTGAAATTGATCTCAGCCGGTATATCTCGCTTGAGGACGGCATTCATCTTGATGACATCTCCCGGGCCTTTGACCGGGCCCTGCACATGGCCGATTATGCCCATCTTTTGGCCGGCGGCTTTGATGCGATCATCCACAGCACCGGCGCCCTGGTGATCAGGAACTGGCTGCGCCGGTTCAGCCCCCGGCCTTCGCCTTTGGACAACCTGATCTATCTTGCCGGGGCCAACCTCGGCAGCGGCTGGGCTCATATCGGCAAGGGACAGTTGGCCAAATGGGGCCGCCTGGTCTTCCAGGCAGGAGCGGAACGGGGGATGCGGGTTCTTGATGCCCTGGAACTCGGCTCGGAGGAGACAATTGATCTGCATCTTTTCTTTACCGAAGCGGAAAATTCGCCGGACCAAGTCTACAAGGTCCGGGAACACATCATTGTCGGGACCCAGGCCGATGGGAACTGGTATGAGGCACCCCTGCGCTATGCCAAGGAAGACGGATCGGACGGGGTTGTCCGGGTTGCCGCCTCTAATCTCAACTTCATCTACTGCCGGCTCGGGCCCACTGCAAAGGCGCTTGCCCTGGACTGGCCGACCGTCCTCGGCGAGGTAGAAAGTCATCTTGCCCGGGCGGGGGACCGTTCCGTGTATTATGAGAAAAAAAGGGTATCCATGCCCGGCTCGGATGGCAGGCCTGAATTGCCCTTTGCCATCCCCTATGAGTGCGCGCATTCCGGAGACAACATGGGCGTGGTGACCGGCGACAGCTGCCGGCAACAGGTACTCGGACTTATCGAGCAGGCCCTTGCTTCGGATGAGGCCAACTGGAAAGACCGGCTTGCCTTTTTCAAAAAGGAAACCAAAGCCACCTACAAAAAAGTAAAAACCCGGCAGCAGCCATCCTTGTGGCCCTGGTCCCGAGACCCCCGCAACCAGTACGACAAACATGCGCAGGTCATCTTCCGGCTACGCGACCAGGACGGCCGCCCCGTCAACCATTTTGATATTTTCTTTAATTCGCTTGAGATCGACCGCGAAACATCCACACCGTTCGGCGAACTGATAGAGGATAAGCATATCAACAAAAAATCCCCCAATGTGATCGCCTTTTACCTCAGGGTCGAGACCTTTGATATTGATCAGAATAAATGGGTCAACCAGCTTGAAAAGGCAGGCGCCGCCTGGCTCGAAATCACCGCCATTGAACCGGAAACCGACTTTATCCAATATGTTCCGTTTCGCATAAAACTAAGCAAGACTCTGTTGAAACAGTGGATTCAGCCGCACCGAACCACCATTTTTGATGTTGAGCTTTTGAGAATACCCGGACCGGATGTGTTTAAAATGACGAAGATGGAAGAATAGTGATTATCATCTCAATCTCTTGCTCGCCCTGTATTTTTTCAAACGTTTTTTTATCGGTGTTTACGTCAAACCCCAATGTTTTTCCTGTTTTCCCCGCCCGCATGGTCGGAAAGAACCTCGTAAAGCTTTTCGAGCGAATATGAATAAAAATGGTCCGCGCCCTCGATTATCTCAAGGCGCGCATCCTTGTTCCATTTCGGGAGCATGGAGCGTATGGCCCCGGCCTGGGCGATTTCATCCCTGCTTCCGGTCACCACCAGTTCAAGGCGAAAAAGAGAAGACACCTTGTCAAAAGATATCCCGTCAAAGGATACCGGAGGTGAAACCATCACCATGGAGGCGACATTGTCAAAAGGGCCGGCCGTGGCATTAATCCAGGCCCCGTACGAATATCCTGCCAGGACAATCGGGCCTGAAACCGAATCCGATAAAAAGGCGATGGCGGCGACAAGGTCCTTTTTTTCACCCGGCCCTCCGGTATGGTTTCCTTCGCTTTTTCCCACCCCCCTGAAATTAAAACAAAGGGTCGTGTAGCCGGCTTTCCGGTACGCCCGGGCAATGGTTGAAACCACCTGATTATCCATGTCCCCGCCGTAAAGGGGATGCGGATGGGTAATGACCACCGAAGGCCCGCTGTCCGGCCCGTCAAGCCTTCCTGAAATTCTTATCCCGTCTGTTGTGGTAAAAAAAACATCCATGCGCTTATTGCCCGTACCCGGAAAGGACACCTACGATCGCCTCACCGAACTCCTTTTTCTGCCAGTCTTTTAAGCCGTCTATCCGCACAAGTTCGTCCACATGTCCGGGGCTGGCCAGTGCAAGTTCGTGCAGCGCGACCTTGTTTAAAATCAGGGCAGGGTCCATCTCCATGCCCCGGGCCGTCTTCTCGCGCCATTGTTTCAGCATTTTCTGTCTTTCAACAGCCGCCATCGGCATTCTCGGGGCACGGTTTCTCGGGTAACGGGGCAGGTCTTTTTCTTCAATTTCAAGCGCCTGCCTCACGCAATCAAGCATCGGGGCGGCATACATCTTCATCTGCAGGGGGCTGAGCCCGCATGTTCTCTTCAATTGATCCGCTGTGTCAGGCCTGTTCACGGCAATTTTCAACAGGGCGGCATTGCCGACGACCTTAAAAGGCGGCCGGTCCTTGGCCCTCGCCACATCCCGTCGAAATTCAAGAAGCAGTTCCAGAACGGCAAGCGTCAATGGGTCAAGCCGGCCGGCCCCCTTGAAACGCAGAAAAAGCGGGGGGCCATTGCCATTGGCCATATCCGGCCTGACTTTTGAAATATCCCTGCCCGCCTCCACGGCCCAGGCAAGGCGCTTTTTTTCAGCCAGCCGTTTTTGAAAAATCTCGTAAAGCCTGATCAGGTAAAGAACATCGTTTGCCGCATAGGCCACCATGGCGTCACCAATCGGCCGGCGTGACCAGTCTTTTTTCTGAAACCGCTTATCAAGGGTTATATTGAAATGACGTTCCACGATCGCGCCGAGCCCTGTTTGCGGATACCCCAGAAACCTGCACGCCTCCTGGGTGTCGAACAGGCTGTTGACCGTAAATGAAAAATCCCTGTAAAGGCTCCGCACATCATAGTCGGCCCCATGGAAAATCTTGGTTATACCCGGATCGGCAAAAACAGGGCCAAGGGGTGAAATATCCTCTATTGACAAAGGGTCTATAATATAACAGCCGTTTTCGCAAGCGGTCTGGATAAGGCAGATTTTTTCGGTAAAGTGGTACATGGAATCGGCTTCCAGGTCTACGGCCACAAGGGGACACGCGCCAAGTTGCGCTGCCGCGTTTAAAAGCCCCTGCTGACTGTTTATCCAGTAAATTGTTTGAGTGGCGCTCTGTCCACACAGCTCCATTGCTTTGATAATGTTCCTCCGGACTTTTTCCTTGACCCTTCAGGGTAAGTTTCTTAAATAGTGCAACGCAGTAGATTCGACTTTTTACGGAGTCGCCAACTTTATATAATAAGGCAAAATTCAATGATCTATATTACCTTCCCGGACGGGACAGTCAAGGAATTTGAACAGCCGGTCGATGGAATGGCTGTTGCAAAGAGCATCTCAGAAGGCTTTGCCGCAAATTGCGTGGCCATGGAAATCGACGGCAATACTATGGATTTAAGCCTCCCCTTAAAAAAAGATGCAACCATCAGGTTCATCACCGCCTCGGACCCGGAAGCCGTCACGATCCTCCGCCACAGCGCGGCCCATCTCATGGCCCAGGCCATATCCCATATCTATCCCAAGGCCCATTTCACCATCGGCCCGGTGGTGGAAAACGGCTTTTACTACGACATGGACATGGAACCGGTATCAGAGGAAGACTTTGCAAAGATCGAAGCCGAGATGAAAAAGCTCGTCAAGGCAAAGATTCCCCTACAAAGAAAAGAGGTTTCAAAAGATGAGGCTTTAAAATTTTATGCCAATGAGCCGTACAAGAGCGAAATGATTTCAGACCTTGAGGACGGCACCATCACTTTTTATACCCAGGGCGATTTCACAGACCTGTGCCGGGGCCCCCATATTCCCCACACCGGCTTTATTAAGGCGTTCAAGCTGATGAAGGTTTCGGGCGCATACTGGCGGGGTGATCCGGAAAAGCCCCAGCTCCAGCGGATCTACGGCACCGCGTTTTTTTCAAAAAAAGAGCTGAAGGCATATCTCACGCTGCTCGAAGAGGCGGCAAAACGCGACCACAGGAAGGTGGGGACGGCGCTCGACCTGTTTTCCTTTCACGATGATGCGCCGGGCATGCCCTTTTTCCACGCAAACGGCATGGAAATCTGGAATTCGCTTCTGGCCTACTGGCGGGAGGAGCACAGGCGGGCGGGCTACGTGGAGACAAAGACGCCCCTTATCCTGAACCGTGTGCTCTGGGAAAAGAGCGGGCACTGGGAGAACTACCGGGAAAACATGTACACGGTGGTCATTGACGAGACCGAATCGGCCATAAAGCCCATGAACTGCCCCGGCGGAATGCTGCTTTATCGCATGAAACGCCATTCCTACAAGGACCTTCCCATACGTGCCGCAGAGATCGGCCTGGTTCACCGCCATGAGCTTTCGGGTGTACTCTCGGGGCTTTTCAGGGTCAGGGCGTTCCACCAGGACGATGCCCACATTTTCATGACACCGGACATGATAGAAGAAGAAATCCTCGGAGTCCTGAAACTCGTGGCAAGGATGTATTCCACCTTCGGGCTGGGATTTCACCTCGAGCTGTCCACCCGGCCGGAAAAATCCATCGGGTCGGACCTCCAGTGGGAACAGGCCACAAACGGCCTTGCCTCGGCCCTTGACGCATACGGGGCCGACTACCAGGTCAACAAGGGAGATGGGGCGTTTTACGGGCCCAAGATCGATATTCATATAAAGGACGCCATCGGCCGGACCTGGCAGTGCGGAACCATCCAGCTCGACATGTCGCTTCCCGAACGCTTCGACCTTTCGTACATAGGGGAAGACAACGAAAAGCACCGGCCGGTCATGATCCACCGGGTGATCTTTGGGTCCATTGAGCGGTTTTTCGGAATCCTGGTGGAACATTTCGCGGGAAAATTCCCTTTGTGGCTGGCCCCGGTCCAGGTGGTAATACTCCCCATAAACGATCACCTTGTTCCATTTGCAGCCGAGGTAAAAGATCTCTTTTCAGCGGCCGGCCTCCGCTCATTTATTGACGACAGGACGGAAAGCCTGAACAAAAAGGTCCGTGGCGCCCAGTTAAACAAAATACCCCTTATCGTCACGCTCGGGGAAAAGGAAAAGGCAAACAATACCCTTGCCGTCCGAACCCTGGACGGCAAGGTTTCATACGGAGTCGGCCGGGATGACTTCATTAACGCTGCGGTTTCAAACATATTGGCCAGAAAGCTTGAGATGGACGTGCTTGCATGAAGGAATTTGACCGCCTGATTGAAATCATGGAAAAGCTGCGCGGCCCGGGCGGATGCCCCTGGGATGCGAAACAGACCCATGAAAGCATCATGAAATGCCTGGTGGAGGAGGCGTTTGAATTAAGGGATGCCGTCCTTCAAAAAAACGCCAATGCCATAAAGGAAGAAATGGGGGACGTTTTGCTCCAGGTGGTCTTTTGCGGAATCATCGCAAAAGATGCCGGACAATTCGATCTTGAAGACGCAATCGGCTATCTCTGCGACAAGCTGATTTACCGGCACCCCCATGTATTCGGCGACGCGGTGGCAAAGGATGCGGACGAGGTTTTAAAAAACTGGGAGAAGCTGAAAGAAAAGGAAGACGGAAAATCAACGCGGGACTCCGTGTTTTCGGGGCTTCCCAAAAGCCTTCCGGCCCTGCTTTATGCATTAAAGATTCAAGCCCTTGCGGCCAGGGTGGGTTTTGACTGGGCCGATGGTGAATCGGTGCTCGAAAAAATCACAGAGGAAACCGGTGAGCTGAAAGACGCCATGAAAACCGGAGATATGGCCGAAATCGAAGCCGAGATCGGGGACCTGCTTTTTACCATCGTCAATCTGTGCAGGCATATGAAAATAGATCCTGAAACCGCGTTACAGCGCTCCAACACGAAATTCACCACCCGTTTTGGGCAAATCGAAAAAAAAGCAAAGCAGGGAAAGATTTCCCTTTCAGACATGGAAAACAATGAAATGGAAAAAATCTGGGAAGCGGCAAAGGCCGCAGGCCTGTAGGGGCGCACCCCTGTGTGCGCCCTCCCGTGCTCACACAAACCTGTCATCCCAGAGGTCGGCCAGAAAGTAACGTGAGTCCAAAAGGTCTATGACCAGGGCCTTTTTACCCAGTTCCTGCCGGATGAGCGTGGTTTTGCCGGTGGCACGGGGGCCTGCGCCAACGCCAGGCACATCATCCTTTTAACTGCCGGCGGCTTTATTCCTGCATCTCAAGCACATCAGTCCCCGGCGGTATCGTGAATTTAAAAAGGGCTGCGTCCATTTCCGGATCAAAACGGAGATGGTCGAAAGTCAGCCGGGTTTCATCTCCGTACGCATTCCTGGTCACCACATTTCCGATGCCAAACCCCGGTATCAGGACCTTTATCATGATTTCGGACAGGTCGGCCTCTTTTTTAAGAGGAACCAGCCGAAGATTATACGAATCCTGCGCCTTTTGCGCAATCGTCACTGAAAAGGAATCCCGGATCAGGCGGATATTGGATAAAAAGCTGGCGCCCTTGCCGTTTGAAAAATATTTCCGCGCATCGCCCATAATTACCTGCCGGTCGTCCGGCCGATAAACCCAGAGGGTGGTTCCATCGGTGATGATCGCATATTTTTCAGGGGTCAGGTATTCCCACCGCATCATGGCGGGATACATGAACCATACCCTGCCCGTGGCCGTATCCGTGATATCCATTGCCTTTAATGTGGATTCCTGGATAAAATCGGCTGAAAAATTCTTCTGCCCCAGGCGGGCATCAAGCCCGTTAAGAATTAAAGCCAGTTCATCCGGTTTATCTTCGCCATGGCCCGAAGCCGGAGCCGGAGCCTCGCTTTTTACTGTTTTTGTGTCGGCGATTGCTGAAAACACGCCTGAAAACAAAATAATAAAAGCAATAATAATTAAATAGTGTATTTTTTTCATCTGGTTTCCTGTTTGCAATATGGCAGACTTTTTTCAAGTCCGTCAATGGTTTGACCAATTCGAATCAAATGTCAATGGAATTGTGAAAATTACACGCCAAAACCGGAGGTTGCGCTCTGCTTTGCACTCAGGCGGCTGTCTTCTTTTTTTAGGCTTGCAATTCAAATACTTAAAACCCGTGAGCCCACTGGTTTTTTGCTTGACAGGAGCGGAGTTGCTTTGTTAATGGATTAAATTTTAATCTCATATATTGTTCAATTTTTTGGAATCATTCTGCCTTTAAATTTTTCCCCGCTCCTGTTTCGACTTGCCTGGAAAAATCAAAGGAATGGACCACAGCCGTATTGCAGTAATTTAAGTATCGTAGTCATCGTTGTTTTATTTTTAACTTACTATATCAGGAGGTTATTATGCAAAGAAGGATTCGAAAGGTAGCCGTTATCGGTTCGGGTATCATGGGCGGCGGCATCGCCGCCCTGCTTGCCAGCGCCGGCATGGAAACGATGCTCATGGACATCGTCCCGTTTGACTTGAAGGACGAGGAGAAAAATGATCCCAAGGCGAGAAACCGGATTGTTGCAGCCGGTCTGGCCGCCGCCATCAAATCAAAACCACCCCTTTTCATGGACAAGAAAAACGATCCTGCAATGCTTTCCACCGGAAACCTTGAAGACGATTTCGACAAACTGGCCGAGTGCGACTGGATCATAGAGGTTGTTGTCGAAAACCTGAAGATCAAGCAGCAGCTTTTCAAGAGGATAGAGGGCGTCCGGAAACCCGGGTCCATCATCAGCTCCAACACCTCCGGCATCCCCTTGAAAGACATGTCCCGCGACCTGAATTCCGAGATGCGTCAGCATTTTCTCGGGACCCACTTCTTCAACCCGGTCCGCTACATGCACCTCCTTGAGATCATCAAAGGCGAGGAGACACTGCCCGAGGTCCTCGACTTTATCGCTGGTTTCTGTGAAACACACCTGGGCAAGGGGATCGTGTGGGCAAAAGACACCCCCAACTTCATCGGCAACCGGATCGGTATCCAGGGCATGGGCATGGCAATGCAGGCCATGCTGAAACACGGGCTGACCATCCCGGAAGTCGACGCCATCTTCGGACCGCCCCTTGGCCGTCCCAAGACAGCTATTTTTAAAACAGCCGACCTTGTCGGGCTTGACACCATGCATCACGTGGCCGCAAACTCCTACGAGCTTTGCGTGGATGATGAAATGCGCGACACCATGGCCCTTCCGGAATTCGTGGGCAAGATGGTTGAAAACAAATGGCTCGGCAACAAAACCAAGGGCGGTTTTTATAAAAAAGACATCACCCCGGAGTGGAAGGTTATCCGCAAGGTGATCAATCCCGCGACCCTCGAGTATGAAGAATTTGAAAGACCGACTTTCCCCTGCCTGGATGCGGCCAAGAAACAGGAAACCCTGACGGAAAAGCTCAAAACCGTTGTTTACGGTGACGACAAGGGCGCAAAATTTGCCTGGGACGTGACCTCAAACGGGCTTCTCTATGCCGCAAACCGGGTTCCCGAGATTTCCGACACCATCGTGGACGTCGATAACGCCATGAAATGGGGCTATAATTTCGAGATGGGACCCTTTGAAATCTGGGATGCCATCGGCGTTGCGGAGTCCATTGCCAAGATGGAAGCAGACGGCCTTACGGTCCCGGCAAATGTCAAGGATATGCTTGCCGCAGGAAACACTTCCTTCTACAAGGTTGAAGGCGCGAA
>JAADHK010000101.1 GCA_013151835.1 Deltaproteobacteria bacterium
GGCAGCCCCGTTGTATGCGGCCTTGATGCCGATGTTTTTAATATATTCCAGATCCATGAGGATCTTTTTATCCTTAGCTTATGGGTGGCGTCAATGAAATAGTGGTTACGTCCCGCGCACTTCCTCTATTATGGATGCCATTTTATCAATAAGCGGCGTCAGGGTTTTTGCCTGTTTCGCGCATATCGGTATTGCGTCAAGCCTTGCCGCCATTTCGGACGCAGGAAGTTGTCCTGCGAGATCGATCTTGTTTAATACCGAAATCAGCGGTATCTCGCCGAGTCCGAGATCGCGCACGATCTGTTCCACGGCGCAAATCCGGTCTTCAAAGGCCGGGTTTGAGGCATCAATGACATGGAGCAGCAGGTCGGCCGTATAAAGCTCCTCAAAAGTGGCCTTAAACGCGGTATAGAGCTCCTTTGGCAAATTCCGGATAAACCCCACCGTATCGGTGATAATCACCTCCGTGTCCCGTGGAAACCTGAGCCTCCGGCTGGAAGGGTCAAGGGTGGCAAACAGCCGGTTTTCAGCCAGAACCCGGCTTTGGGTCAGGGTGTTTAAGAGTGTCGATTTTCCGGCATTGGTATATCCTATGATCGAAATAATCGGCAGGCCTCGGCGGATCCGTTTCCCGCGCTGCCGGGCGCGGCTTTTCCTGACATTTTCAAGCCCCTTTTCCAGGCGTTTGATCCGATTACGTATCGCCCGGCGGTTTATTTCAAGCTTGGTCTCCCCGGGTCCCCTCCCTCCAATCCCGCCGGTCAGGCGGGACATGGCGGTATTTTTATAAACCAGCCTCGGAAGGATATATTTTAACTGGGCCAGTTCCACCTGAATTTTTCCTTCCCTGGACTGCGCGCGCTGAGCAAATATATCAAGGATAAGCTGCGCCCGGTCAATGACCTTCAGGTCGGTTCGGTCCGTTATGCCCCTGACCTGGGAGGCCGAGAGTTCCTGGTCAAATACAATCATGTCCGCGCCCGAGCGCATGGCCTTGACCGCAAGCTCGGCGAGTCGGCCGACGCCGAGGAGGAAACGGGGATTTGGTTTTTTTCTATGCTGGATAATCACGTCAACAACCCGGATTCCGCCCGATGCCGCAAGTTCACGCAATTCATCGATGGACGCTTGTGCCGTGTGGCGGGGTGTGGAGGTGACGCTAACGAGTATGGCCCTCTGTGCCTTGGATTCTACCTTTAAGCCCTTTTGGCGCAGGGACAATTCGTTTTCAAGCGCCCGCACAAGGGCGGAAAAATCAATAGTATCATTTGCGGCTAAAAAGGGCGGAAGTATGCTGTGCGACTGATCGGAGCCGGATGAGGGCAGGATATGGGCCGCGTGGATCAGGTCGGGAAGCCCCTTTTTTGTCAATGTTACCGCCGCCATGAGATCAAGTCGTAAAAGGGCGAGATCTGTAAGGTCCTCTTCCGAAAGCGGCTCGCCTGAAAGGTGGGTGTGTACGCAACGCAAGCCTCGGAGCCGGCCAGGCGGGGCCATGAACCGGCTCATATCCGGGATCATTATCCTTCTGTGATCTCCTATGATAACGGCAAAAATTTTACCCGACCGGTCGATCAGCACCCCGGTCTGACGTCGGGTTTCATACGAGACGGCGCATAGTTCTTCCATGAGTTGGGCGGATGCAATGGAACCGCCTCCACACCTCAAGCGGCAAATATTTTCTATCCTGGTGATCTGCCTGGCTTTCAGGCCCTGTGTGTTGCCATGGATTTTATTCATATGGATTTTGCGGGATGGGGGGAATAGCCCTGGAGGGTCAGTTCCTCAAACCGGGTGTATTCACCCATAAAAACGAGTTTTACCTTGCCGGAAGGCCCGTTGCGGTGCTTTGCCACATCGATTTCCGCAATTCCCCTTTCCGGGTTTTCTTCTTCCTTGTTATATTGCTCATCACGGTAGATGAAGATGACAAGGTCGGCATCCTGTTCAAGGGCTCCTGATTCTCTGAGGTCTGATAACTGGGGGTGTTTATCCGACCGCTCTTCCAAGCGTCTGTTTAATTGTGAAAGGGCGATGATCGGTATGTTCAGCTCTTTTGCAAGGCCTTTTAAGGATCTGGACATCTCGGAAATTTCAAGATCCCTTCGCTCCATGGCGATACGGGGTTTCATGAGTTGAAGATAGTCTATGATGATAAGGCCCAGGCCCTTTTCCCTTTTCAGGCGCCTGGCCTTTGTCTTTATGTCAAGAGACGAGAGTTCGGATGAATCGTCAATGTATATGGGGGTTTGTGTCAGGACTCCCATGGCGTTGCTGAGACCCTCCCATTCCTCATCGTTGAAAAATCCGTCGCGCACCTTGGTTGAGCTGGTCCTGGATTCCGAGCATAACATGCGTGTAGTGAGCTGTTGTCTTGACATTTCAAGTGAAAAGACCGCCACGGGCACATTGGCTTCCACGGCCGCGTTCCTGGCGATGTTCAGGGCCAGGGCGGTTTTTCCCATACCCGGCCTTGCGGCCAGAATGATCAGATCCGATCCTTGAAAACCGGATGTAAGTTCGTCTAAGTGTGAAAATCCGCTGGGAACTCCGCTCAGGCGGCCGTTGTTGCCCCTGCGGTTTTCAATCTCCATGGCGGTTGAGTAGATAATATCGCCTATATGCAGGAGATTCTGCTTGCCCTTGTGGTCGGCGATGTCTGAAAGCGAGGCTTCGGCTGAATCTATAACGTCATCCAGGCTCCCGGTTTCTGCAAAGCACTTGCTTACGATCCCGGTGGCTGCATTGATAAGCTGGCGTAACACCGCCTTGTCGTGAATGATTCTGGCATAGTGTCGGGGATTTGCCGCAAAAGGCGCCGTATCGACTATCCGGGTCAGAAATGCCGCTCCGCCCACTGCATCGAGTTTACCCATGGCCTTGAGCCGGTCGGCAAGGGTCACGAGATCAACCGGTTCGCCTTCGGAAGAGAGTTCCGTTATGGCGGTGAAAATTTTTTTATGGGCACCCTTATAAAAATCTTCCGCAGATACGATTTCGAGTATATCCAGCAGAGTGTTGTTGTCCAGCAGGACCGCGCTTATCAGCGATTCCTCCGCTTCAAGGCTCTGGGGCGGAAGTTTTTGTTTTACGGGATCGGCCTGTGACTTTAAACCGGGTTTGTTCATCGTGTCTCCACCGGGTGCCGGGAACTGATTTTTTACGAGTCCGTTAAGTTATTCCGGGACAACCTCAACACTAATTTCAGGCTCAATATCCCTGTATATCCGGATAGGAATCGAAAACGTGCCGATGGTTTTGATCGGTTCGGATAATAGAATCATCCGTTTCTGAACCTCTATACCCTGTTTCGAAAGGGCGTCTGCGATATCCTTTACGGTTACCGATCCGTAGAGCCTGTCTTCATCAGCGACCCGGGCGGCGATGCGGCAGGAAATCCCTTCAAGGCTTGCTGCCATTTCCTCGGCTGTTTTTCTCTCCTTGGCCATCTGGAGATCTATTTTTTTCTTCTCCATGAGCATCTGTTTTCTGTTGGCATCCGTTGCTAAAACGGCCTTGCCCTGGGGCATTAAAAAATTACGCGCATATCCGTTCTTCACATCAACCTCTGAACCTATGATTCCGAGGGATTCAATGGTTTCCTTCAGTATAACCTTCATGTTAAAAACCTCCGATGGCATTGCTGGCGTTAATCAAGCGGGGTTTGCGGATCTTTGCTCACCCCGAGTTTTCTGAAGTTAATCCAGATATCAAAAAAACCGAGCCCGATTATGCAAATTAGAAAAAGCTGTTGTACGCCGATGATGACATAAACAGTCATTCGCAAAAATGTGGGCACGTTTTTTAAATTAAAATAAAAAGATACAATGGCAAACCCCTGTAGCAGATAGATGGCCATAAGGATAATCATGCCGTTTGCGGCAATGAACCTCAGCGAAGAGACCGGCATGAATAATATCAGCAGACTGGCGATAACTCCCCATACCAGCGCCTCGGGGGCCTTCCATAGATTCAGGGGCCATTGTCCGGCAAAAGGCCACCCGGCTCTCCTGAACACCTCGCGGGCTGCAAGAAGGTTCATCCATGCCGAAAGCACCAGCCCGGCTGCGGCAAGGCCGGGCAACAGCCTTAAGAGCACATAATGTATCCGGACCTTTGCGCTGCTTATGGCGGCAATGCGATCATCCGATATGCCTAGTTGCTTATAGGCTGCAATGGTTAAATCCAGGTTTTTTGATATATAATCCGAAAGAACCTGAACCATACCGGTTCCGGACATGTTCCCATAAACCATAAGGGCCATAATGGCAAGCCCCAGCACAGAAGCGCTGGAAAAACCGACGATGACTTCGACAGGGCTCTTTTTTTCTATCCATTCCGCCATGAAAAGCCCGAGGCTCATCATGACGAGCATCATGAATGCATCCGCCGAGAGCCCGCCGGTTAACAGGCTGATAATGACCCAGGAGAGCGTGATCGAAAAAACCGTGGCCAACCTTTCCATGCGGGTCCGGTAAAACAGCACGACAGCGGGGAGGAGCATAAAGACGATAAATCCGATGACCGGCAAAAAGGCTGAAATTGCGCAGCAACCGGTCAATGCAATCGTGGCATAAGCCATGCCTTTTGATGCGTCATCCGGAAACGGTTTCAAGAGGTGGGCCATTGCGGTCCCTTCCCGCTCTGATTCATGGCGCCGGTGTGGGTGCCGGCAAAAACGTTAGTGGTCCAGGGTGCCGACATACGGGAGAATGGCGATCTTGCGGGCACGCTTTATGGCCAGTGCAAGAACCCTCTGGTGAAGTGCGCAGGTCCCGGTAACACGCCTGGGGATTATCTTGCCCCTTTCCGAAATGAAATATTTAAGCATCCCCTGATCCTTGTAATTAATGGAGAGCTTTTTATCCGCGCAAAAGCGGCATACCTTACGGCGGTTGAAAAAACGTCTTTTTGTGGGTGCGGCCATTTTATCTACTCCTTGTCACTTGTGTCGGTCGGTTTTTCCGTTTCATCGGAAGAGGCCTCGGTCTGGTCCGTAGTTTCCGTCGTAGTTTTTGGCGGACTTTCGGCCGGGGTTCCACCGGCATCTTCCTTGTCCCCGTCGTTTGTTTTCGCCGGGGCTTCGGCCGGTGTTTCCGCAGGCTCATCCACGACTTCCATGCCTGCCTTTAAAGCCGCCGGATCTACATCTGTCTCCAGGCGCACGGTCATGAAACGCAAAATCCGATGGTCGTGACGAAACATCCGTTCGATCTCGTTGACAAGCTCGCCGTTGCCGCAAAAATCAAGCCGCACATAGTGGCCCTGTTTTTTCTTTTTAATCTCGTAGGCAAGTTTTTTTACGCCCCAGTCGTCAAACAGAAGAAGAGTCGCCTGTTTGTCGTCGATCAAGGTGCCTGCGCGTTCAAAAATGACCTTCTGGTCATCCACGCCCACATCAGCATCCACGATAAATATTGTTTCATACCTGTTCATTGATTCTCCTTTCGGCTGTAAAGCCCCGGTCGGTATACCAAAACGGTCAGTATGCCATCAGGCAATGACGATTTCGGTGTCGTGCCGGAGCAAGGATAAAAAAATATCATAATTTAAAATCTTATAATTAGACCCTAAGTTATGGGCTATGTCAAGCAAAAACATAGCAGTTCTCATTATGGATTTAACAAAACTGATGTTGCCATGCGTAGGTCAACGTAGCGGCGGCCTTTAGGCCGCCATTAACTGGAAGGCTGAAGCCTTCCGCTACGTGGGCCGTACCGCAGTTCTTTCCATAATTAGAATTGCCGGCAAAAACGGACTCTCGTGTACATTCGGCCTTATTGTTATGAAAAACAAAAAGCCTTTCAGGAGATGAAAGGCTTTTTTCTAAAGGCGGTCGGAATACCGGCACCTGTTTTCACTGGTGGGCCGTGAAGGAATCGAACCTTCAACCTACTGATTAAGAGTCAGGTGCTCTGCCTAGTTGAGCTAACGGCCCCGTTGTAACCATGACGTCTGCAGTCACGACGTCACACATGGCAAAAAAAGCCATGCCATCGTATAAACTCGACTCTATAGCCCCATGGGTTATGCTTGTCAATTTATTTTTTATGCCTTCCTGACTGTCTCCGCCCTTCCTTCCACGGGATTTTTTTCTTTTGTCCCTTTCCGGTTTTTTTGCCCGGGTGGCAAATGGCCATCTCAGGGGTGATGATATACGTTCCGGGATGTTCCATGCGGGCGCTTTCTTTTTTTTCTGTTTTTGCCGCTTTTTCCGGCTCAGTTTTTAATACGTTGCCAAGTGACGGTCCGGTGAAGGCCCCGGCCGGGACCATGTCGCATAGAAATATGAATTCTCCGAACCGGGAAAATTTTATTTCCCGGGCGGTTGATGAACTGGTGTGAATGGTTAAAAGAACTGGTTTTGGATCAAATCGTTCCCCCGCCTTTTTGGCGAGTTTCAGGTCGGCAAAGCAAGTTATTCTGCCGCCGGGCCCGGAAAACAGGCCCTTATCCAGCACGGCGGAATACGCCCTCCTGCGCACGCAGGTATAAAGGAGCTTGGGCACTTCAATACATGGTTTAAAAACCGGGAGCCTTCTCCTGTCTTTCGCGCGTATGCGATTTTCCGATATCTCCATACCGCAGTCGGGATAGAAGAGGAGTTCTTTGATATCATTTTTCCTGATATGCCGCCAGTCTTCGGTTTCGGCAAAGGCCTGGAGCAGCGATTTTAGGGTGATCCACCCGTTTTCGTCAGGCACCAGGCCGAATTCATCCGGCCTGCGCTCCAGTATATAGCGGAGGAATTTGTTTACATGTGTGATTTTATGCGCTCTGGACATAGCTTTTTTTTACGAGTCCGTCATTCTTGACACCCCGCAAGGCCTTCTGGTAGGTTACTATCCCTATTGCCGGTTTTTTTGTCAAATGCTTTGTCTTTGGCTTTTTAAATATTCACGATTACGGGGAAGAAAAATGCGTAAAAAAGAGAAATCAAATGAATTGTTTACCCGGGCCTGCGCCCTGATCCCGGGCGGTGTAAACAGCCCGGTCAGGGCGTGTGGTTCGGTAGGGGGAGAGCCCCTCTTTATTTCACGGGCCGACGGGTGCTTAATTTATGATGTGGATGACAATCAATACGTCGATTATATAGGATCGTGGGGCCCCATGATCCTGGGCCACAGGCATCCGGAGGTGATGGCCGCCATAACCGATGTTTTAAGCAGGGGCGCCAGTTTTGGGGCACCTGTCGATCTCGAGGTGCGCATGGCGGAGAAGATCACCGCCGCAGTCGACTCCATTGAAATGGTGCGCATGGTCAATTCCGGCACAGAGGCGACCATGAGCGCGGTAAGGCTTGCAAGGGGATATACCGGCCGCGATCTTGTCATAAAGTTTGACGGGTGTTACCACGGCCATGCCGACACCCTGCTCGTATCGGCCGGATCGGGCGTGGCGACCCTTTCTATACCCGGGAGTCCCGGCGTGCCCGCCGGCGTGGTGGAAAACACTATTTCTCTGAAATACAATGATGCGGCCGGATTCTCAGACATGATGGCAAGGCGGGGCGACCGGGTCGCCGCCGTTATCGTCGAGCCTGTGGCGGGGAACATGGGCCTGGTACCCCCTGACCCTGAATTTCTTTCAGTCTTGCGGAGCGAAACCGCAAAGTACTCAAACGTGCTCATCTTTGACGAGGTCATGTCCGGATTCAGGGTTGCATTTGGCGGAGCACAGGCATTGTATGGAATAACACCCGATCTAACATGCCTGGGAAAGATCGTGGGCGGCGGGCTTCCCGTGGGGGCATACGGCGGGAAAAGGGAGATCATGGAAAAGGTGGCGCCAGTCGGGCCCGTTTATCAGGCGGGGACCCTTTCGGGCAATCCCCTTGCCATGGCCGCCGGCATAGCAACACTTATGGCCCTTGACCGGCCCGGGGTTTATGAAAAAATAGAGCATCAATCTGCGCGCCTGGCTGACGGACTTGCATCCGCAGCTGCGAATGCCGGTGTTCCGGCCACAATAAACCGGGTGGGAAGTATGATGAGCCTGTTTTTTACCCCCGGGCCCGTCCGCGATTTTGAAGGCGCAAAGGGAGCCGATCTTGATCGATTTGCCCGGTACTACAATGGAATGCTTGAAAACGGTATTTACCTTCCGCCTTCCCAGTTCGAGGCCATGTTTATCTCTCTTACCCATGAAGCCGGGGATATCGACCGAACCATAGCTGCTGCAACCCGGGTGTTAAAGAGCCTGTAATATATTAAACGGTATGAGGAATAGATGCAAAACGGCCTGAATAGAATTCCGGAAACCGTAAAATCGGTGCATTTTATCGCAATTTGCGGTACCGCCATGGCGGCCCTTGCCGCAGCCTTAAAAGACATGGGCATAAATGTCACGGGTTCGGATGAAAACGTCTATCCGCCCATGAGCACTTTTCTTGAAAAAAGAAAAATTCCTGTGGGCACGGGCTTTGATCCCGCAAACCTGGACTGCCGGCCGGATCTCGTGGTCGTGGGAAATGCCGTTAGAAGGGAAAATCCGGAGGCAGTGAGGGTTTGTAAAGACGGGCTTTGTTATTGCTCCATGCCTCAGGCCGTAAACCATTTTCTCGTTTCCGGCAAAAAGGCCGTGGTTGTGGCCGGAACCCATGGAAAGACCACCACCTCGTCTATTATAGCATGGCTGCTTTACAGCGCGGGATATGATCCGACATTTATGATAGGGGGTATCGTGAAAAATTTCGATGCCAATTATCGCGTGGGCAAAGGGGAATATGTCGTGCTGGAAGGCGATGAATATGACACGGCTTTTTTCGACAAGGGGGCGAAATTTTTTCATTATCCCCCGGAGATAGCGGTCCTGACCGGAGTGGAATTCGATCACGCGGATATTTTTAAAGACCTCGATCATGTAATGGATACGTTTAACAGGTTTGTTACCGGAATCGGAAAGGAAAAACACCTGATCGCATGGGATGGGGACGAAAATGTCGTCAGATTGGCGGCCGGTGTGAGTTGCATAGTGGAACGCTACGGCGCCGGCGCCGGTTCGTGCTGGAAAATGGAAAATACGTACGTGAATCCGCCGTGGAACGGGTTTGATGTCTTTTGTGGCAACAGGTTTTTTGGTAATTTTAAAACTCGGCTTGTGGGAGGCCATAACCGGATGAACACACTTGCGGCAATCGCGGTTTGCGCGCATGCCGGGCTCTCCAGCGACCAGATAGGAACAGGGCTTGAGAGTTTTTCCGGTGTGCGGCGACGTCAGGAGATACGGGAGACAAAAAAAGGGGTGGTTGTCATGGACGATTTCGCCCATCATCCCACGGCGGTCAGGGAAACCGTGGCTGCGGTAAAGGATTTTTATCCCGACGGCCGGCTTATCGCGGTTTTCGAGCCCAGAACCAATACAAGCATGCGCTCGGTCTTCCAGGAAGTCTACCCGAAATCGTTTGACTGCGCAGACATAATCTGTATCAGGAAGCCGCCGCTATTAAAAAAAGTCCCGGAAAACGAGCGGTTTTCATCTCAAAAGCTGGTATGCGATCTCAACTCACGGAAAAAAGAGGCCCATTTTTTTCCGGACACGGACGGGATAATCTCATTTGTGGCGGGCATTGCAAGGCCCGGGGACGTGGTTTTGATTATGTCAAACGGCGGGTTTGACAATATTCACGAAAGGCTACTTACTGCCCTTTGATCTCTTCCAGTGCTTGCTTTGCCTTGACCAGTTCGTCTGTGGTGTTTTTCAGGCGGTTTGCCATGATTTCAGCAAAGGACCTGAAGATCAGGTATTTGAAGGTCAACCGGTTGGTCTCGTCAAAGCGGTCTATTCCCGCGAGATCGACAATGAGGCAGGAGGTGTTCTTCATGGCGTAGACCGATGCCGACCGCGCCACCCCGGTGATGACCCCCATTTCGCCGAAAACATCCCCGGTCCGGCGGAGAATGATGAGTTCGCGGCCGTTTTTAACCACCTTGGCCTGTCCGGCGATCAGGTAAAAGACCCGCTTGTCAACCGAGTTTTCCTCTATGATGCATTCATTTTCCCGGTAAGTCCGGACTTCACTCACATCTAGCAGCCTGTTTAAATCCTCTTCCGTAAAGCATTCAAACGAGGGGATGCTTTTTAAATGCGTGATGGCTTCCTCATTATCCATCAAATAGACATCGTCTACCATAGATATTTTCCTCCGGCCTTGTTGATTTTTTAACCTGTCGAAAACGATTTTATTGAGTTTTTTTGGACTATAGCAGAACAATGATATTTATCAAGTTTTTTACAGGCCCGTTTATTTGTCGTTTGTTACTTTATTTTTGGTTTGCCTGCAATAAAAACGGCCGCAACCGGGTATCCGGCTGCGGCCGCAGATTTTTAGGCCTTACCCGGCTAACCGATGTTCCACCGGCGGCCGGGCATTCCCGTTAAAAGATTATCAGAAGTCTATGCGGGTTTCCCAGAAGGTTTCATAGGCCGCGTTGTCATAGGGTGCGACAAAGGCATCGCCCGGATCGATCATGGCGGCATAGGTTGCAAAGCTCAGGTGCTTGGAATACTGGTATTTGGCCTGGAACTGGTAGTAGTCGCCGAAATCGTCACTCTGTCCGGCTGAAGTCTCATCAAAGCTCAGCTTGGTGTAGGAAACTTTGCAGGAAAGTTTGCCGCATTTAGTGCTCACGCCGATCATGGGCATGGACAGGTTGGTGTAGGCTGCTTCGCCGCCCGTGCTGCTCATGCGGTTGTACTGCTCTCCCCTTCCAGTGGCAGGGCCGCCGGCGCCGAGATTAACATATGCCCATGCAAGAAGGTCGCCGAACTGGGGCCATCCGCCATAGTACACGTCCCATGCTTCGTTGTCGGTGGTGTTTGATTCATCGCCGCTTAAATAGGCGTAGCCGACAAAAACGCGGGGTTTGATGTTCTCGAATACGGGAATGGTGTATCCGGCCTGGAGTTTATAACCAAGGGCGTCCTGATGGATGTTGTTGGTCTTGTCGTAGTAACCGTTCTGGTAGGCGCCTTCAGCCATGTAATCAATGCCGCAGTCGAATTTGTCAGAAAGGCGCAGGCCGTACATCCAGATGTTCTTGCCTGTGCCGCCTGCCGCGCTGGCAAAACCCTGATCATCGCGGTTTAAGACATAAACTTCCTGCTGGCCGCCGATGACCGGGCAATGGCCCGTGAAATAGGCGCCCGAAAGCGTGATGTCATCGTTATTGTTATTGCCGCGGACGTTCTCCTGATCCTTGACATAGAAAAGGTCTACCTTGGATTTGTCGGTAATATTCCAGGTGAGTTTTACGCCGTCAAAATAAAGGGATGTTGACGCAAACTGGGATTGTCCGTCAAACAGGACAAACCCCGAGCCGTACATCAGGTTCTGGCGGCCGAGGCGCAGGGTTAGGGGCAGATCGAAAAATTTGTTGATATCGATATAGGCGTTTTCGGCAAAAATATTATCGCTGGTATTTTCTCCGGCGGCAGCGACTCCGGAGCCGTAATTCTGGTTGGCAAACTGGATGAATCCGGAGATATTGTCGCCAAGGTCGGCCTTGAGGTGGATGTTTGACCGTATCCTGAACACCGACCAGTTATCGCTGTCGATTTTGCTGTTAAAGTCCCACATGTTCTGCATGTTGTAGCCCCTGACCCGGACATGTCCCCCGATCTCCAGATCAGGCGTCTGCATGGAATAGACCGGTGCCGCTAAAAGCAGGATTAGTAAAGCTAATAAAAGTTTTTTCATGGTTCTCCCTCCCTTTTTTGTTTTTGTAAGGTTTTGCGTGATTATTCCCTGTTAATGGATTGTGTTTATATTCTGCCCCGCAACAAGCAGGACGTTATTTTTTTGTTTCTTTGCTAAGGGCCCACGCAAAAATAACTTCACATTTTAAGTGCCGATGCATCCCGCCTGGCTATGTTGCGAAAGCTCGGAATATTCCCGATATTCCTGCACTTTCGCGCCTTGCCAGCCGGGCGCCTCAACACCAAAAATCTGTGAATTTATTCCTGCGCGAGCCCTAAGTCTTATGCACCATAAAGCCGAGGGAGGCAAGTATGGCCACGGTTATCCCGAACCCGAAATATACCAATATAAAATAGTCGAGATCTTTCATGAAGCCGAACAACAGGTCCCGGTTTGAAAAATAGCCCCAGTAGAGCGTAAACAGGTAAGTGATGATCAGGGCAAGCCGCATCCGTCCAAAAAGTGTTGCAATAGATATAAGGCCGAGGAGGATGACTACCTGGAAAAGCGGGACGGATAACCGGGTTGTAAAAAGAAGATCCATGTCCATTTGCCGTTTTCCGTATTAGGGTCTGCGGTTAAACGTGCATTCGTAGTGGCTCTGCAGCCGGAATGAACCGAAAAAGATTACACATTTTTGATGTTACTATCACATGAAAAGTTAAATGTCAAACGGAGACTTGACCCCTATGCATTTTTTTTGTGCAGATAAGCTCCCTTTGGATACCCGGCAGCCTGTTGCACAGTTCTTTGATGTCAGGATCATTTTCCAGCCAGTGCTTCAACTGGCCCATAATGGTTGCGGCATAAGGGTTATCATTTCCGTCGGCCAGGGAATAGTTGACCCACAGGCCCTTTTTATGGAATGTCACCAGTCCGGCTTCTTCCAGAATTTTTAAATGCTTACTCACGCTTGACTGGGATATGTCGATGGCGGCCTGGATTTCACATACGCACATGACCCTGTGCTGGAGCATTTTCATGATTTTGACCCTGTTGGGGTCTGACATGGCTTTCATTACTTTTATAAAGTGTCTCATTGATCCCCCTGAAATTTACGGAGTCGTCAGAAGAAGTTTCTTCCCATTAAAATACGGCAGGGCCTGGGGAATAAATTTCTGGATATCCCTGATGCGCCGCGCGTCCGATGGATGGGTGCTGAAAAATTCGGGCGAACCTTTGCCGCTTTTGTTTTTTTCCATCCGTGTCCAGAAAGCTACGGCCTCGCGTGGGTCGTATCCCGCCATGGCCATGAACATGAGCCCAAGCCGGTCCGCCTCGCTTTCTTGAACACGGCTGTATGGAAGCAGAAAGCCGAGCTGTGCGGAAAGCCCGTATGCGGCGGTCCATAATTGTCGCGTTGTCTCGGGTTTAGTATCCAGGGCGGTTGACAGGGCCATTCCGCCAAGCTGTGCCATGAGTCCCTGGCTCATCCTCTCGTTTCCGTGTCTGGCCACTGCATGTCCGATTTCATGCGCCATGACAACCGCAAGACCGGTTTCCGTTTTGGTTATCGGCAGAATGCCGGTATATACCACGACCTTCCCGCCCGGCATGCACCATGCATTGGCGGTATTGTCCTCCACCAGGTTGAATTCCCAGTTAAAGTCATTGGCCCTGTCCGCAAGTCCGTTTTTCACAAGGTAATTTCTCACGGCCCCGGCGATGCGGGTGCCGACCCTTTTTACCATGGCCGCTTCGGCCATATTGGGGCTCAGCTTGTGTTTTTTTAAAAAATCATCGTATTGGGTAAGGCTTGTGGCAAGTATGGTGTCGTTGGGAACGAGGGCGAGTTGATGCCGCCCGGTAAGGGGCACGGTCGCGCAGGCGGCAAGTACGAGGATGGCTGCCGCAGCCGCAAGTAAATATTTTACACCTGTTTTTCTCAAAAGCACGGCGTTCCTTTATAATTTACTGATATTTTAAGAATGTTGTTCGTCCTTCATTTTTTACGTATCTCTTGCTATCACATTGTAATCGGGTACCGCAACTATATTGATGCGCTTATTTTAATCTTTGTCTTGATTTTACAGCGCAATACGGTGTATTAATCCATTAAGCCGCAGTATTTGCCAGGCGTCGGCAGGCTGAGTGCCATAAATTTTTCAGGAGGGATGACAATGTCGCAGCAGCAAACGGAAAAAAGAAAGTATCAGCGCGTTTTTTTTGCACCGGCAAGCCGTTTGTCTGCGGATTTTGAGCAGCCCGGGATAACGGCGGTTGTTCTCGACATAAGCCTCGGTGGGATGGGTGCATCGATTAAGCGCACAAACGGCCAAAAGTTCAAAAAAAACGACCGGATACGTCTTTGCACCATAAAGGGCCGGGACGGACTTGAAATAAATGCCGGCTTTGAAATTGAAATCCGGTGGATCATTGATCAGCCGGGATTTGAACACATCGCGTTCGGGTGCCGGTTTCTGGATCCGCCCCAGGCATTTATGGGAGACATCGGCTCGGTCGTTGAGCGAGCCCTTGGCAAACATACCATGTGAGCTGTCGAAGGGACAAGGGCTCGCAGCCGCATGCAGATATGTCTTTTTGATTTCCCGCCCGGAACCCGTCGACACGCCTGATTTTTAAATTCGTAGCCAGTAAGGCAAATAGACAAAAATGTCGGTTTGCCTTACAATTATGTCTCCAGGTCTATTTCTTCATTCTTTTGTGCAGACAGATCTTCCCGTAATCAATAGAAAAACAAAGTGCCTCTGAAGTGGCATAATCATTGCAAGAGGTGATTGAAGCCTTCAAGGTCTTACGGCGAATTATGAGGAGGATTGTCTGTTGCAAGCCCGCGTCAATGAAAAAACAGCCTGCACCGCGCCTGCGGCAAATCTCGCGCAAGGACGGGAAGCCCTTTTTGCATCCCTTGTAAAGACAACGCCCGAGGCCTTTATACTCGAAAATGCCGGACTTTTAGATACATATTTTACGGAAAGTTTTGCTCAAAGCCGGTCGGGGCCGTCCCTGGATTTTGTAAAAAATCCCTTTGCCGTTATCGCCCTGGGCGGATACGGGCGGTCCGAGCAATGCGTCCATTCCGACGTGGACGTCATGATTCTGTTTCGTAAATCGGTTCCGAAAAACGCGGATGAACTTGTTCGGGATATTGTTTATCCCTTGTGGGATATCGGCCTGGAAGTGGGCCATGCTGTTCGGTCCATCAAGGAATGCATCGTGATGGCCAGAGACGATTCCGAGGTTTTGGCCTCGTTTATAGACGCGCGTTTTGTGTGCGGCATGTCCTGCCTGTTTGATGCGTTTTCGGCACGCATTGCAGATCGCATCCTGTCGGGGCGCGGGGCGGACCGGGTGATTCGTGGCCTGGTGGATTTGAATTTGAAGCGCCATGACGAGTACGGCGATTCCGCCTTTCTCCTTGAGCCGAACCTGAAGGAAGGGGCGGGCGGTCTTCGCGATTATCATATTCTCCGCTGGATCGGCAACATTCGATTTAATAGTAAAACGTTGGTGGATCTCGAACATCAAGGCATACTTACGCATCACGAGTATACGGATTTAACCGGGGCGCTTTTTTTTATCTGGGGCGTGAGAAACCGTCTCCATGTGTTGACCGGCCGTAAGTGTGACCGTCTTTATTTTGACCATCAGCTTTTACTTGCAAATGAAATGGGCTACAGGGCGAAGAACGGGCAGCAGCCCGTTGAACGGTTAATGAGCGAGCTTCATTTAAAAATGGGGCTCATAAAGGACCAGCTTTTGCTGGTTTTATACGAGCTGGGGTTTGAAATTCCCACACGTCGGCGTTTTTCTTTCAGCAAAAAAGCCGGTCCGGAAGGGATACTGATCACAAAAGGGGGGCTTGAGTTCTCTTCGTCCGAGCGGATTATAAAATCGCCGCAACTACTGATCCGGATTTTTGAAACAAGCGCACATCTGCGTGTTCCACTGACCCGTGAAGCGTTGAGCCTGGTAAGGGAGTTTTGTTTTCTGGTAAAAAAAGACTATTGGAAAAAGCCCGGCGTGAAGGAGGCATTTGAAAATATTCTCCGGGCGCCCGTATCGTCCGGAACTGTTTTCGAGCAGATGTTGAATTCCGGGTTGCTGACCCGCCTGATACCGGAATTTGCCGCCATCGTGGACAGGATCCAGTTTGATGCCTACCATATCTACCCGGTGGGCAGGCACCTGATCCGCACGGTGCAAATTCTTAAATCCTTTGCCGGGTCCGGTGATGCAAGCCAAGGCGGCAGGCTTGCCGGGCGATTGTTTTCCGGATTGAAAAAAAAGCGGCTTCTTCTGATTGCCGCGCTGATACACGACATCGGCAAGGGTGTTTCCGGGGATAAGCATTCCCTGGCCGGTGCCGAAATGGTCCCTGCGGTCCTTTCACGCATGGGCTATGATGAAAAGGAGATTGATACGGTCGGGTTTCTTGTGGAACATCATCTTCTCCTGGTGAAAACCGCAACCCGCAGGGATATCTACGATGAGGAGACCGCCCTGATGGTGGCGCGTATCGTGGGGCGCGCAAGCCGTCTTAAAATGCTTTATCTTTTAAGCATCTCGGATGCAATGGCCACCGGCCCCAAGGCATGGAACGACTGGACGTCCGCATTGCTCAGGGGCCTTTTTTTAATGACCATGCATACCCTTGAAAATAAGGGGATTGCATCTGTAGCCGCAGGCCGGCGCATGGCGGAAAAGCTTGATTCAGTGTGCGGGAAATGTGCGAAAATACCGGGTATTGATGCAGAGCGGATACGGGAGATACTTACCCCAAGATATCTTCTTGCCATGGCCGCAGATGAGATATTGTCACATCTGCGGCTCTATTCAGGCCTTGATGAGATGGGTTTTGCATGGGATATTTCGGGGAGGCCCGATTCGGATACCCGGAGAGTCGCAATCTGCACAAAGGACAGGCCCGGCCTTTTTTCGGCCATTGCGGGCGTCTTCGCCTTAAACGGGATTGAAGTACTTGATGCACAGATCTATACATGGAAAAACAATATCGCCCTGGATGTCTTTACGGTTCACCCGCCGCTGGATCTGATATTTGAAAAAAGCTGCTGGAAAAAGGCGGCAGAAGACCTGCGGGCCGCCATTTTAAATCCTGCGGTGCCGGTAATGAAAATGCTGAAAAAGGCAAAATCCGGCGCAAGAAAGACCGCAGTGGATAAGCGGCCCTCCAGGGTGGTGATCGACAACCATGCTTCGAGCTTTTTTACAATCATAGAGGTGTTCACCCATGACTCACCGGGCCTGCTTTACAGGATAACCGATACGTTGAGCCGTTTTGGGCTTGATATAATGGTCGCAAAGATAGCCACTAAGGTCGACCAGGTGGTGGATGTGTTTTACGTGCGGGATGAAGGAGGCGGAAAGCTGGAATCCGGGGATGCGAAGACAAATCTTAAAAAAAGTCTGCTTGCCGCATTGGAGTACAGGGCTTGACGGTGGTTCTTATCGGGTTTTCGATCCTATTGTATGGGCGGACACCCGTCGTTGTGAGAAAAATGTAAGATTGATACAATAACCGTAAATTTAATTTTTTAAGGAGGAACAAAAAGATGTCTCAAGCTAAAGAAGTTTTGGAAATGGTGAAAAAAGAGGGTATTCGGGTGGTTGACCTGCGGTTCATGGATTTTCCCGGGATATGGCAGCATTTCACCGTGCCATCCTCGGAACTCGATGAATCCAGCTTCGAGGATGGCTTCGGGTTTGACGGATCAAGCATCCGGGGGTGGCAGCCAATCGACGCAAGCGATATGCTGGTCGTCCCGGACGCCGCAACGGCCAAGATCGACCCTTTTTATGAAGAAAAAACCCTGGTGCTTATCGGTAACATCGTCGATCCCATCACCCATGAGCCGTATTCCCGTGACCCCCGCCACGTGGCCAGCAAGGCCGAGGCCTACCTCCAGCAGACCGGTATCGGCGATACGGCCTTTATCGGACCCGAGGCGGAATTTTTCATTTTTGACGATGTCCGTTTTGAATCCGGTAAAAATTCATCATTTTATGCGGTAGATTCCGAGGAAGGCATCTGGAATTCGGGCCGGGACGAAATGCCCAATCTCGGGTACAAGCCCCGGCACAAGGAAGGGTATTTCCCGGTTCCGCCCACTGACAAGTTCCAGGACATGCGGACCGAGATGCTCCTGACCCTTGAGGATCTTGGATTTGATGTGGAATGCCAGCACCATGAGGTGGCCACTGCGGGCCAGGCCGAGATTGACATGCGGTTCAAGCCTCTACTCCAGATGGGGGATCAGCTCGTATGGTTCAAATATGTGCTCAAGAACGTTGCCAACCGCTATAACCGCACGGTAACCTTCATGCCCAAGCCGCTGTTTGAGGATAACGGTTCGGGGATGCATACCCACATCAGCATATGGAAAGACGGGCAGCCCCTGTTTGCAGGTAACGAATACGCGGGTGTATCAAAAACAGCGTTGTATGCTATCGGCGGTATCCTGAAGCACTGCAAGGCGATTTGCGCATTTACAAACCCCACGACCAATTCCTACAAGCGGCTCGTACCCGGTTTCGAGGCCCCGGTCAACCTGGCCTATTCCAGCCGGAACCGGAGCGCGGCGGTGCGTATCCCCATGTATTCACCCTCCCCAAAGGCCAAGCGGCTCGAGTTCAGGACGCCGGACCCCTCCTGCAATGGATATCTTGCATTTTCCGCACTGCTCATGGCGGTGCTTGACGGGATCGAGAACAAAATAGATCCGGGTGAGCCCCTGGACAAGAACATCTATGATCTGCCGCCCGAAGAACTGGCCCAGATATCATCGGCTCCTGGATCACTTGACGAGGCCCTGGCGGCATTAAAAGAGGATCATGATTTTCTGCTCAAGGGGGATGTCTTTACCCAGGACGTAATCGACATGTGGATTTCGTATAAGACTGAAAACGAGATCAATCCTGTCAAACTTCGGCCTCATCCCCATGAATTTTTTCTTTATTATGACATTTAAAAGACAGATTTAACCTGTATTCAAAAGGCGCGGGCCGTGAAATTCGGTCCGCGCCTTTTTTTGTACATTAGCCAATCATCTTATTGTGATTCCGCAAGTTGTCTGGTATGTAAAACGGCTATGGACCAAGCAGGGCAGGTCACCGCGCCTGCCAAAAGGTCTTAGAAGTCATAGTGCTCCCTTTTATTTATTGTAAAAAAGTGATCATTGCCCCTGTTCAAACTCGGATATAAGGGCTCGTAAAAAGCTTCATATGCACGGCTCGCGCAACGCCGCAGATGAACTTCCAAATAACTCATTTATAATATCTTGAAATTATAGATAAGTTGTTTTTCGATACAGTGGCGTTCAAATTACCATAAAAAAGCTTTTTACGAGTCCGTCAATAATTATATTATAGAAAGGATGATAAGATGGAGCAGAGTATAACCCCTCAAATTTCCATTGTGGTACCTGTTTACAATGAAGAGGATAACATTGCTATCCTGGGCTCCGAGATCAACGCCGCAATGGCCGGCGTGCCCTGGTCATGGGAATGTGTGTGGATCGATGACGGGTCATCCGACACCACGGTCATGGGCCTTGAAAAACTCGTGGATTCCGATCCCGCGCATCACCGGTATGTGCTGCTGGCAAGAAACTTCGGCCAGGCTGCGGCAATGTACACGGGTTTTCGATCCGCCGCAGCCCCTGTTATCGTAACAATAGACGGTGATGGCCAGAACGATCCGGCGGACATCCCCAGGCTGGTTGAACGTTTTTTTGAGACAAATGCGGATCTGATCAACGGGGTGAGGAAAAAGCGGCATGACAGCATTGTCAGAAAAATTTCGTCCAGGATCGCAAATGCCTTCAGGAACTGGATGACAAGCGAGACGGTAACGGACGTGGGGTGCTCGCTCAGGGCCTTTAAGTCTGAATTCGTCCGGGATATTCCCCTGTTCAAGGGGATGCACCGGTTCCTGCCGACCCTCATGCGTTTAAACGGGTGCGCATCAATCGAAGAGATTCCGGTAAATCACCGGCCGAGGGAGCGCGGGGTTTCCAAGTACGGCATTCACAACCGTTTGTGGGTCGGGCTGGCCGATACCTTTGGAATCAAGTGGTTGAAGGTCCGCTGGGTCAGGCCTGAAATCGGGAGGACCTCGGGTATGCCGGCTGCGTCCGGCGAAATCCCGGACAAAAAGGAGAAAATATGACTGATAATATATGGATGGGGGTCGGGTTTTTCGCCCAGGCCCTGTTTTCCGCACGTTTTTTTGTACAATGGCTTGCCTCCGAAAAGGCGGGAAAGAGTGTTATGCCGATTTTATTCTGGTACTTCAGTATCGGGGGCTCATCGATCCTTCTGGCCTATGCCGTTCACCGGATGGATCCGGTCTTTATTCTGGGCCAGTCCTTCGGGCTGGTGATCTACCTGCGAAATCTATATCTTATCCGAAGGGAGAAGAAAACTCTTGCCTGATAAAATTGTCGACATGGAACCAGGGGCATCTTCCGGGGCAATGGGAGGGCAGCCTGTTTTGACCTCGACTTCGAGTCCGGTTTCGACTAAGGGCCGGTCCGGGGAAATGGCGGTAATCACCGGCCCGGTTGTTATTTTTCTGCTATGGGCCGGTTTTGTTGTTGCATTCATCGGCAGCCGCGGTCTCTGGAATCCGGACGAGCCCAGATATCTCCAGGTGGCCTGGGAAATGGCCGTGTCAAAACATTTTTTCGTGCCCACCTTTAACGGCTTGATCTATGCCCAGAAACCGCCCCTGCTATTCTGGCTGGCAATTGCCTTTTCACACGTGATTCCCTTTGAATATACCACCCAGGCGGTTTCAGCCATGTCCGGCCTGGGTACGCTTTTTTTAACCTATGGCATTGGTTCAAGGCTGTCGGGCCGAAGGGCGGGATTGTGCGCGGCCCTTGTTCTAATGTCCGCCGGGCTTTATGCATGGATGATCCATACCGGCAACATCGACACGCTGCTCACCTTTTTCACCACCCTTTCCATATATTTTTATATTCGGTACGCAGACAAAGGGGGCCTGGCCTGGTGGTATGCGGCATGTATTTCGACCGGCATGTCAATCCTTGCCAAGGGGCCGGTGGGGCTTATCGTTTTTCTGGTTTTTGTCTTTTCCGTAAAGGCGGTTGACAGGAAAAATCCCGTGAAACTTCCTGCGTCAAGCCTGCTTTTCGGTATGGGCATGGCCCTTGTTCCGGTGTTGCTCTGGCTTGTTCCGGCCTGCATAACCGGCGGTGCCGCCTATACAAAGATGATATTGTTTACGCAGAATGTCGGCCGGGCCGTATCCTCTTTTGCCCACAGGCGGCCCTGGTATTATTATATCACTCAGCTCCCGGCGCTCTTTCTTCCATGGAGTATCCTGATAATTATGGGTATCCCCCGGATTTTCCGGTCAATACGAGAAAAAAATCGGGACGTACTCATTTATCTCGCATGGTTTTTATCTGTTTTTATCTGTTTTTCCCTGATTTCCGGAAAGCGGGGCAGGTATCTGCTTCCCCTGTTTCCGGCGCTTTCTCTGCTTGTGGCACATGTTGCCGATAAATGGGGGCGCGAAGGGAAACAGTCCGTATCCCTTGTCATAATGTCCGGGATATCGGGACTGGTCATTTTAATCCTGGCCCTGTTTCCGGTTGTTGCCCTCCTTTTTGCTAAAAAACACTGGGTCTTGTCTCTTTTTCAGATTGATTTTTTCGCTCCCCCGCTTCTTATGATGTACGGGTTCTGCGTTGCGGGCGGGGCCTGCCTTTGGCTTGCACGACAATACCGGCAAGAGAGGCGGGCGGTTTTTTCCACCCAGGCCATTGCCCTGTCCGTCCTTTTCATAATGGGCGCGGCCCATGTCTATTACGTTCCGGTCATCGACGGTGTGAAATCCGTGAAAAAGGCGTCTGCCATGGTTAAATCCCTGATCCCGACCGGTGGCCATGTGGCATTTTTCCATTCCCGCTATAATAATGGCTGGAATTTTTATCTGCAAAAGCCGCACATTGAAGTTGTATCCGCAGGAGAGCTTTCGGCCGCCGCCCGGCCATGGGACGTGGTGATCACCGATAAGCGCTATGTAAATGACTTAAAGGCATTGCCCGGTTACAGGTCGGCCGCTGATTTGCGTGCGGGCGGGGATATTTTCTATATTTTTGTGCCTAAAAGGCCACCTGCTATTGATAATTACCCGGTAGCCCACTGAAATGCCTGCCGATATCATCATAACAAACGGTATCGTCGTCACGGTAAACCCGCATTTTGACATTATTAAAAACGGTGAGGTCCGGATAAAGGACGGGCGGATTACCTCGGTGGGACCTGTAGGTATGGATGCCGGCCATCACCCGGAAGCCCAGGTGATAGACGCAGGCGGCGGGATAATCATGCCTGGCCTGATCAACACCCACACCCATCTTCCCATGTCCCTGTTCCGGGGGCTTGCGGATGATCTCATGCTTTCAGACTGGCTCAACAAGCATATCTTTCCGGCGGAAAGCAAACACATAAATGAACATACCGTCCGGATCGCAAGCCTTCTTTCCTGCGCGGAGATGCTCCTTTCAGGCACCACGACCTGCTGTGACGGATATTTTTTCGAATCAGGAGTTGCGGCGGCCGTGCGCGAATCCGGGATGCGGGCCGTTCTCGGCCAGGGAGTAATTGATTTTCCCGCTCCCGGTGCGCCTGATCCGGCCCGTAATATCGATATCGCGAGGGAATTTCTGGCCGCCGTAAAAGATACTTCTCCTTTAATACATCCGTCCGTGTTCTGCCATTCTCCCTATACCTGCTCGGGTAAAACTCTTTGCGCCGCAAAAGCTCTCGCAAATGAGTTTGGTGTCAGGTTTCAGATTCATGTGGCCGAGACAAAAGGCGAGGCTGACATGATAGAAGGCGCGGGCGGACTTTCTCCCATCGCCTATCTCGACCGGCTGGGTATTTTGGATGAAAACACCATTGCGGTGCATTGCATATGGGTGGATGATGTTGATATCGAAATCCTTGCGGACAAGGGGGTCTGCGTCTCCCATAACCCGGAAAGCAACATGAAGCTTGCTTCAGGCGCCGCGCCAGTGGCGGCCATGCTCGATGCCGGGATCCTGGCCGGGATAGGGACCGACGGGTGCGCGAGCAACAACGATCTCGACATGTTTTCGGAAATGGATATGGCTGCAAAACTTGCCAAGGTTTTTTCAATGGATACGATAGTTCTTGATGCACAGACCGTGCTTACGGCGGCTACCATGGGCGGGGCATCGGTGGCGGGACTTTCTGAAATCACCGGGTCCATAGAAAAGGGCAAGGCTGCGGATATAATTATCGTAAACACCGCAAAGCCCCATCTTACACCCATGTATGATCCGGTTTCACATCTTGTGTACGCGGCCCGGGGATCGGACGTGGACACGGTCATGGTTAACGGCCGCATTCTGGTAAAAGACGGGGCCCTGGTTTATATGGATGTGGAAAAGATAATGGATGGTGTTCGGAAGGTGGCCGGGGAGGTAATGCGAGGATAGATGTCGAACGGTGTAATGTCGCAGCTCGGATTACGCTTTGCTGATCCGAGCTGCGATTTTACCTTTTAGGGGTCCGTCACCCGTTGACTGCATTTCGCCTGTCGGCAGGGAATGTAATAAGCTCGGTCGAGTGGGCGGCAAGCCCCTTGTGGATGGGGACAGGCTTTGTTGCCGGCGCGCGGAAACCGAAACGGCGTACGGGAACGTATTTGAGGGCCGGGACCGACGGGTAGCAGTTCATGTAGTAAAGCGCGATTCTGTTGAATTCATCCGCCTGCTCGATATTGCAGACATGGCCGCACCTGTCTATCACATGGATGGCGGCATTCCCGTCGCACAGGTATGCATTTATTACGAACTTAAGGAAGAGGTGGTCCTGTTCTCCTGAAATATATAGCTTTGGAACATTCACGTTAAGATGCGCGTGGGCCTTGTAGAAATCCTCGAGCGTCTCCATGAGCCGGTACCATTTTTTAAATTCCCTGCCCCCGAGCTTTTTTGCCTCCCGGACAAAGATTTTTTTTGAAAAAGCGTGGTTTTTGCGGGGCATCATGATAAAGGCAAACAGCCGGTACAGCCACATATACGGTATTATCCCCTTGATAATGCTCCCGGACCGAAGCAGGAAACGTGCCCTGAAATCGTAGCCCAGGACCGATCCGCCCATGACCAAGGATTTGACCCTGTCAGGCGCCGCAAAGGCCACGGCATCCGCGATGATTGAGCCGAGCGAGATTCCGACGATGTGAGCGGATTTTACTCCCGTATAGTCCATAACCTTTATGACGCCTGCGGCAAGAGTCTCGAATGTATAGGATTTTTTAGATTCGTTCGTGTCGCCGTGACCGAACATATCGATGAACATGAGATTGAACTGTCCTGAAAATGCTTTTACCTGTTTGTACCAGATGTTGGAATTGCCGCCGAGCCCGTGCAGGAAAATAACCCAGTCTTTATCATTACCGCAGCATTCGGTTTTATAGGACAGCATTCATGACCTCCGTATATGTTTTAGGGAACCTGTTTGATGATGGTTGTATAATGGCATAAAAAATCATAGTTGTAATGCTAAAGGACTTGCAGAGTATTGCTAGTGTGTTTCTAGTGGCTGTTTCCGACAGCTATTCCGGTTTTTAATAAGGTCCAACAAAAAAACTGGTGGCATCATGTTGCTTCAAGTTATTCTACTGATTGTCGGCTTTGCCCTGCTTTATTGCGGGGCGGAATGGCTGGTAAAAGGGTCGGCCAATCTGGCGAAAAGCCTCGGCGTTTCCAGCGTTGTCATCGGTTTGACGGTTGTGGCGTTCGGTACGTCCGCTCCCGAACTGGTTGTGAGCGTAGTTGCCTCAATCCAGAATAAAAGCATGATTGCGGTGGGAAACGTGGTGGGGAGCAATATCTGTAACATCGCGCTTATTCTCGGTATCGCCTCGTTTCTCATACCCATAACCGCGAACCGGTCCGTGGTTCGGCGGGATATTCCGTTGATGCTGGCCATATCGGCCCTTCTTTTTATCCTTTCTCTTGATTCATACATATCCAGGACCGAGGGTGTGGAATTGTTTACCGGCGTTATCCTGTATACGGCGTACAACTATTATTTATCGGCAAGGGATAAAAGAACGGCCGTACGGCGGGGAGCAACGCAAACCGCTGGCCCACTTGACACCGAACTTTCGGAAATCGGATACATTGAATCGCGTTTTATGCAGATCTTTTTGATTCTTTTGGGAATTGCGGGGGTGGTCATCGGCGCCAGGGTTATGATCTATGCCGCAGTCGTTTTGATGAGAAACCTTGGTGTCAGTGAAAAGTTTGTCGGGCTTACCATTGTCGCTTTCGGTACCTCGCTTCCGGAGCTTGCGACATCCGTGGTGGCCGCATTAAAAAAACAGATGGACATCAGTATCGGAAACCTGGTGGGGAGCAATGTGTTCAATATCCTGAGCGTTATCGGGATGGCCGCCATTATAAGGCCTGTTTCCATCCCCGGAGGATTTATCAAAAGCGGGCTGGTTGTGGACTATGTTGTCATGATACTCGTCAGTTTTCTCCCGCTGGTGATGATGTGGAAGGATAATACGGTTAAACGGAGAGATGGTTTTATTCTTTTATGTTGTTATTTCGGGTATCTGTCGTACCTGATTCATAGGGGGTAATCACCAGCCACGGCCATAGGACGTGGCATGATGAAGCCCCCTCGAAGGGGGCAAAAGATATGGTTTTTCTTGTAGAACATATCTAAACGTCAGGTATTCGATGTTCAACGTTGGACGTTCGATGTTGGGCGTTCAAAAAATGCATTATTATGCAGCTATGGCATATATTTATTATCGCCGGAACGGTAGAACCTCATAGGGTCGCACGGGTATAGCCCGTGGTTTAATTAAAATCAATTGATAGTTGAGCTGTCAATAGAAAAGAATTCCATCCTACACCCGTGCGCGGATAATGGCGGAATCGTTAGGCCCGGTGAAGGAAAGCCTGTACGCGTCGCTGAAACCGGCCTTATGCAGCATTTCCTTGATTTGTGTTTCCGTGTAGGCTTGGCCGTCGGGTGTGCCGAGGAGCATATTGAGGGAGAAAAGCGCAGGGAACAGGGGTGCGTCTCCGGAGTCGTCCAGGATAAAGTCGTGGATAAAGATTACGCCTCCGGGGTCGAGTGCGCCTGCGACTTTTTTCAGGATTTTCACGCAGGCGTCCGGCCCTTCGCCGTGGAGAATGTGGGACAGCCATGCCGTATCATAGGGGCCGTTTATGCCGTCCTCCAGATAGTTTCCGGCGACAAAACCTATGCGTCCGGTCATGTTAAATTTTTCGATCGTGCGCATGGCATAGGGGCGGGTACCTTCAAGGTCGTAGATAGTGGCCGAAAGCCCCGGGTTGGCCATGCAGAAGTAGATGGCATAGGTTCCCGGGCCGCCCCCAAGATCAAGCAGGTGTTTTTTACCTTTTAAGTCCAATTCCGATGCCAGACGCGGCGCGATCTCGGAGGCCAGGTTGAACATCCCCAAAAGAAAGCTTTTCCGTTGTGTTTCATCTTCGTACTGGGGCTGTTTGCGGACCGGTTCGCCCGTCTTTACGGACTCGTGCAGCCTTGACCAGGATTGAACGAGAAAATGATGGTGCATTATCATATGGCCCACATACCGGGGGGAGTCCTTTACGAGAAAATCGGCTGAAAGTCCGGCGTTTTTGTAAATTTTCCCCTTTTTGCTCGTAAGTCCCATTGCCGCAAGGGCGTTTAAGAGCATTGCCGTGGCTCGGGCATCGGTGTTGATACGCCGGGATATTTCATCGGCCGTGGCCGGCTTTCCGGCCATGGCGGTAAAGATACCGGTGACAACCCCCGAATGAAGGGCGCATGCCTGCCAGTAGCTCCCGGAAACAGCCAGGAGCGGACCGGGGTTTTTATCTTCTGTTATCATGAACTCATTCCTGGACTGGGCTGGTCTGTTCAGGCGGGTTGTTGTCCGTGATCAGAAGCGGGTCATCCACGTGTATGGCCCCGCCCATGAGTACCTTTGCGAACACGCCCGATTTCGGCATAATGCAGTCCCCGGCCCGGTAGTAGATGGCGCAGGGTTTATGGCAGACCTTTCCGATTTGGGTAATCTCAACGAGCACTGAATCTCCCATCCGGACACGGGTACCGACGGGGAGAAGCGGCCAGTCCACCCCTGTGGTGGTAATGTTTTCGGCAAAGTCGCCGAATCCCACATCAAGACCCTGGGCGCGCGCGGTTTCTATTTTTTCAGCCGCAAGAAAGCTGACCTGGCGGTGCCAGTCCCCGGCATGGCCGTCCCCTTTTACGCCGTGGCCGGGTATCAGTTCGGCCGTGTCCACCGGCTGCTTGGGTGTTCCCTTACTTGTACTGACGTTAATGGATACGATTTTCATTTTATGCCTTTTTAGGAAGCTGTCGGCCGTTTTCCACCAGACCAGTCCCCGCTGAGGGAAGCGGTTTTAATATCCGAGGGAAAGGCGCGGCATTTTTTACAGATTTCAATTTTTTCGGCCCAGTTTTTATGCGGCACGCCGTTGCAGATGTTACCGTTTATAAACCAGCAGAGAAGACCGGCCTTAAATTCCCACGCCGGGCACTTTAACCTGAACTCCGGCGGGCAGGACAATATCTCCCAGCATGGCTTTAATTTTTCCGCCAGGCCTTCTTTTTGATAAAAGAGAAAGAATGACTGCCGTTCCACGTGAGCCGGGACGTTCCGCCATCCCTGCTCGTAGCTGCACACGGCCTTTATGGAAACGCCGAGCAGCTCCGCCATCTCTTTTTGGGTCTTGCCCATCCGTTTTCTGAAACTGACGAATTCTTCGGCCTTCAAGGGACCTCCTTGCATGTTTTTTTATCTGTTCACATCCTGCAGTTATGTCCTGAAAAGCAGAACCGGCAGGCGAAAGCACTCTGCCGTTGGCCGGGAGTGAAATTATCCAATTGTCCAGGGAAACATGCTGTAAATACCCGGTTATATACAGGGTATCCGACTCCGGCAGGGACTTGTGGAAAAGATATTCTTTGGAAGATAGTATGTTACGTTGTGATATGGAGTGTCAACCTAAAAATGACGGACCCGTAAAAGTCCGTCAACCGGCCGGGCGCGGCAGCGCTGGCCGGGCTTTACGGTATCTCCTCCACGGGCGCGCTTTTGACCTCGTCGGGATCAACGGCAAAAACCGTGTCGCCGATAAAGATTCCACGGGACCAGTACGGCCATTGCGCCTGGGTCAGGGCGAGGCGTCCCTTGAAGGTAAAGCCGTTATCGCCGGAAGCCGAGTATACATAGAGACCGTCAAAGGTATGGGTTCCCCATTCCCAGGGTTGATCCGGCAGGGTCAGATGCTCGTAGAGATTGACGGGGATGGCAAGAAGGCCTTTTTCAGAAAACCAGGTAAAGGCCTTGTGGTCGTAAAGTGCCTCGGAACCGGTTCCCCGGGCCCCGATGTGCTCGGAAAAAAGGAGTTCGGGCGCCGAGAAATCCGAGATATCGAAGATCGAGAGTTGCAGACCCTGATACCAGGTAATGCCATCCTCGACCCGGGCGTCCTTGCCCATGGCCAGAAGCAGGTCGTCGCTCATGGGGTGGAGATAGGTGGAATATCCGGGAACGGTAAGTTCTCCGGCCACCTTCGGGTTTTTGGGGTCGGACAGGTCGAGGGTAAAGAGCGGGTCGACCTTGACAAAGGTTACCAGAAAGCCCCGGGTTCCCATGAACCGGGCCGCGTACAGGTCTTCGCCGGGTGCGATCCCGTCGAGACGGCCGATGACCGCAAGTTTTGTCCCGTCCGGCTTTAGGCAGAATACGTGATTTTCCTTGTCCGTATTCCAGTTTGTGCCTGTGGATGTGGCCACCCTGAGCACCCCCTGGTATTCCCCCAGGGAGAACTGGTTGATCACCTCGCCCGGTACCGTGCCTGAAGCAACCAGCCTGGCCTTTTCTCCGGTCAGGTCGATCATGTGAATATGGGTGACGAAATCCGCTGTGCCGCTTGTGTCGAGCCAGTCGATTGTCCATGGATAATCGGTGTCCACGAGATAGAGGGACCGGGTGGACGCGTATACCGTGCCGACATCCGCGATAAAACCGATACTTGAAAAATCGGATGACGGATCATCCAGGTCCTGGGTTAGAACAGTGACGATCCCCCCGCCGCTGGCGGGGTCCGGCCGGAGGAAATCGGGCGTGGGGACCAGGCGGCCGCTCTTAAGAACCGCGTCGGCCGCGCCCGTAACCGTTACCTTCGGCAAAAAGGCGTCAACCGGCATGTCGGCAAGTAACAGCCGGTTTTCGCTGATCACGTTTTCGCGGTTTTTTTCTGTGCCGTCGTACCAGATGTGGATGGGTGGGAGGACCGGTAAGTATTGCAGAATCACATGAAGCCTTCCTTCGATCCTGCGGGAGCCGGAAAGGCGCCCGTCGGCCGTGATTTTCTTGATTGTTTCCGGGGCATCCGGATTTGACACATCCACAAAGAGTATGCCGACACGTGCGTTTACCGGTATCCAGTAGGGGATGCCCACAAAGTCGGCCTTAACACTCGGATCCACCGAATCAGCACCGTTCCAGGGGGTTCCCGCGTTGTTTTCAGGTGTATAGATGATAACCAGAAGGTGTCCGTAGAGGTAAAGCTCGTCAATATCGCCGTCCACGCTGATCTGCCTGGAGCCGGCCGCATCGTTTGCGTTTGTTTCGATGCCTGGACGGGCAGCCACGATTTTCACGTGATTCTTCGATGCGATGTATAAGAAGTCGCCGTCGGTTTTTACCACGTCCCCTTCGTCAACCCCGGCCTCCTGGATGTTTGTAGTTGAAAAACTCCCCTTTTCCGGCTGGTCGGCGCCGTCGGTGCCGACCCCGTCTTCCGCGCTCGCGTACAGTATATTCGAAGAAGAGGATACGCCCGATGCATACTGCTCGACGAAATAGTCGTGAAGCTCGGCATCACTGGTGAAATCCATGCCAACGCTCGGATTGCCGACCTCGGTTCCCCCGGAACAACCTGAAAGCAGGAACATGGCGCAGATGAACAGGCCCATGACCGTCTGAAAGCAAAATCTCTTGGAAGTCATGATTATTCTCCTTTATCGACGCGTGATCTTGTGAGCGGAAACATCTGGACATTTATCTGAACGACCGAATTGCCCGCAGGATCGGATGCGAATTCGGTCAGCAGTTCCTTTCTGAATAGGGCGATCCTGTCTTTTAATTCAAGAATTCGTCCCTGTGGAATCGACAGGGTAAGACCGCTGATATCTCGGTCGGCGGCTGCAAACCGGTCGATGGATTCCGCCGCAAGAGCCATCATTTTCTTGTGGAAATTGGCAACAAGGACCGATTCCACCTCCGGGCCGGTTGAAACGATTGTATCGGCCTGTTTCCATGAGCCGGTTCCGTCCTTATTGAGCAGGCCAAGTTCGGACAGGTCGGACAGGGCTTTTTCAACCTTTGCAACCGGTACGGCCGGGTTGAGCAGGCGGGCGATTTTTTTTGCCGAAACCGGAGAGGAAAGGATACTCACGAGTTCCCGGATGGCCGGATAGTACCATTGGGAAAAATAATTGTATGCTGTTTTCGCAAGCTTTTTTATGCTGCCGTTTGTCCCGGTAAGGAGTAGCTTTTTATAATAATAATCCTTAAGCTCGTGTTCGGATGCCTGATTCATGAAGACAAGATTTTCAAAATAGATACGCTCCGGCTTTTTTAATGAAAAGCCGCGTGCTACCTTTGCGATGCTCTCGCAGGTCAGGTTGCGTTTCTTTTCGATGACCAGTTTCAAAAAATTGGGTGAGGCAAACCCGGCCCTGGCCGAAAACACGCGATAGGAATATCCCTGCTTTGTCGTCTTCCTGTAGTGGAACATGTCATTTAAATACCGGCGGAAATCTAGGTAGTCGAACACCGATGGTCGTTTCATGGCCTTTCCCCTTCCGGTGACAAAAGAGTGAGGAATTGTATTGAACCTGTTTTTATCAATACCGCCTGCCGGGCACACCGGCAAGTGAAAAGGGGATTTTTTCGATAAAAATGTATTCTTTTGAATACAAAAAATTTAAAATTATCTTATTATTAAAGCATATTGATAAATATTCAATATATATTTTATTGATATATTGAATACGGTATCGCCGCGTATTTTCCATGCTGACTGCCTCGCGGCCGACATATGGGCCTGCACCGTCCTTGTCATACAAAAAAAACTTTGATATTACGACTCGGGTGGTTATTATTAGTTAACCTTTCTTTAACAGCAAAAAGACGGCCCGGATCGTCCGGGAGGTCTCCCTGCAATATAGTCAAGGAGGAACCATGTGGGAATACACGGACAAGGTAAAAGAACATTTCATTAATCCGAAAAACGTCGGAGAATTACCGGATGCAAACGGCATCGGGGAGGTCGGTTCAATGGCCTGCGGCGATGCGCTGAAACTCTATATCAAGGTGGATGAAAACGATCGAATCGTTGACGTCAAGTTCCAGACCTTCGGGTGTGCAAGCGCCATCGCGTCTTCCTCGGCCCTGACGGAGATGATCATGGGAAAGCCGCTTGTTGAGGCTGAAAAAATAACCAACGACGATATCGCGGACTATCTCGGGGGCCTGCCCAAGGAGAAGATGCACTGCTCGGTTCTCGGCAAGGATGCGCTTAAAAAGGCCATTGAGGATTACAGGGGAGTCGCTGCGGCCGGGCCCGAAGGGGAGATCGTGTGTGAGTGTTTCGGGGTGACGGACAAACAGATTGAAGAAGCCGTGAGCGAGAACCATTTAAAGACGATTGAGGATGTCACCAATTATATCAAGGCAGGCGGCGGTTGCGGCAATTGCCATGAAAAAATCCAGGAGATCATCGATACCTTTTACAAAAAACCCGGAGTAATTGTCCCCAAGCCCAGGAAACTTACGAATATCGCAAAGATAAAGCTCATAGAAGATACTCTTGATCGCGAAATCAAGCCTGCGTTGATGCAGGACGGCGGCAATATAGAGCTGGTCGATATAGACGGCGATGTTGTGTTTGTAAAGCTTAAAGGGACCTGCGCCACCTGCTCGGCATCCCAGCTTACACTGAAAAATTACGTGGAAATAAAGCTGAGAGAACTGGTTGCACCGGGGCTCGTGGTCGAGGAGGTGAAATAATGGATGTCGTCTACATGGACAACAACGCGACCACGGCCGTGGCTCCGGAGGTAAAGGACGAGATGCTTCCGTTTATGACCGAGTATTACGGCAATCCATCGAGCATGCATACCTTTGGAGGCCAGGTGGGACGAAAGATTGTCGAAGCCCGCGAGCGCGTGGCGCAATTGATAAACGCCGACCCGTCCGAGGTGATTTTTACGAGCTGCGGCACGGAAAGCGACAACACCGCCATCCGTGCGGCCCTTGCCTCTAATCCGGATAAAAAGCATATCATCACGACCCGGGTGGAGCATCCGGCCATCAAGAATCTCTGTGAGAACCTTGAAAAAAAGCATTACCACGTCACCTGGGTGCCGGTGGATAAAAAAGGCAACCTGGATTGCGATTATCTCTACGACCATCTGACGGATGACACGGCGCTTGTGAGTGTCATGTGGGCCAACAACGAGACCGGCGTGGTCTTTCCCATCGCCGAAATCTCCAGGCATGCGCGTGAGCGCGGTATCGTGTTTCACACGGACGCGGTCCAGGCCGCCGGAAAGGTTTCTGTGGATGTAAAGGCGGCCGAAGTGGACATGCTGTCCATGTCGGGACATAAAATACACGCGCTCAAGGGGGTCGGCGTACTCTATATCCGCAAGGGAACCAAATTTTCCCCGTTTATGATCGGGGGGCACCAGGAACAGGGCCGCCGGGGCGGAACCGAGAACGTGGCCTCCATCATAGGGCTTGGAAAGGCCGCGCAAATGGCCAAGGCACATCTGGGAGCCGGGATGGAGCAGGTTAAATCGCTGCGGGACCGCTTGGAGCAGGGGCTTTTAAAAAGCATTCCAAACACCATATTAAACGGCGACAAACAAAACCGGCTGCCCAATACCCTGAACCTGAGCTTCGAATACGTGGAAGGTGAGGCCATCCTCCTGATGATGGATAAGTATTCCATTTGCGCCTCGTCCGGATCAGCCTGCACCTCCGGGTCTCTTGAGCCGTCGCATGTCCTGCGCGCAATGGGGGTCCCCTTTACTGCGGCCCACGGGTCCATCCGTTTTAGCCTGAGTGTTTACAATACCGAAAAAGAGGTTGATTTCGTCATTGAAAAGCTTCCCCCCATTATCGCAAAGCTCCGTCAGATGTCGCCTTTCTGGAAGGAAGGGACCTGCCGCGCCCAATAACAAGGATTTTCGAATATGATTTCACACAGGAGCAGGCCATGACCACACCCAAAAAAGACTATTCCACCTGCCGCATCGAGGCAGGCGATTATTCGGATTTTCGCAAAAAACTGCCGGGTCTGATCAATGCCGCGCTTTCCGGGTGTGCAGCCGATAGATGTTACCTGAACATCGATTTCGAGCCGGTTCCATCTACGGCCGATGTCATCGGGCTTTTCGAAATCATCCGTGAAGTGCTGTTCCCCGGATTTTTCACTCAGGAGAAGATCGACCCGGTTAACATTAATTATCACATCGGTCGCAGGATTTCGGAGCTTTTCGATTCGCTTTCCGACCAGATAAGCCGCAGCATCCGGTATGAATGCTTCAAATATGACCAGGCCTGCACGGAATGCGATATCAGAGGCTATGAGATGGCGCTTGCCTTTATTGAATCGATCCCGTCAATCCAGGATATTCTCGATACGGATGTCCAGGCCATGTTTAATGGAGATCCGGCCGCGAAAAGCCATGATGAGATAATATTCTGCTACCCGGGCATCGCCGCGATCACGGCCCACCGTATTGCCCATGAGCTTCATCGCCTGGGCGTGCCCCTGATTCCGAGGATGATGTCCGAGTATGCCCACCGGATTACCGGGATTGATATCCACCCCGGTGCCACCATCGGGAAAAGCTTTGTCATCGATCACGGCACGGGCGTTGTCATTGGTGAAACATCCGAAATAGGGGAAAACGTACGCCTTTACCAGGGCGTTACCATAGGGGCGCTGTCGGTGCCTCAGGACCATTGCGACGAGATGCGGGGAGAAAAACGGCATCCGACCATCGGAGACAATGTCGTGGTTTACTCCGGGGCCAGCATTCTGGGGGGTGACACGGTCATAGGAGCCGGGTCGGTGATCGGCGGGAACGTATGGATCACGGAATCGGTGCCGCCGGATACAACCGTTATCATTGAGACCCCCAGCCTGGTTTATAAGAAGAACCGGGGGAACGGGCAGTTGTAATAAGGACGGTGCAATACAAAGGAGCGGATTATGTGCCGGTTCCCGGTTGTCGGTTTGCAGTTACGGTGAAAAACAAAAAATGTTATGAAATCAAATGATACGATAAAAAAATGAGAACAAAAAAGGTTATCGATTATATCGTAAACTGGTTGAATGATTATTGTGAAAATGCGGGAATGAACGGCTTTGCAGTGGGCGTTTCGGGCGGCATCGATTCGGCTGTTACGTCAACCCTGTGCGCCCGCACGGGCAAACCGGTCATGGCCGTAAACATGCCGATTCACCAGCCCGAAGACCAGAAAACACTTGCCGGACAACACATTGACTGGCTTGAAAAGGGATTTGAAAACCTAACGGGTGTAACCGTCGATCTGACCCCTGTTTTTAATTCCCTTGAAAACACCCTTCCCCAAGAGATCCGGACCGGGCTTCCCATGGCAAATTCCCGCTCGCGCCTGCGCATGATAACGCTCTATGCCTTTGCCGGGCACCATAAGCTGCTGGTTGCGGGAACAGGCAACAGGGTGGAGGACTTTGGCGTGGGATTCTTCACAAAGTACGGGGACGGCGGGGTTGATCTCTCCCCCATCGCGGACCTGATGAAGTCCGAGGTCTATGCGCTTGGCCGGCAACTGGGGATAAGCCGTGCCATCCTTTCGGCGCCTCCCACCGACGGGCTGTGGCATGATAATAGGAGCGACGAGGACCAGATCGGCGCTTCCTATGATGAGCTGGAGTGGGCCATGCGCCTTGAAGAAGCCGGCGGGGATGAAAGCTCGCTTTTACCACGGCAAAAGGAGGTCCTCTCCATTTATCGCAGCTACAACCGTGCTAACCGTCACAAGATGGAGCCGATCCCCGTGGCGAAGATTCCGGATGCCCTGCGCATTTGATCTTGACGGCGACATAAGGCAAATAAAAGCATGAGATATAAAGGACAGATTTTCAGGCCGTTCAGCGAGGCGGATTCCTATTTGCTTCAGTGCACCATCGGGTGTTCGCATAACCGGTGCACCTTTTGCGGAATGTACAAGGACAGGAAATACCGGATCAGGTCCCTTGATGAAATCAAAGAAGACATCAAAATGGCAAAGGACCATTATGGGGATATTGAAAAGGTGTTTTTATGCGACGGGGACGCGGTCGCCATTCAAACCGATATCCTGCTTGAAATTTTACATGATCTTCACAAGACATTTCCGTCTCTCAGGCATGTGGGCACCTATGTGGGGCCGGTCAGCACCCTGAAAAAATCCATGTCCGAACTTACCGCCCTGCGGGCCGCCGGGCTGACCAAGGCCTATCTGGGGGTTGAAAGCGGTGATGACCGGGTACTCGGGGATATCAAAAAAGGGGTAACCGCCGCCGAAATGCTTGAAGCCGGTCAGAACCTGGTTGCGGCGGGCATCAACCTTTCGTCCATGGTTTTGTTGGGAATCGCGGGAAAAGGGGCTCCTTCCCGGGATCATGCAATCGCCACGGCCAGGATCACCAATCAGATGAAACCAAGGTATCTTGCGGCATTGACCACCACCCCGGTGCCCGGCACGGTTCTCTATCAAGAATTGGAAAAAGGGCGGTTTGAACTGCCGGACCCGTTTGAAACGCTTGAGGAGATGCGATTGCTATTTGAACACATCACCATGGATAACCTGAAATTCGTGGGCGTCCATGCTTCCAATTATCTGCCGATCAGCGGGACCCTCCAGAAAGATAAGGAAAAAATGCTGGAAAGGGTGAACGCCGTGCTTGAAAACAGGGACCTGTCAGCATTGCGGCCGGAAACGGCGCGGGGGCTGTAAAGGCTGTGCCGATACTATTGGTCAACATGGGGCCGCCATGCCTGGGAAAAAACAGAAAATAAGCGTTGAAAAGCTGATCGGGTTTTTTAAAACTCTTGGCAAATCCGGTGTGGCCCCCGATGTTGCTCATGGTGATGCCGATTATTGCCAATGGAACCAGACCGAGGCCGAATATCGGCAAACACAGGCAAAATGGCTCGAAGAGGTTGGAAGGCAAAAAAAGCTAAGGGAAAATAAAAGCTAAACGTAGACCTGACCCTTTATCGAACAGGCACAACACGGCAGACGGACTTTTTTTCAAAATGGAATGAAAAAATGGAAAATTCAGCTCAATATTTAGTTTACCTGTCAGCGCTCTGGATGCCGAAAGTGATCGGGGTTGCAGTGCTTCTTATTGTTTTTTTTATTCTTGCAAAACTCATGAAAAGGATCATCAATAATGCCGCCGGGCGATTGAAATTAGACGAGAATATCGCTTCTTTGCTTGCCCGTACAAGCAGTATAGCGCTTACGGTCTTTGGTGTCGTGACCGCGCTCGGAACCCTGGGTATTAACGTATCGGCGCTGGTGGCCGGCCTGGGATTGACGGGATTTGCACTCGGCTTTGCATTAAAGGATTCGATTTCCAATCTTCTTTCCGGCATTCTCATATTGCTGTATCAGCCGTTCGAGACGGGAAACCGGATACGGATAGCCGGCTACGAGGGGATTGTTGTTGCCATTGACCTGCGTTATACCAAGCTTGAATCCGAGGGGAACAATATCCTAATTCCCAATTCAAAATTGTTCACGGATCCGATTATGATAATTTCGTAAAGCCCGGCCCTTCACCCCTATGACGCTTAGGGCTCGCGCAGGAATATCGGGAATATTCCGAGCTTTCGCAACGCAGCCAGGCGGGATGCATCGGCACTTAAAATGTGAAGTTATTTTTGCGTGGGCTTTGCGTGGGCCCTTAGATTTTACCGCTCATTTGTTCAGGGTTTTTCCCGGTGACGTTTTTATAAAAGTCCTTAATGACGGCCATGTCCGCATCAATATCACCGGTCGGCATAATAGAGGGGCCAAACCCGCCCGTTTTGCGCCGATAATCGACAAATCCCATCACAATCGGCACTTTCGCCCCATTGGCAATATGGTAAAACCCGGTTTTCCAGGCCATGACCTTCTTGCGGGTTCCGGATGGGGGCACCACCATGATAAGCCGTTCGTTTTCCTCAAAAGCCTGAATTGTCTGGGCCACCACATTGCCAGCCTTGCTTCGATCAATGGGAATCATGCCAAGCCATTTGGAACCATATCCAAAAGGCCACCGGAACAATTCTTTTTTTGCCATAAAATATACATTCAGGCGATAAATAAAAGCCAGCAGCATGGTATAGAAAAAATCCCAGTTGGATGTGTGAGGGGCCGCAATCAGGACATATTTGGGGAAATCAGGCGGGTCGCCTTCCGTCCGCCATCCGAGCATTTTCATGAGCAGCAGGCCGATCCAGTGCAGTACGGTCCTTAATATGGGTGTGTCAAAAATAGTATATTGCATGTCGACCTTTCAATATGCGGTGTTTGAGATGTTGGGTACTGGGTATTCGCAGGATCGCCCACTGTACCGAATTCCCCTCTATCGTGATTAGCAGCTTTTCCCGTCCAGCACGTTTCGGATTGTTTTCGCCAATTTTGCGGTATTAGCCGGTTTCATAAGAAATTCATTGATTTGAAATTCAGGACCTGGCCGGCCGTTTATCTTGTCGGAAAATCCGGTACACAGGATCACCGGTATATCGGGCCGGATTTTTTTGATCTCCCCGGCAAGCATGTCACCACTCATTTTCGGCATGGTCATATCCGTTATGACCAGATCAAACGCATCCGGGGATGATCGAAATGCCTCCAGAGCGTCAATGCTGCTAACCAGGGCCGTGACCGTATATCCCAGTCGCTCCAGAATTTGTTGCAGCAAGTCTGTAATCATCAGTTCATCGTCCACCACAAGTATACGCTCCGTGCCCTTTGGCAAGGGCCCGGCGGACTCGGGCGGCAATTTTTCTGAATGTTGTCGGGTAAGCGGCAAAAAGACATTAAACGTGGTCCCTTTGCCGGGTTCGCTCTTGACGGTGATGTACCCTTTATGGTGTTTTATGATTCCATGGACCACGGAAAGCCCTAAGCCGGTCCCTTTCCCCTTTTCCTTTGTTGTAAAATAAGGGTCAAAAATTTTGTAAAGGTTCTTTTCCTCAATCCCGGTTCCCGTATCGCTTACCGTAATGCGCGCGTAATCTCCCGGCGCCGCGTCCGTGTATTTGTTAGCTGTATTTTTATCAACGGTGACTGGTCTCACATCAACCGCCAGCACGCCACCCGTATCGGACATGGCATGTTTGGCATTAACGGCCAGGTTGACGATCACCTGATTAATTCGTGTGGGATCAGCCTGAATCACCAGTTGTTCGTTACAGATATTTTCCTTTATTTCAATTGATGTGGGAATCGTTGACCGGAGCATTTTCAGGGCTTCTTTTACCAGCGAATTGATCCCGAGGGGCCTGGTTTCCGAAGTGTCATGGCGACTTAAGGTTAATAGCTGTTTAACCAGTTCTTTAGCGCGGTTTCCGGCGACAAGCGCCTCGGTTAAGTTATCATGCAATACTGTTTTTTTATCCACATCAAATAAAGCAAGTTCCGTGTATCCGAGAACGCTTGAGAGAATATTGTTAAAATCATGGGCAATGCCGCCGGCCAGAGTGCCTATGGCCTCCATCTTCTGGGCCTGGATGAGCTGATGCCGGAGCTCCTCTTTTTCCTTTTCGGCCCGCTTGAGTTCAGTGATGTCAGAAATAAACGCAAAGGCTCCCTGAATATTGCCCGATTCATCCCGGATTGTTGTGGCATTAAAATGGGCCGGCAGGTCTTCGCCGGTCTTTTTTTTCAGGAAAATTTCATAACTGCGATGTTTCGTGCTGGATATCTTTGCGCTTTGCTCAATAAAAATCTTTTTGTTCTCATCATCAACAAAGTCTAAAGCTGTTTTACCGAGCATCTCTTGTCTGCTGTAGACCAGCATTTTACAAAGGGCCGGGTTGACCTCAATGATTTTGCGCTCGGGATTTATCTGCCAGCACCCTTGAGATGTTGTTTCAAGAAGTGTCCGGTATTTTTTTTCGCTCTGCCTTAACTCGGAGGTTCGCTCCTGTATCAGAGTCTCCAGCAGGCCCTGTTGATCCCTGAGTTTGTCTTCGGCTTTTTTGATTCGTATGGCCGTATTAACCTGAGCGATGAGTACGGATTCATCTATGGGTTTGCCAAGAAAGGCATCCGCTCCCGTATCAAGGCCTTTTGTAATGTCTGTTGACTCTGTTTTGATGGCCGTAATCATGATAACGGGAATGTGCGAGGTCGCTTTATTTGCTTTTAGTTTCGCGCAGACTTCGTAGCCGTCCATTTGCGGCATAATGATATCCAGTAAAATCGTATCCGGCAATTCCTGCTCGGCCTTTTTGAGTCCTTCAATGCCGGACTGGGCGGTGATAATGGTGCAGTTGGCAATGGAATTTTTCAAAATAGCGGATAATATGATTAAATTATCCTGCCGGTCGTCAATGGCTAAAATTTTGGTCATATTTTTTCGCTCCAATTTTCAACTATCAGCCCCGGCACCCGGGCAAATTCATTGACATGGTTGGTTACCAGTATCAGGCCGGATGCCCTGGCATGGCCGGCAATCATCATATCATAGGGTCCTATGGGCTGACCGGTTTTGTACAGCGCCGCTCGTATCTGCCCGAAATGATATGCAGCCTTGATCTCAAGGGGCAACACTTCAAGCCGGGCTATCATTGCCTCAATGTCTCTCAGGTTCCGTTCCACCTGTTGGGAATGTTCCGCGCCAAACACCAATTCACCCAGGGAGACAGCAGAAATGCACATTTGGCCTTCATGCTGTTTAAAATGCTGTTTTACCTGTTGTGGGCGGTTTTTCATGGTATAGATGACAATATTGGTATCCAGCAGATACTTCAGCATTAAAAAGACTCCCGGAGTTTATCTTCGGGCTGCTTTCGTTCTGTCATAAAATCACTGGAAACGCCCGGTGCATCAAACCAGTCATCCCAGGACTGGCCTTCCGGAGTGATAATCCGCTTGTTGCCGATTGCCGTGATTTCAACAACCTTCACTGATTCAGGAAAGGCAATCTCCTTGGGAAGACGAACCGCCTGACTTCGGTTGTTTTTAAAAATTTTGGTCTGCACATAACCCATCAGCATACCCCCGATAAAGAATTATCCATGTGGTCTTTTATGTAATTGAAATTCAGAAAACAGGGCATAAAACGCCTATGATCATTTATTTTTCATACATAATATTAAATTATTTGGGGATATGTCAAGAGTATATCCCTTCCGTCCAATCCCCAATTCACCCTATCATCAACCCCACCTTGCCCAACAACTCTTCTTCGTCCACATCTCCTTTTTGAATCAGCTGGCTGATATTATTTGCGTTCAGTTTCCTGTAATCTTCGGGGGTCAAGGCTTTTGCCGTGAGAACCAGCACCGGGATTTTAGCCATGGCCTCATTTGCCCGGATTCTATTGAGCAGCTCAAATCCGTCCATTTCCGGCATCATCAGATCTAGAATAATGCCGTCCGGGAGCGTGCGTTTTAAATACGTAAGCGCATCCTTGCCGTTGTATGCCAGGTCAACCCGGTAGCTTTGACTCTCCAGCATTTTTTTAACCTGAATGATGGCGGCTTCATTATCCTCAATGACAAGAATTCGGCCGGTGGCTTTTGCGTCTGATTTCCCATTCGCGCCCGGTGCTTTTTGTTGCGGCTCGAAAATTTGTTCGTCCTCCACAAAATGGACGGGAACCGGCTCTTCCCATTTAACCGGCAGGATAAGCGTAAATACAGAACCTTTGCCCGAAACACTTTCAACTGCCAGATCCCCGCCAAGCATATTTGCGGATTTATATGCCAGTGTCAGCCCTAGGCCGGTTCCTTCATAGGACCTGCTGGCCCTTCCGTCCACCTGCCTGAATTCGTCAAATACATATGGCAAATCTTTTTGGGCGATGCCGATGCCGGTGTCCGCAACCGTGATAACGACTTTTCCGGCATTTTCATTCGCGGAAACTGATACGCTACCTTTTTCCGTGAATTTGACCGCGTTTGAAACAATATTTTGAATGATCAGATGCACCATGGATTCATCGCTTTTTATGGGTGGCAGATCTTCTGACACCTGGTGGGTCAATTGAATGCCTTTTTCCCGGGCGACCGGTTCAAGGCGCTCTATGATGGTTTCAAGCAAATAGGCGAGTGAAAGCGGCTTTGGCCGGATATCCATTTTCCCGGCCTCTATTTTGGAAAGGTCCAGAATGTCGTTAATAAGGCCAAGAAGATTTTTGCCGTTGCTGCGGATGATCTCAAGATAATTTAATTCTTCTTCAGAGAGTCTGTCTTTGGCCTGGGACAAAAGAACCCGGGACAGGGCCATGACCGAGTTTAATGGGGTCCGGAGTTCGTGGCTCATGTTGGCCAGAAATTCGCCCTTTAAGCGATTGGCATCTTCCACCTGCTGTCTTTGGGCTTCCAGTTCAATATTTTGTTCCTGCAATTCTTCGGATTGGGACTTTAGTTCCTCAGTCTGGGATTGAAGCTCCTCGGTCTGTCCCTGTAGTTCCTCAGTTTGAGTCTGGAGTTCCTCGGCCTGGGCCTGGAGTTTCTCATTGTTCTCCTGGGTCACTTTCAGGAGGTTTATAATTTGCACATTTTGTGTGGCGGTGTGAATTGAGGTTGAGAGGATGGAGGCTGCCGCTTCGAGGAATTCAATCTTAAGCGGATCTATTTCCTCAAACAGGGCCACCTCCAAAACACCGTACAATCTCTCCTCATACAGCAAGGGCTGGGCATATATGCTCCTGGGTGGTTCGCTTACGGTGCCGGTTTTAGCCTGCGCGTCTTCACTTGTGATGCCGCTTAGCAGAACCGGTTTTTTTTCAATGGCCACCTGACCCACAATCCCCTCGCCGAGCCCGAATTGGCCGGAAAAGTGTTTTCCCTCCACAAGGGCATACGATGCTTTTAGTTCACACACGGACAGCTTTTCATCATAGATGTAAAGCGCCCCGGTGCAGGCATCCACATACCTGGATATAAAATTAAGGCCCTTTGCGACCATGGCTTCGTAGGTGAAATCGCCGGACAACTCGTTATTTAAGGTGTTCTGGCCGGTTTTGAACCAGAACTGGCCTTGCAGCCTGTCGATCAGGCTGTTGAAATCCTGCGCCATCTGTGCAATTTCATTGTTCCCGGACAGCCCTGATTTGACAAGGGCCCCGGTTTTTGTGATTTCAGCCATGGTGTTTTTGAGGCCGGACACGCTGGAAAGAATGCTTTTTGTTATCAACCAGGTGATTAACAGGGAAAGCAACGCAACCATGCCGATAATGAGCACCGTGTTTATCAGTATCTGCTGCTGCTTATTCTCCGCCTCTTTCATGAAGTCATCTGCCTTGCTCTGGGCATAAGAAGCCAGCTCTTTCATTTTCCGGTTGAGGTTGGAAACGTAATCCGCTCCCTTTCCCCGGGCGATGCGCCCGGCGGCGTCTTTATCGCCTTTTAAAACAAGGGCTACTTCCTCCTCTTTGATAGGTTTCCAGCCGTCAAATATCGCCGTGGCTTCCTGTGCCAGTGTTTTTCCCTCTTTTCCCAGAATCAGGCGTTTGACAATGCCAAGTCGCTCATAAACATCATTTTCCGCAACTTTGACCGCTTGTATTGCCGTGTGTAATTCCAGGTCTGTGCTTGACACAACAACATCCTTCATTCCCATGTGAATTCTTAAAACTCCCGCTTGCGCTTCCAGTGCAGCGTTTGAAACTTTTAGCGGGTGTTCATACAAGGTGGAGGTCAATTTACCCAGTTCATTCATTTCGTTGACTGAAAATACCGCAAAAACGATGAATGAAAACAATACCAGCGCAAAGGTCAGCAACATTCTGCGTTTTATACTTATTTTATTCAGCCAGGTCATGGGAACTCCTTAGTTGTAAAGATGAACGTCGAATGCCAAAAATAAAAGATGAACGTCGAACATCGAACGTCCAACGTTGAACGTCGAATAATGATGTCGCTACGCTCCGGCAATTATTATTAACCTGAAAGTCGGATAAAGCATACATTTTAAACCAAAAACACAAGTTCATGAGCACTATATAGTTGAAAAAACATGTTTTTTTTCTTACTTTTAACATGTACATAATATATTTATACGTGCACTTTAAAGGTGGATTATGTATGGTTTTATGCAATATTATGAAAAATTCACGTCGGCGAACAGCGTGAAAAGCGACCTAATGCGATATTTACGCCTATATATGGATACGGTCTACAGTGAAAAGACCAGAAAGACCTATACGATGACAGCTTGCTAACACTGTTGTGTTTTGAAAGTATAGACCAAATAGTGTACGCTTTATCCGACTTTCAGGTTATTAAAAGAGAGCGTTGGGCTTAAGTTTTGGTTTTTCCGGCCGTTTTAATACTGGCAACGAAAATTTTGATTAATTCTTCTGTTTCATCTAAAATATTGTCTAATAATTCAGGTTTGTTAATCAGAGGTATGCGCTGAATCA
>JAADHK010000018.1:0-9927 GCA_013151835.1 Deltaproteobacteria bacterium
CCGATAAAATCGACGAGAAGATTTCAACCTCCCAGTCACCGCAGAAAGTGGCGTTTGCGAATGGCTCCCCTGATTTTAAAGCGCTCCAGCAGGGAGGCGGGGGTTGTTTTATCTCCGTTCTCGGCAACTAAACTTGTTTTCCGGCCTGCCTGCCGCCTGATAAAATATGCCCAATGTTGCCTCCTGCGGCAATGCGTGGATACTGCGGATTTATTTTACTCCCGTGTTTAATTAAAATTCGTCGTCTCCACGCTGGCGGGCCAACACCTTTTATCCATCAAACCTGTAATCTTTTGATCGTTGTAAATCACCCTGCAAATCGTCCGTAAAATTTTTTTGACATTATATCAAATAGTGGTGTATGGTTATTTAAATTAATAAATTAATTCTTAACATTCACCATCACGGGCAGGGGATGATCCCATGGCACGAGCAACTACACCGCAGACGACCGAGAGTATTTCAGCCATTACCGCGAAACTGTTCGGGCTGATTTTAAGAATGCCCGTAGAAGAACGCCGGTCTCTTTTGAGTGAACTCGAGGCCAAAGCCGGCGCAAAAAAACGGCAGGAGACACGGGAAGATTATTTCATGGTTGTCCAGTACGCAGTGGGCGACAAGCTTTCGAGCGGATATATTAAAAATATCAGCTCCGGCGGCATATTCGTGGAAACCCCATCGGATATTTTAAAGGAAGTCACCTGCGGAAACCGCATCACACTAACCTTTTCCCACCCGACGACAAAGAAAAACGTCAAGATAAACGGAGAGATCGTTCGGATTGAGGACTCCGGCATCGGAATAAATTTCGATGGTAAAATCCCCCTGGCCGAAGAATAAGGGCTCAGAACGAAAGAATTACACCTCTTTTTGCCGTCAATTATCCCCTTGGATGATACTTTTCATGCATTTTCTTCAAGTGACTCCTTGCCACGTGGGTATAAATCTGGGTTGTCGATATGTCCACGTGGCCGAGCATCATCTGTACAGCCCGAAGGTCGGCTCCTCCCTCCAGCAGATGGCTTGCAAACGAATGGCGGAATGAATGGGGCGTGACATTCTTATCGCATCCCGCCAGAACCGCGTATGCCTTCAGCCGTTTCCAGAATCCCTGCCGGGTCATCATTTTTCCGGCCCGGCCAAAAAACAGATACGGCGATGCCCGGTTTTTCAATAAAAGAGGCCGGGCCGTCGACAGGTATTGCCTGATTTTATCTTTTGCATAAGTCCCTATGGGGACAATTCTCTCCTTTGAGCCCTTACCGAAAACCCTCACAAAACCGGCTTCAAGGTTAATTTCCTGGACCCTTGTCCCCAGAAGTTCGCTGACGCGCAGGCCGGCCGCATACAGGAGTTCCAGCATTGCGGCATCACGCATCCCCAAAAGAGTGCTTCTATCAGGCGCATCTATGATTGACCGGATATCTTCTACGTTTAAAACACTGGGGAGCGTAAGCCCGAACTTGGGCAGGTCGATTAAACGGGCGGGATCGGTTTTTATGATTTTTTCCGAAACCAGAAATTTGAAAAAACCGCGGATAGATACCAGGTGCCTGCCCCTGGAGCGGGCGCCGATTTCCTCATCCCTCAGATCGATCAGGTACTTGATGATAACCGCAGTATCGATCATCCCGGCCTTTTTGATGCCATTGGCTTTTAAAAACCTGGTAAATCGAGACAGGTCCGCGCCGTATGCCTCGAGCGTGGCCCCTGAAAGCCCCTTTTCAACCACAAGGTAATTGAGGTATCCGTCGATGATATTATTCATGGATATATCCTTAGGTCACAGAGGAGAAAGGCGGAGATCGATACTGTTTACAGGCTCGGCTCCATTGCTTTTCACGATTATCATGTTTTCGAGCCTGACGCCGCCCCAGCCCGGGATATAAACACCCGGTTCAATGGTTATGACCATGTTTTCCTCGATTATGGTCTCGCGTTCGGCCAGAGGGCTCAATGAAGGCTGTTCGTGAACACCGATCCCGACCCCATGGCCAAGGCCGTGGCCAAAGAAATCCCCCAGTCCCTTTTCGCATAGAAAATCACGGGCAACGGCATCTGTTTTAAGAGTGGTAATGCCTGGGCGGACTGCATCAAAGGCTTTCATGTGCGCATCATATACCGCGTTGAACACCTCGGTAAAGCGCGAGTCCGGTTTTCCAATGACAAGGGTCCGGGTTGCGTCACTGCAATAGCCGTTCAAACGAGCGCCCCAGTCAAACAACAGGGGTTCGCAGGTTTTGAATCTGCGTGCTTTGGCAATGGCGTGGGGCAGGGCGCTGTTTTCCCCTGATGCCGCAATAACCGGAAAAGAAAGAGAGTCGGCGCCCTGTTCCCGAATGGCTTTTTCAAGCGCCCATGCCGCCTGTTTTTCAGTCATTTCCTCTGATATAAAGTTCATGAACACGGTAAAAGCCCTGTCCGCAACCATGCATGATTCTTTTATTTTTTCAATTTCAATTTCGGACTTGATTGCCCTCATCTCTTCCACAAACCCCTTGGTTTCAACAAGATCAATGTTTTGTCCCCGGTCCCTGATTTTTCCCCTTATGGCGGTCAGCAGGTTTACGGTCATTTTTTCGGATTCAAAGCCCAGCCGCCGGGTTCCGGTTTGGTCGAGCAGATCGGGAAGAAGCTCGGCAAGTCCTTTTTTATAGCATTGAATATCAAAGCCCGCAGCCTCGGCTTCGGCCTGAAGGATAAAACGCGAGTCGGTTGCGAGAATACGGTGATTTTCGCTTATGACAAGTGCGCCGGCAGACTCCGCGCATCCGGTGTCTTCACCCGTAAATCCGCTCAAATAATACCTGTTTTCCGGGATAAGCGCCAGAAAGGTATCAATGTCTTTTGCGACCATGCACGCGACAAGCGATTGAAGTCTTTTTTCTATAAAATGTTCCATATGGATAGTCCTTTTGTGCGGTCAGTAAAAGCAGGTTTTGCATTATCCTGCCGTAAATGCTCCGATATCAGACCGGAAAAGGAAAAACAAGAAAACCGTTTACTGCATTTGTCTATATGCTTTGACATCCGTGGGGATTATGGTATTTATTCATGTCATGGCTAAACATATCTGCATAACCGGTCCATTTGAAGGCTGCGGCGCCACGGCTGCTGCCGTGAACCTGGCTGCGGGTATTGCCGTTCTTGAACACAAATGCCTGCTGGTGGATTTCGACCCGGCCTTCAGTGCTATTTGCGCGGCCCGCCCCTCGCCCTTTCCATATGCCTATATGCCCGGGCAGGTCATCACGGAACCCTTGCGCCTTAAAGAAGCACTCCTGTCTACGATGCTTGAATTCATGTATTGTGTTCCGGCAGGCATAATCGGGGTCGATATTTCGAAAAGCCGCGTAGAGACTGAATCCGACAATGAAAATATAAGTATTGACGACGAAATCTCTGGGAGAATGGAACTCCTATGCGCTGACCTTGAATTCACGATCTGGCATATCCCTTCTTCTTCAGGCATGGTTGATTTTACGCATATGCCCGCCCTGGAACGTCTGTTGGTTCCGGTCTCTTATGATCGTCTCCAGCCCGATAAAATCGACGCCACCGCCAATCAGCTTGACCTTTTTTTTACAACGCTTTTCGAAAAAAATCAGGGCGAACAATTTCAGGCGTCAATCCTTGTTACAATGACTCCTAACGGGCTTTTGGAAACCCGGATACAGAAGAATACCGAACCGGTTGCACACGGATATCCGGTGCTGTCTCCATCGATTCCAAAAGATGAGGCCATGCGAAAATCAGCGCTTTCAGGCGAGTCCGTATTTATTTTCGACATAAGTTCGACTGGCGCACAAGCCTGCCTGGAACTCGCAGCCAAGCTGGTCGAAGCTGCCGCCATATCATCTGCGGAGCGGATGAAAAAGGAAAGTCTTTCCCGCAATGGCGGGCTTGTTTACAAGAAAGCCATTATTGACACCAGGCGGGAAATGATCCGCCGTTTGACTGCGGGAATCGATATTAAGGCATTAAAGGCGGAACTTATAAAAACCGCTGAAAGAAACTGCAATGAACCAATCGAATTTCTTGACGGAGACTTTGTGACCCATGACGGGAAACCTGCCTTTCGCCTTGATTTTACATGCAACGGCCTATGGTCGCTCATAATTGGGACAGATGGCGAGATCCTTTCGATCATAGAAAAATTTTCATCGCGTGAAGAAACGCCGATTGAAGGAAATAAAGGCGTTGTAAGAGAAAAAGATAAAGCCATGGCCAAAAAACTCGCTGAAATAATGGCTGAAATAAATACGTAATGGTATCGTAAAAAGCCCGCAACCCCTATGATCAGGCCTGTTCCCCCTATCTTCACACCCACGGATTTTATCCCCGGCCTACTTTTTTTCGTATATCAAAAAAAACTTGCATCAAGCTAAATAAGTAACTAAAGATGACCACATGGTCATTTTTGGTATGCAGCATGAAAACATCTGATAAAAAGTTAAAATCAGGGTAAATGACAAACTTGGGCAATATAACACTAAAAGACAAACAATTGGAGCAGGTGCGCGAAAAGCTTGAGGCGGGTGTGCGCCTTGATGCGAATGACGGGATTTGCCTGTATGAGAGCAATGATATTCTTGCCATAGGGAGAATGGCGGATTCCATCAGGCGCGCCAGGCATGGCAATAAAGCCTTTTTTGTATATAACCAGCATGTAAATTACACCAATGTATGTATTAACCACTGCCGTTTCTGCGCATTCAGCCGGTCTGCAGGCGCTGACGGTGCGTTTACCCTTACGCCCGAAGACGTGAAAAAAAGGCTTTTGGAACGGATCGACGAGCCGGTCACCGAGATTCACATGGTAGGCGGGATAAACCCCGAACTTCCGTTTCAATATTATCTTGATCTCTTACGCGCGATTTCCTCGGTCCGGCCCAATGTCGTGATCAAGGCATTTACCGCAGTCGAAATCGAGCATCTTTCAAGAATAGCCGGCCTTCCCTTGCCAGATACCATAGAACGCCTGAAGGAGGCCGGGCTTGCAATGGTGCCCGGTGGCGGGGCTGAAATTTTAAGCAGACGCATGCATGACCGGCTTTTTCCAAAAAAAATAGACGGCGACCGCTGGCTTGATGTTATGGAAAAAATCCATACGGCCGGGCTTACCTCCAACGCGACCATGCTTTACGGGCACCTTGAAACCATACGTGAGCGGGTGGATCATCTCATCCAACTCAGGGAACTCCAGGACCGGACACAAGGATTTTCGGCTTTTATCCCGCTTGCGTTTCACTCTGCAAACACGGCTCTGTCCGACCTGCCATCTACAACGGCCCATGACGATCTCAAGACAATCGCCATTGCGCGCCTTATCCTGGACAATTTTGATCACATAAAGGCGTATTGGGTCATGATCGGAGAAAAGCTTGCCCAGGTGGCCCTGTCGTTTGGAGCCGACGACTTGGACGGCACCATCATAGAAGAGAAGATCACCCATATGGCTGGCGCTAAATCAGCGCGCGGCCTTACCCGCAAGCAAATCCGGAGAATGATTGAATCTGCCGGGTTTGAGCCTGTTGAACGAGACTCCTTTTACAGGCTTCCAGATAATTAATTTAGGCTGCGTTATCGGTCGGAGATATACACATTAGTATTATCTCCTTTTTCTGGCCTTGCCAAATTCATTATCTGAAAACCTATGCAACCATATAAAGCGGCAAAAGAATCATGAATTTTAAAACAATTTGTGAAAAAGTAAAAAACGGACAGCGGCTTTCGTGCAAAGACGGGCTTTTTCTTCTTGCCCATTCCGATCTTTTGCAATTGGGGGAACTCGCCGACCATGTCCGCCTGCGTCATCACCCGCAACCGGTTGTAACCTTTGTTTCAGACAGGAATATCAATTACACCAATGCCTGCGTATCCGGGTGCCGGTTCTGCGCGTTTTACAGGCCCTTGGGCCATGCAGAGGCATATGTTATTGATCGCAAAACACTTTGCGATAAGATCGAAGAAACCATAAAGCTCGGGGGCACACAGATCCTGCTCCAGGGCGGCATGAACCCGGAACTCGGCCTTGACTGGTACACGGACCTGCTTTTATTTATCAAATCGAAATTCGACATCCATATCCACGGTTTTTCCCCGCCCGAGATTTTTTTCCTGGCCGAAAAATCAGGATTGCCGGTTTCCATTGTGATTAAAAGACTTGTTGAAGCCGGGCTGGGGTCCGTGCCCGGGGGAGGGGCCGAAATTCTGGTGGACCGGGTGCGGGGACAGATTTCACCCAACAAGTGCAATGCCGGGCAGTGGCTCAACGTAATGAGAGCCGTCCACAAAGCCGGTCTTCGTTCGAGCGCCACCATGATGTTCGGGCATATTGAAAGCGATGAGGATATCATGGAGCATCTTGATAAAATAAGATATCTCCAAGATGAAACTGATGAAACCCACGGCTTTACGGCATTTATCCCCTGGAGCTTCCAGCCCGCAAACACGAAGATAGATGTTCTGCCTGCCGGTGCTGTTCGTTATTTAAAGGTACTTGCCGCATCAAGGATATTTCTGGATAACATTGAAAATATCCAGGCCTCCTGGGTGACCCAGGGCGACAAGATCGCACAGCTCGCGCTTGCGTTTGGCGCAAATGATTTTGGCTCCACCATGATCGAGGAAAATGTCGTGGCCGCCGCAGGAGTGACTTTCAGGCTCAACGCGGCCCAGATTTGCAGGCTTATAAAAGACGCTGGATATTCTCCGGTGCAGCGGGATTGTTTCTACAATCCGGTCTCAGGTTCACACCCGCCTGAAACCAAGGGGGCGGCATAATGCTCATCCACAGGGCCAAATGGGTGGTGGCCGATCCATGGACGGTGATTGAAAACGGATGGGTTTTAGAGGACTATGGCCGAATTCTTGAAATCGGGCAGGGAAGGGAGGTATCCGGTCATCGTATTTTAGATCATGGCGCCGATTCTGCGCTTATCCCCGGCCTTGTGAACGCTCATACACACCTGGAGCTTTCGGCCTTAAAGGGGAGGGCGGCCTTAACCGGAAATTTTCTGGACTGGGTCCGCTCGGTTATTATGCTCCGGGACCAGGAAGGCAGGCAAAATCTTGAAAATGCGGCATCAGAAGCATTGTCAGGGCTTGAAAATATCGGAACCGCTCTTGTTGCCGAGGTGTCTACCCTTGGCATTACGCGAAAATTATTTGAAAAAAGCAAAATTTTTGGAATCTGGTTTAAAGAATATCTGGGCTCCGGGCCTTTAGCCTGCCCTGAAATTACGACACACGGCCTGAAAAGGTATTTTACTGCCGGTCACGGGCCGCATACAACGACTCCTTTTCTTCTTGGCGGCCTGAAAAAAAACGCCACGGGCGCGGACGCCCTTTTTACTCTCCATCTTGCGGAATCCGTTCTGGAAGACGAGTTTATCCGTAATGGCACGGGAGAATGGGCCGGTTTTTTAGACGAACGAGGCCTGGACATATCTTCCTGGAAGCCTTGCGGCAAAAGCCCTGTGGCCCATTGCGCCGAACTCGGCATCCTCGATGGAAATACCCTGGCCGTTCACCTTGTTTTTGCGGATAAAAACGATCTTGAAATCATAGCCGGAAAAGGGGTTTTTGTATGTATCTGCCCCCGGAGTAACATGGCCCTTCACAAAAGGCTTCCGGATATTGATACTATGCTTGCCCTCGGCATCCGCCCCTGTCTTGGCACGGACAGCCTGGCCTGCGTGGACTCCCTGGATATCATGGATGAGATGGCGTATATTTTCCGTCATTTTGCCGGCATTAATCCTGCTGATATATTTGCCATGGCGACCATAAACGGTGCCGCGGCAATGGGATTTTCTAAATGCTTTGGTAGAATCGCAAAAGGTTCGCCGGCAGTCATGCGTGTCGTGCCGGTGCTTGCCAAAAAGCCGGGATCCGTTGTTGAAGAGATCGTAGCCGCCGGGGGAACATTATGACGATGCTTCGCATGGGCAGGATATCCTTTTCTAACGTCATGCCGGTATACTATGGAATTGATAATAATCCACCAATGGATATTGAAATAATAACCGATGTTCCGTCCGCCTTAAACCAGCTTATGGCGGAAAACAGGCTCGATATCAGCCCGGTTTCAACGGCCGCATATGCAAAAAATTTCCGCAACTGGCTGATCCTGCCCGATTTGTCCATTTCCTGCTTCGGCCCGGTGATGAGTGTGCGCCTGGCGTGTCGCATGCCCATAAAAGAACTGGATGGAAGACATATCCTTTTAAGTCGCGATTCAGGGGCTGCCGCAGCCCTTGTGAAATGGATATTATTTGAAAAAGGGATATCCGCTAGATTCCATAGTGCTGCAATTGATTCACCTGAAGATGTTGCCGATGATGCTGCCGCAGCCCTTGTCATAGGCAATGCCGCATTGTCGCCAGCCTGGGACGCATCTTTTCCCCATGTCTACGATCTTGGGGAAGAATGGAAAAAAATGAAAAACCTTCCGTTTGTTTTTGCAATATGGGCCGTGCGTCGTGCGTTTGCTGCAGCACACTGGGCCGAGGTCACGGAGGCAGTAAACCTGCTCCATGGATCGCGCATTGCCGGCATAAATCAAATAAGAAAAATCGCAAGACTTGCCGCGCATAAAACAGGCATAACAAATGAATCTGCAAATCTCTATTTCAGCCGTCTTAGCTACACTCTCGGCAAGCACGAGATTGCGGGACTTTCGGCTTTTTTTTCATGCCTTGCAAAAAAGGGTCTTATTTGCTGTCTGCCCGAAATCAGTTTTTTCAATATGTGGCAGCCTTGAGAAAAGATAGTTAAAAAGTTAGCGTGGATACCGTGATGCTATTTCTTCGGGATGTAGTCCACGTTGACTTGATCTTTAAGATCCGCATCCGAAGAGATGATTTTGCAATTATAGGCTCGTGATATAGCCACGATAATGGCGTCTGCCATGGCTAAGTTTTCATACAGGGCAATATCTGCAGCAGCGAGCGCAAGGGTGGCATCAAGCGGGATTACCTGAGAGTTTTTCATATACCCGGCAGCAAGCAGGGCCTTTTCTTCGCCAACCTCTCTCTTAAGAACCTTATAGACCTCGTAAAGAATGATCGCAGGCATCAGGATGTTATCCGGGGCAGCAAGATGCTCTTTATATTTATTGGATAGCTTGCCGTCAGTAAACCATTCCAGCCAGCCGCAAGAGTCAACAATAATCATGTGAAACGACCCTTCTTTTCTCGATGATTATCGGTTCGAGCACCAGCGGCAATGCCTCTTAACTCATCAAGAGAGGCGTGGGGAATGAGGATAAGCATCTTGTCTTTTTCTATGACTGTAAGTTTTTGTTTCGGCTTGAGGTTAAGATGCTCTCTGACCGGTTTTGGAATGACTACTTGATATTTACTCGAAATAGTCGTCTGCATGATATTCTCCTTTTTGTTGATCGATACACTTATTGTAGGATTTTAGCGGGAGGATGTCAAGTTGAATTCTTTCCGGGAAATTCCAGGTATGGTAATTTTCCCGGGCTTTGCCTTTGCCGGTTTAAATATCACTTGATAATAAGTCGTTATCTGATATGTCTGCATAGTGTTTACTTGGCTTTGTTGGGTTATCTAGTGCCTGAACGAAAAGCTGAAACTGCCATATTTCCGGTAGATTAAGGATATTTTTCAAATCGAAGTTTTTTAGCCATTAGCTTTTAGCCATTAGCTTTTAAAATCAAATGGATAGTTCTTTGAGCCAATAGCTAACAGCTAAATGCTAACAGCTTTTCGAAAATCTTCGTTTCTTGAATAATGTTTAAATATCCGAAATAGTATCTGTTTTTAGTTTTCGTTCGGCCAATATCTAAATGCATTCAATTGAAAAATGTACTGACGCAAATGTCGAAAAGGAGGAATTTTAATTATGGCTGTTATCACTAAATTTTTTGTCGTTAGGGATGGCAAGGAACTGGACAAG
>JAADHK010000018.1:9998-11421 GCA_013151835.1 Deltaproteobacteria bacterium
GAGCAGCTCGCGGAATTTATTAAAAAGAGTGAACTCGAATGTAAACTGGATGAAAAATCCATAAATGAAATCTCTGTATTTCTCGCTAAAAACGGACCTGAAGTCTCCAGGATTCTAAAAACGGTAAGGCCATTGTCCCCATCATCCTCAAATGAAAAAATTACAAAATCTAAAGAGACATCCGAAGCGATCAGCAACAAAAAGGAAACTCCGAAACAGCGCGGAAAAAAAGGTAAATAGCAGGGTTTTATGCCTCATGTTACCAAAAAAGAAGCCGATGCTTACGATCGTGTGATTGATGCCGCCAATTGCATTTCTGAGTTATTGGAAAAAAGCGGAATTGACATTGATGAAGACGATCTTGAAGTATTATCTATTTTTATTGCGGATAATGCACCTGCTGTCATGCAGATATTAAAAAGAGTGACAAAACGATGTGCCCTCTGATTATTATGCGTATGCGCTGAAAGTGCGTCCTGATTTATCATTGCAATTTTAAAAACCCTTTCCCGTTCCAGGTATGTTCTTAACGTGCGTGTACGTTTCCTGGCCCGTTTCATCTGCCGGGCATGAGCATGTCGGCTTGCCTCGGCAAAGCGTTTCGCATGTACCTTGGAATTGCAGATATAAGAGGATGTTTGTTTCATAAAGGTTGACGAACGCGTAACAAGTCCCGCTCTCCTCCCCGGCGACGGTCCGGGTCCGAAATGTATTGGAAATGCTGGATTTCATTTTTTTCCAGAATGGCGATCGTGACGGTTATCGACGCTTTATGGGACCGTCAAGATGTCCGTCCATACCCGCCATGGCGCGTCCGATGCGCCTGAATGTAAGACAAACACCTATAAAAAAATCAGATAAATCTTACAGGATTTATTTGTAAATTCTCTTTGTTTTCAATGTAATATTGTGATAGAGGAACGGCAGGCATGAGGAATCACCCGTTTTACCGGATAATCTTTATATTGGCATGATATACGGAAAGAAAAAATAAATAATCGCGGAATACGGATCAAGCGCTTTATGAATTTTTTAAAGATGTTAAATTGAAATATGGGTGTCGTGACCCATTGCTTCATGGACTGCAACAAAATGATCGCCATTGGCAGTTTATAACTCTTGGAGTTCACCGGAAACTTTAGAATAACTTGTTAGCCTTCAATAATAAATGAGCAAGAGTTCAGCGATATGGTTCATTACTCAAAAAATCATGGTGAAATTCGAGACTATTTCAATCAGTTAAATATACCTACTGATAGCCCTGGATTTTATGACGATCCAAATTTCCTAGCTGTAGAAAACAAAACCCCCTTTTTCTTAGCTAATTACGCAAGGTTTGTCTCAACCCTGCCCTTAGATGATAATTATATTGAGAATGCCCGAACCAAAATTCCTGTAATTGTCGAAGAGCTATACAAACATA
>JAADHK010000058.1 GCA_013151835.1 Deltaproteobacteria bacterium
GTGCTTTCGGAAGTTCACGGAGCAGGCGGCAGGGACGGTTCGTGCGCCCGACCGGATTCGCCGCGGGCTTTCCCCGTACAGGGACGCCCAGATGGTTATCGGCCTCAGGATGACCGGTTTTTCCGCAGCCAGGCACGAGGACATGCAGCATGCCTTTATCATGGCTTCGATTCTCATTGTCCTCGGTGGCGGCACGATTTTCTTTATTTATGTGATTCAGCGCTATCAACGGATGAACCGTGTGCTCAAGGAAACCCGGGATTACACTGACCTGGTGGTCGATAGCATGGCCAACGGTCTATTGAGCATCGATTCCACAGGCCGGGTCCTTTCCTGCAACCGGCATGCACTGGAACTTCTGGGAATCAGGGCGGAGGATCCAAAGGAAATTCTCCTGGACCGGGTGCTTGATTTTGATGCCTGCGGTATTTCCGAAACGCTGTCGGATTGCGTGCCGGTTTACGACCGGGAAGTGACCTTGCCGGAAGCAGACGGCCTTGCACGGATATTGTCGCTTTCCGTGACGCCCATTCTCGAAAACAAGGAGTGCGGCGGCGCGGTCCTGATGCTGCGGGATCTGACGGAAATCAAGGAACTCGAACAGAAGGTGCAACGCGCGGAAAAGTTTGCCGCCTTAGGCAAGCTTGCGGCGGCTGTGGCCCACGAGATACGCAATCCCTTGAGTTCCATACGCGGTTTTGCGCGGTTCTTATCACGGCAGTTAAAGGATCGGCCCGAGGATCGTGAATATGCCGATATCATGGTAAGGGAAGTCGACCGTATCAATCGCGTGGTCACGGATCTGCTTAATTTCGCCCGCCCCCTGGAGCTGACGCTATCGCCGGTAAGCCCTCAGGAGCTGTTGGCCCACCCCTTAAACCTTGTCAAGGGCGACGCCGCATCCCGAGGTATTTTAATTCATGAACATGCTTCCGGGGACACAACGCCGGTACTGCTCGATTCAAATCTTCTGACCCACGCCCTTTTAAACCTGCTGTTAAACGCACTCTCTGCATCCGGTCAGGGCGGTGAGGTTGATGTGGGGGTTTCTGTTGAACAAAACCGGTTTTCAGATCAGGGTCGCTCAATGGTGAGATTTATCGTCGAGGATAACGGCCCCGGAATACCGCCGGAACATATGGAAAAGATATTCGATCCCTTTTTCACGACCCGGGAAAACGGAACCGGGCTGGGACTTGCCATTGTCCATAAGTTTGTTGAAATGCATCACGGGGCCATACGGGTGGAAAGCCCTGTTTACGGGAAAACAGGCGGGTGCCGGTTTACGCTTGAGTTGCCCGCGCAATTGGCCACATCCTGAATTGGGTGATAGGAAAAAATGGAGACCAAAACATGATCCCCCGCATACTGGTTGTCGATGATGACACGGCCCACAGGCGGATGCTTGAGACCGTTCTTTGTGCCGAAGGGTATGAAATCACAAAGGCGGCCGACGGGCAGGCGGCCGTCGAGGCCGTGGAGAACCGCTTTTACGAACTGGTGCTCATGGATATCCGCATGAGCCGAATGGACGGCCTTGCGGCATTAAAAAGGATAAAGGAGATCAGCCCGGAGATACCCGTTATTATCATGACCGCTTACGCGGAGGTCGCAACAGCAGTGGATGCCTTGAAATCAGGGGCCTTCGATTATTTGACCAAACCGCTTGATATCGATGAACTCAAGATTTTCGTAAAAAAGGCCCTTGATCATTTCCGGCTTGAAGAAGAGAACCTGCGCTTAAGGGAGCGGCTTGGCGAGCGCTTTGATTTTTCAAATATCATAGGAAGCAGCCCGGCCATGGAGAAGCTTTATGAAACCATATCGCTTGTTGCGCCAACGGATGCGACAGTCCTGATTCTCGGGGAAAGTGGAACCGGCAAGGAGCTTGTCGCAAACGCCATCCATGAAAACAGCCCCCGGGTCGGCCGCCCCTTTATCAAGGTAAATTGCGCGGCCCTCCCCGAGACCCTGCTTGAAAGCGAATTGTTCGGCCATGAACGCGGGGCGTTCACCGGAGCCGTCGGCAGGAAATCGGGCCGTTTCCGGCAGGCCCACACCGGCACGATATTCCTGGATGAAATCGCGGAAATGCCCATAATGACTCAGTCAAAGATATTGAGGGCCATCCAGGAACAGGAATTCGAACCCCTGGGTGCCACCGGGACCGTCAAGGTCGATATCCGGGTCATGGCGGCGACAAACCGGGTGCTTGAAAATGAAATCAGGGCCGGCCGGTTCCGGGAAGATCTTTATTACCGCTTAAACGTCGTCTCGGTCAGTGTCCCGCCCCTGAGGGAGCGCCGGGAAGATATCCTCACCCTGGCCGATCATTTTGTAAAGATCTATGCCGAAAAAAATCGGAGGATCATAAACAGCCTTGCGCCCAGGGCTGCGGACATGCTCATGCGCTATGAATGGCCGGGAAATATCCGGGAACTGGAGAATTCCATTGAACGGGCGGTCATCCTGTCGCGGGGGGAAGTGATCACGCCGGACCTGCTGCCCGATGCCGTCAGGAGCGTCGGCGGTGAGACCGAAGAAGAAGCATACCTTGCCCCGGCCGGACCGACACTGGGGGAGGCTGAAAAACGGATGATATTAAAAACCCTCCAGGAAAATGCCGGCAACCGGACAAAGACCGCCGAAATCCTAGGCATAAGCCGCCGCACCCTCCAGTTGAAACTGAAAAAATTCGGTGTAAATCCATGAAGAGGGGATGGTAAGACGATTTTGCAAAAGCGGATGACGGGGGAGCCAAAGGCGGCTCCCCCGACGCGTAGGAAGGTGGGGAGTCGTTCTTTTCAGGATTATCTTGTTTACTTAGAACTCGCTCCCCATTTTTTCCAAATCTTTTTCATAGGTTTCCATTACAGTACGATGTTCCTTCAGGGTTGCGCAACTGCAACCTGATTTCATTTCATGCATCATCTTCGCCATGTTTCTCATCATCCCGCACATTTTTTGTGTATCTGCGGGGGACATCTGGCCTTTGCTTAACTTTTTCTGCATTTTCATCATCACATCGCCCATCGCTCCGATATTGTCTTTAGTCATTGAATCAGCCATAATTTTATCTGATTGCACCGTGATTTTTTCTGGCTTTTCTCCCTGGGCAAAAACGGCATTTGCGCCAAGAAGCACCAGGATACTCGTAAAAATTATTGCGATTCTCATTTTCATCTCTCCTTTTTCTGATTGGTTATTGTTTTTTACGCCGGTTTATAATCATCAAAATAATATCCGATTATATATCAAAAAGTCAAGTTGTTAATTAACAGATAAGAATGATTGTTATGATAGAATGCTTATCCATGTGGAACCTCCTTTTAATGAAGGTTGAGACCTCATGTATCTGTCGGTCTGTTGATTACAATTAACGCATTAATCGTGCCAGGGAATCTATTATAATAACTAAAGTTTGACGGATGCGTTAATTAAAAAAAACGGACAAGACTGACGTCGCCGCCGTAATCCGCCGCGCCGTTCGACAGGCCCAGTGCCAGGTTCCCCTTAAGTGAATAGTCATACCCGAGCAAATGGAAAAATCCCAGGTTCAGGACAAGGGGATTGTCGGTGGTCATTATCATGGTTTGACTTCCTTCAAGGGAAAGATAGAGTTCGGATTGTTCAAACTGCCTTGAGACGCCGACACCGTAAAGGAACAGGTTGCCGAAGTCTTCCTCTTTCGTATCACCGACAACAATGAGGCCCGACATCAGGGAAAATGTGAAATCGGACAAATTCTGATTTGCCGTAAGAAAGCCGCCGTAATCCGCCTCTCCCGTGCCGAGCCCCTTGTTTTTATCGGCGGTGGGCAGTTTTAGGGCCAGGGTCCCGGTCAATGAAAAACCGCCATCGGTTTCGGATACAAGATAGCCGCTGCCCCGAAGAACGATGTCTCCTATTCCCGATGTGGTTTCCCGGACATTGCCGGTTTTATAGGTTTGATATAAATACGGCACGGTGACATTGATATCCATATCCGGAGTCAGAAAACCCAGGCGCGTGCCCACATAAAAGAGACTGGAGTCGATCGTGGTCCCGAAATCGCCCGATTGAAAACCGGTTTCCGTTTCCAGATAGGCGCGGCCGGCATTGGCGGGTTTGCAAAAAAGGGCCAACCCCAGCCAGATTAAAAAGAAAATCCAGGCAAGGGCAAACCGACCGGATGAGGCCCCCTTTCCGGTCAGGCAAAGGGGGCCGTCATTTTTGTACGGTATTGTTTCTGGTGTTTGCATCGCCTTGATCAATCGCGGCATCCCATACTTGTTATTGCGCATTCGGCAAAGTCCTTTTTTCAATGGCATCCAGTTCGCCGTCTATCCGTGTTATGTCCTGATTGATCTGGTCGGCCTGCCCGGGCGTCAGCGCCTCGCCGCCGGTCATGTGGCCCGCCATGGATTCCATGTGGGAGGACATCTTATTCATCATTTTACCCATTGCAGTTATGGATTGAGCATCCATTTGATTCGACCTCATGTTACGGGACATGCGATCCATGACGCCGCCCATGCGGTTTATCATCGAAAACATGTCGTGCTGCATCTGCTGATGCATCATCTGCTGGCCACCCATATTGTGGATCGCCTGCCGGGACCCCATGCCCTGGTGGCCGCTCATGCCGTTGTTGCCGGACATCTTGGCGCCCATGCCCGCATAGCCTGAGCCCATCGTCATGGAAAGAATAAGAATTGTCATTACAAGTGTTTTATTCATCTCTGATCTCCTTTTAATTAATGTTGACATATGACAAAACCCTGATCGTTATTTTTAACAACCCGGCCCATAAGGGCCGGTTAATTCAAATCCGTTGTTTGGCGCAGGAAAAAAGTGTTTATCTGCAAAAAAAGCAATGAATGTGCCAATATTCCCGAATTGAACAAATCAAATATTTTTACTTATAAAAACGGGGAGATAATGTTTTATGCCGGACTTGAATGAATATGTAGGGGTCTCGTACCTCCAAAAGGGCCGCTAACTATTTACGCACCATAAAATATCGAGCGCGCAATTTCCTGCCGCCACAATGTGTTCCCCCGTACAAATCGTTCAGGTAATATACGCCCCAGGTCCGGCCAATTTATTGAATATGGATATTCTCCACCTGCTGGCACGACAATTGCTACATAATAAGAAAATCATCGGGGCGCAACCGCAATTGCGTTTTATTGTCCGTAACCAGTGGAGCCATAAACCATACCATGAATGATCTTGTTAAATCGAGGAGCAGGCGGAAGACCATTTCGGTTTTTATAGTCATCGGCCTGATGAGTGTTCTCGTTGTCGGATATTTCGCTTACCGGCTGTTTAACGACACCGTACCTTATACATCTCTTAAGCCCGAAAACGAACGGGTCTTTGCCGTTCGGTTCGACCCCTCCTATTATTATAATCCCTACGCGCGGCCTGCGGGCATTGCCGAAAATCTTGCGAAAAAATGGAAGGATGCCGGTATCAACACCGTTTTTTACAGGGCATACGATCCCAAACACGGGGCCTTTTACCGTACCGGTTACAGGATGAACCGGGAGGGGGATTTCGGACGATACGGGCTCCTCGAACAGGTGCTTGATGTGTGCCATAAATCAGGTATCCGAGTTTTCGCATGGTTTCCGGTATTGAATCATGCCGGGGCATGGCGGGCGAATCCGCAATGGCGAACGAAAAAGGCGGATGGCGGGGATTACCGGGCCGAGGGTCTTCAATATCCCCTTTGTGCTCGCAACCCGGAAGTGCGAAGATGGTGGAACGGGTTTATCACGGATTTCCTTAAAACATATCCGGCCATAGACGGCATTGATTTCGGAGAGCCGATCATCAGTTGGAACGCCGATGATGCTTGTTATTGCAGGATCTGCCGTGCAAAATTTAAAACGGACCCAAAACGCCGTAGCGATATACGGGCCGCGGCCTTGACGGAAATTCTTGAAAACAGCATCCGCAGGGTGCACCGGTTCGGCAAGACAGCGGTATTAACGACGGTCCAGGTTGCCGGCGCCAATGGCGACCTCCTGGATTTTGGCGAATTAAGCGCCATGACCGGGCTGGATCTCACGGCGCTGCTGACGGCGGAAAATGGCTCCCGTCCGGATATTGTGTGTCCTGAATTTCTCTGGCAGCAATTGCGTTACCGGCATGAGGGGCAAACTGTGTCTTCAGGAACGGGCCGGGCCGTAAAAAGCGTATTTACCCCTGAATGGACCCAAAAGGCCTGCCGCCGGTTTATCGACCAGCTCGAGACGGGAATCCGGGTTGTCGCCCATGTGGAACTGACTGATTTTCCCGGTGTCGATGTGAAATCGCGTGACCTTCAAACCGCAATGGAAGCGGCCCTGCGCGCCGGGGCTTCGGGCATCGACATTTACAGTTCCCGCGAAATCGACCGGGAATCCGCATGGCCGATTGTGAAGCTTATCGCAACTCGTAAAACGGTATCGCCCCGCAGATGCCTGGTATTGTATACGGGCGGCGGAAGCGCACCCGTGGATGCCATTCAGACCGGCGAACTCCTGCGGCATTTTAGCGCGAAAGTGACGATTCTGCCACTGCAATCCTATAAGAAAGATATGGGAAGGTCTCGTGATGTGGTCTTTGTCATCGGGACGAAACTCCCTGATGCCATACCCCGGGCGCTTAAGGCCGATATACTGGCCGGTTCGCCGGTGGTCTGCTGGGTTGGCGACGGCATTTCAATGCTGTTAAATGATAAAGCCGTGTCAAGACGCCTGGGGCTTGAATACGTGGACACCGTGGAAAACAGATTCAATCATGTTACCTACAAGTCAATAGATCTGCCAAAACAATCGCCCTGGACCCATATCGTCAGGCCCTTGAATCGCCGCCGGTGCGAAGTGCTCGCAACAACCGCCGGCCATGACGAATCGGCGATTCCGTATGCCGTCAGGTGCGACCGCCGATTCTGGTATTTCGCCGACCTGCCCACTGCCTACACTATTGAAGGCGGCAATTATCTCGTTTTTGCCGATTTGCTTCATGATATCCTGGGGCAGGATCATAAGGCCAAACAACCCGCCCTGGTCCGTATTGAAGATGTTCACGCTTTAAGCAACCCCAAAGCCCTTAAACGGATTGCGGATATGCTGAATGCCGAAGGTGTGCCCTTTCAGGTCGCCGTGGTTCCGATCTATGTCTTCCCGGCGGAAAATATCCGGGTGGCATTGCATGAAAGGCCGGAGACTGTGAAAGCGCTCCTTTACATGGTTAAAAAAGGTGGAGTGATCGTCATGCACGGGGTCACCCACCAGAGATACGGAGAAAGCACGGCGGATTATGAGTTCTGGGACCCGGTTGCGGGCTCTGCTCCCAGGGGCGAAACAAAGGCCGCTATCCGGGAAAGAATTGAAAAGGGATTGGCCGAGTTGCACCGCTGCGGGCTTTATCCCCTGATGTGGGAAACGCCCCATTATGCCGCCTCACAATCGTTTTATAATATTATAAATGATTATTTTTCCATTGCCATGGAGCGCAGGCAGGCGCTGGACGTTCTGGGCACGGATCAATTATTTCCCTATTTGATAACATCCGATCGTTTCGGCCAGACCATCGTGCCCGAAAATCTCGGCTACGTTCCGCTGAACCACCAGGATGCCAGGACCATGCTGGATCTCGCGGCAAACATGAAAGTCGTCCGGGACGGCGTGGCGTCTTTTTTCTTTCATCCTTTTATTGACGTAAAGGTATTGAAGACCATCGTCCGGACAATGAAAAACAATGGATGGCGATTTACGAGCATCCGGGACCTTTCTATAACCGTGCGCGGCCCGGAAAGCATCGTAACCAATGTGCCCGGGCAGACCCTTTCGCCGGCCGGGGAAGGGTTAGCCCGGGATGCGAGACTCGATTTTCCGGGAATACCGGAGCGGCGATTCCCGTTCATGACGGGCGGGAAAACCGGATCGGAAACGGTGGGAACCGATTTGTCCCCGGGCCAGCTTTATGTCCGACAAATCAAGGCGCTTCCTTTGGAAAAAACGGGTGCGGACGCGCCGGTTGCGGAGTCTGCCGCACACGGGAAGTCTGTAATCATAACAAATGCCGCCGGTGAACACTGCCGGGTTCCCCGGCCGCTGATACTCCGTAATGACGAATCGGAGCCTGGGGACAGCGTCGATGACAAGTCGGCTAAAAAATGGGAAATCCTGCTCGGACTTGCGGGCGTCAACGTGGAAAGCATCGCCATTAATCATTTTACCAGGATTCCCCCGTGGGTAAACCTTGTGGTGGCCCCCCGGTCGGTTGCCCGGGCATTAACCGACGACCAGGTCAGCAATATCCTGTGGGCGCTCAAGCGCGGCGATATTTCGCTTGTGGCCGACGGGTTCGGCGCGCTTTCGGATGAACTGGGGATCGAGCCGGTCGGTAAGCCGACGGAGGTGACCCGGATACAGGATGTTTCTTATCCGGGAGTCGATATCCGTCCGAACCCGTCATATCCTTTCAGATTTTTTGAGGCCCCATCCGATGCCTCATTTGTCTACACGGACCGGGTTTCAAAAATGCCCATGGTGATTACCGGGGCTTATGCAAAGGGCAAATACCTTTTTACCGGGGGCGATACTCCGGGAAACGGGCCCTATGGCGGCGGCTGTTATCCATACCTGCTCTCCCATTTGTTCAGTGCCATGAATATGTATCCCATGATCCGGAAAAATGCCGGCGAAATTTTTTTTAATCCCGGGGAACGCGAGAATATAAGCATTGAAGAACTGGTCGCCCAGTGGCGGCGAAGCGGGATACGGATCATCCACGCCGCAGCCTGGCATGTCTATCCCGAGTGGACCTATGATTATAAGCGGCTCATCCGCCTGGCCCATGCCGGCGGCATGCTCGTGTACGCCTGGTTTGAGCCGCCCTGGATCAACGAAAAATTCTGGCTGGAACATCCCCAATGGCGGGAAAAAAACGCCCTGGGCATTGATGCCGTAAACGGGTGGAGAAAGCCCATGGCCCTGGGCGACCCGGACTGTTTCGATGCCGCATGGACTGAAATGAAACGGATGCTGACCGGATATGAATGGGACGGGGTATTGATCAACCGCCTGGGATGGGAATCCGGCGACGGGATCCGTGAACCTGAATTGTATACGCCTTTCTCCCCGGCGATTTGTGATGCGTTTGTGAAAGAATACGGCGTGGATCCACGCCGATGGCAAGTCCTGAGCGCGCCTGACCGCCGGAATATGCTGGCCGAATTCGAAAAATTCCGCAGCCGGGAGGCCCGCAAATGGGCCTCGGACCTTCTGGAGCGTTTAAATTCGCTGAACGCCGGGAGTAATTCCCAATGGGAAATGATCATCAATAATGATGAAACCCGGAAGAACAGCGGATTGGATAAAGACGACATGCTCGGGTTCAGGACGCGTTTCGGGCTGCTGCTTGTGCGAAGCGCCGGGCCGGAAGCGCAATGGGAGCCGCCTTCCAACGACTATGACCTGACGCGGCTCTTTATCGCCCCCCAACATTTCAACACGTCTTTTATCGATGGTGCGCCGACCGCATACCCCACTGGCACCGCCATGTATGAGCGGCTTTGCGAGATGGTCGAAGCACGGCATCGTTTTATCATCGATTCCGAAAGTTCTATCTACCAGGTGGACCAGAGTATGCTCCCCTTTATTTTTGCCCGGTCGGTCAGGGAATCATGGGACGGGGATCAAATGCTGCTGAGTTCGCCGGTTTCCTCCCAAATCTCCCTTCCCGTCGGAAGCGAGGACTTGATTTCGATCGACGGCAAACCGGCGGTGTCGATCAACGGCAGGTACGCCATTATTCCGGAAGGTTCCCACCGGTTGACCATGAAGCGGCCCTGGCCGGAGTTTGCATCGATTGATTCAAATGCCCGGCTGCGGGATTTTTCAGCGGAGCTTTTTTCGGCAACTGCGACAAAACAAGGTGTAATGATAGATTATTCAGCCGTTTGTCATGCCGTGGCGGTTTTAAACGAAAAACCTCTTAAGGTGGTTGAAAATGATATCGCGCTGCCGTGCGAGCCCCGGAAAGCCTATTCAGGCTGGACATTAACCCTTCCAAAGGGCCGCCATCAGCTTGAAATCCATACGCGCTCGATGATGTCGACAATGCTGTCCATGTTCAGCCTGGGAGTTTCCCGGACAATCGTTGCGATCAGCATATTCGCCATGCTCGGCCTGTTTTTCATCGGCGTTTTACGAAAGGAGAAAAAGTAAGTATGATACCGATTCAGGCATATTCCAGTCCGGTTATCGAATTTGTTTTCCTGTCATCCGTTGTGGTGCTGTGGTCCATGATTTTTTACCAGCTTTTTTTTGCATTTGCCGGATTCATCTATCACCGGCGGATGCTCCGCAAGGCGAAAATAATGGCGGGAATTCCGGGCAACGCCGACCTGCCGGGCGTTTCCATCCTGATCCCCGCACACAATGAGGCACTGGTGATCGAAAAGACACTGGAGGCCATGTGCGCGCTCGATTATCCAGGTGATCGGCTGGAGATTATCGTGATAAACGACGGTTCAATGGACGAAACGGGCACGCTGGTTGATGCGTGCGCGAAGACCGATCCGCGTGTGCGGCTCTTTGATGTCCCGGTGGAAAAAGCCGCACGGGGCAAATCCCACGCCCTGAACCTGGGGCTTGAGGTGACCCGTCATGACCTTGTGGCCATATATGACGCAGATAACCGCCCCGACCCCGGGGCCTTGAAGTTTTTGGTCCGGACCCTTTCCGAACAACCGAAAACCGCCGCCGCCTTCGGCCTGTTTAGAACCCTAAACCGGCACAAGAATCTTCTCACCCGGTTTATAAATCTTGAGACCCTGTCTTTCCAGTACATGATCCAGGCGGGTCGCTGTCTTGTCTCTAAAATCGGCATTCTTCCGGGAACCAACTTCGTCATCCGCAAGGATATTCTGACCGAGCTGGGAGGCTGGGACGAGCAGGCCCTGACGGAGGATACGGAATTGAGCATTCGGATTTACGAGCATGGCAAAGAAATCATATTTGTCCCGTTTGCGGTGACGTGGGAACAGGAACCCGAAACATGGGGCGTGTGGCTGCGGCAGCGAACACGCTGGGTCCGGGGAAATTTTTACGTGCTTAAAAAATTCATGATCCCATCACTGCGATTCCGCAAGCGCAGCCTGGCCATGGAACTGATTTACCTGTTTCTGCTCTATTACCTGTTTTTGGGATCCATACTGGCGTCCCATTTCATTTTTATCCTGTCGGCGGCCGGGATTATTTCGGTTTTATCACCGGGCCCGTACTTCGCCGTATGGTTCTGCGCATTCGCCCTCTTTTGCGCGGAAATGATGGTGTGCGCGTCCTATGAAGGGGAGGCCGGGGTTAAAAATTTTTTTATTATTGCGCTGATGTATTTCACCTATTGCCAGGGCTGGATTGTCCTCGTCTTTCGCGCCCTGTTCCAGGAGTTCCGGTCCGGGGGTAAGTTCCAGTGGGAAAAAACGCGGCGGTTCGCGGTTGATGCGGGTAAAAAATTGTAGGGGCAGGCCCCTGTACCTGCCCGATTTAATGCGGGAAAATCGTAGGGGCAGGCCCCTGTGCCTGCCCAATTTGATGCGGGAAAAAAGCGAGTTGATCTTTAATGGACATAAAAAAGCTTGTTCTTATTTGTTTGATAATAGTTGGGGCGGGATCCCCCTTAGCCATTCCGCAACAGGCCATTGCCGGTCAGGATACGTCGGATGCCGGGCATGCGACGATACCCGATGCGGGATTGTTTGCCGGGCGGATGTGGGGTGAGGTCTATTCGGATGCGGTTTCGGAGCAGGCTCAGGGGTATAACATCATCGGTGACCTGTTTGTAAAACAGGGTCTCCATTTGTTCAAGATCAACGGCGAGTATCTGGACGCTTACGCCAAGACGCGCCTGAACCTGGATGTGGACGGCAATTATTTCTATAATCGATGGGAAAACGGAATCGGTCTCCGGTACAAGCCCTTTAGATACTACGGCCTTTATGTCTATGCGGAATATCTGCTTAATTCGTATCTGGGCCGCGAGTTGCCGGACGAGCCGAATCCCTATGCCGGCCACCAGTTGAATGCGCAGGGCGGACTGACATTCTGGCAGTGGTGGGGAAAAGAGGGCTGGCAGGTCCGGGGGCCTGAATATTATCTCCCGTTTACGGGCTGGCGCGAAGTCTATGCGGACGCGATTTACTACGGCAATGAAAATAATATCGTGGCCACCCTTGATTACAAGGAAGGACTGATGCTGGTCCCGGTGGGTCCCGTGCTGTTTGACGCCTATATCGCCACGCAGGCCGGGACCGATGCAAATGGCGACCCCTGGTATCATTTCGCGGAAATCGGCCCCGGCATCCGGGTCAAGCCGTTTGATAATCTGGACCTGCAAATCAGCGTGGAATATTTCATGGGGCGGTATACAAGGGGCGGCTTCGGCGATACAAAAGCTGAAATCGCAGATTTTGAATTCACCATTGCTTTCTGGCAGGGATGGTAAAACAAAGAACAAAGGAGGTATCGACATGTCTTCGATCAGACTGATGTTTGTGATGGGAACCCGGCCCGAGGCGATCAAGCTGGCTCCGGTAATCCTCGAGGCGCGGAATCGTAAACCGGTTTTCGATGTCACGGTGGTCTCCACGGCCCAGCACCGGGAGATGTTAGACGACGTATTGACCACATTCGGCATCCAGCCGGACAGGGATCTGGATGTTATGCATCCCCGGCAGTCCCTGTATCATGTCACATCGGATGTCATCCGGAAGATGGAGCGGGTCATTGACGATTATGATCCGGATATACTGGTCGTGCAGGGGGACACCAACACCTGTCTCGCGGCGGGCTTGAGCGGATTTTACGCCGGCAAAAAAGTGGCGCATGTGGAAGCCGGACTGCGCACCGGCGACAAACGGATGCCCTTTCCCGAGGAACTCAACCGGCGCTTGACGTCGGTGTTGACCGATTACCATTTCGCGCCGACGGAGCGCGCTCGCCGAAATCTGATCGAGGAAGGTTTTGACGATGATGCGATTTTTGTCACCGGCAATACGGTCATTGACGCATTAAAGCAGACGCTTGCGGCCCAGCATAAAGCGCCCGACCTGATGCGGATGTACGAAAGCGTATTTTTGGGATATCCCAGGATCGTTCTGATAACCGGCCACCGCCGGGAGAATATCGGCAGGCCGTTTGATCAGATATGGAAGGCCCTGCGGATTTCGGCATTGCAGAATCCGGAAGTCGCCTACGTATATCCCGTGCATCCCAATCCCAATGTCCGCAACCATGTGGAAGCCCTCCTGGGCGATATTAAGAATTTTTTTCTTTTGCCGCCCCTGTCCTATCCGGAGTTTTGCTGGCTGATGAAACGTTCTTACCTGATCGTCACCGATTCCGGCGGAATACAGGAAGAAGCCCCGGCCCTGGGCAAGCCGGTCCTGGTTACACGGGAGAAAACCGAGCGGCCCGAGGCTGTTGATGAGGGGCTTGTCAAGCTCGTGGGACACGATACGAAGCAATTACTTACCCATATCCACCTGTTGCTTCACGATCCATCCACCTACGGGGCCATGTCCGGGGGGGGCAGCCCGTATGGCGACGGAAAGGCTTCCGGGCGGATACTGGATATTTTGCAGCTAGTCTCGAACGTTGAATCGGAGGCCGCCTGTCGCGGCGAGTTGCAGGAAGAGTCCATTCTTATCTGAAAACGGGAAATAAATCGGGCGAGTCCGTAACGGGAAACAGGGCGGCGTCAACATGGGAAAAAGGATCGCGGGGATGAAGGGTTGCGGAATCGGATGGAAAGAACCGGCCATGATCGTTGTATTCGTCATGGCATTTGCGAACATCGCATCCGGTCTTGAATACGGGCAGGAGATATGGAATCGGCAGTTTGCCGATCCAATTACGGCGCTTTGCCGTATAGCCGATCTAAGTGATGACGGATTTCCGGATGTTATCGCCGGAACCGGGGGAGACCGGATTTTTTGCATTGAAACAAGGAATGGCAATGAATGGTGGAGTGCTCCCACGGGGGGAACAATCCGGTCCGTGGCGGACATCGGAGATGTCGATGCCGACGGCTATGCAGACGTGGCGGTCGGCACTTCCGCCAATGAAATTTTGTGTATCTCCGGCGGCAGCCCTTCGGGTGTCGGGATCGAATTATGGCGCAGGACCGGATTCAATGGTGATATATGGGCCATCAGTCCCATTGCGGACCTTGATGGCGACGGGATTCCGGAACTGGTCGCCGGAACGGACGCAAACGAAATCCGTTGCCTGCGGGGTCAGGACGGCGCCGATCTCTGGACCTTCCCGACGTCCGGAGGAGTCCGGGTCGTCATCGCCGGTCCGGATGTCAGCGGAGACGGCCGGCCGGATATACTGGCCGGAGGCGGCGATGGTATTGTATACTGCCTGAATGGATTTGACGGCAAACTCCTGTGGCAATATTCAGGCGTGACCACCGTGTGGGCGCTGACCTGGATGCCGGACGCCGATGGTGACGGGTATCCCGAGGTCCTGGCCGGTACCGGCGACAACCGGGTGATATGCCTGAGTGGAAACCCGTCAACAAATGCTCGGCTTCGGTGGTCTTTTACGACCGGCGGCGATGTCCGCGCGCTTATGGCATTGCCGGACATAACCGGCGACGGTGTATCGGATACGGCCGCCGGCAGCGCGGATGATCGATTATATCTCATCGATGGCGGGACCGGCAAACCGATATGGACGCAGGAAATCGGCGGAGAGATTCTCGACATTGCCACGGTCCGGGATTTCACCCGGGACAGCATCCCGGAAATCGCCATCGGCACCGCGCTCAGCGCCGTTTTCTGCCAATCGGGGAGAGATGGCGCAGGGCTATGGTACTATCCGTTTCTCAATGTAGGTGATATCGGTAATATCGTGGCAATCCCGGATATGGGTGATGACGGAGTCGATGAACTCGTGGCGGCGTCGGCAAACGGAGAACTGAGATGCCTGAGCGGCTCGGCGGGATTGAATATCTATACTCCCGGCGACGCGAATTGCAGCGGCGATGTGACGATCGAAGATGTTCTTGAATCGCTTCGCGTTCTTGCCGGTATTGCCGCAAGTCCAGCCATAGCCGGCTGCATTATTGGAGACAGCACCGGCGACAGCCGGGTCGATCCCATGGATGCGATATTGTCGCTTCAAACCGCTGCCGGACTGTTTCCATCCCCGGGAACGGCGCCATGATGTTTATGCTTATCCGCCCGGCGCAAACTCCGGAAAATTATTTCCAGTGCGTAATATTTTCGCTGCAGGCCGTGGTGAGGGCGAATAGATTGCTCATTAAACGATGAAGGATGAGGCAATTAACTTGCCGGAAACACACCCGCAAGTGTGTCAGTTCTCATCCTTTTACTTGCCTTTATTATGTATAAAGAGTAGTAGAACAATTGTGGCATGGTTTTTGCCCTTTTATTTGTCGAGCCGTCCGGCTGTTCGGTGTCCCTGCTACCGGACGAATACAAATGAAAGGAGGTGATCCCCATGAAAAAGATCATAATGGTTGTTACCGTTTCATTGATTTTCGGACTGACTGCACCGCTTGCCGCCGCTGCTCTGGATAATGGCCTTTCAAACGCCGATTTCTTTTACGGCATTTCCAGTAACATGGATAAAAGTTTAACCATCCGGCCGGCCGGTAAAAAAGCAACCGTGAAAGAAGATCGAAAAACCGATATCTTCAAAGATATGACCCCCGGCTATTTTTTCGGTTATATAAATGTTGATGCCGGCAACCGTTTCAGCGTGAAAAGCGATGAACAGGACGAGGTGAAATTCAATGCGGAAAAATCATTGTCGCCGGATTATTTCTTCGGGTACCGCAATCCGTGACAGGGGCGTGAAAAAGGAGGATTCGCGGCATAATAACGGGTTCTCCTTAGCCTTGCCGGATCAATCACAATTGAGGAAAAAGGATATGTCGCATGTTTTTTAAAATCGGAGATTTTATTACGCCCATATTTATCGGCAGCATCACTGCGGCGGCCGTGGCGCTCACGGTCACGCCCAGCGGGTCGATGATCGCGGCAATGTTTTACGGCATGATGTGGGGCATGGCCGCTCAGGTGCTGATGTTGCTTGTACTGATGCCGCTGCTCGGCGCCTTTGAAGTCATGATTCCGTCAATGCTTTCCGGGATGGCGGGCGGCATGGCGGCCGGGATGCTTGTGGCTTCCGGGGCGGACAGCGCCGTTATTATAGGCTGTGGGGCATTTTTCGGCATGGTGGTATACATATGGGTATGGTTGCAAAACAAGAGTTTACAGGGGGAGGTCAAATGGCCGCATCGGTAACGCAGAAAAAATGGGACCGGATCTCGAGCTTTTACAAATGGAGCAACGGTGCCGCTGAACGGCGATGGGAGCCGTGGAAAAAGGAAATGTTTTCCCGGATGGGCGATGGAAATATTCTGTTTCTGGCCATCGGCATCGGCGAGGAAATCCGTCTGTTTCCGGAAAATCGGAGGATCACTGCCATTGACATCAGTCCCCGTATGCTGTCCAAGGCGGCCGCAAAAGCGGCACATTATAATGGGAGCATCCGGCTCATGCAAATGGATGCGCGAAATTTAAGTTTTCCTTCCGGGACCTTTAACCAGGTCTTCACCGCCTGCACCTTTTGTTCGGTTCCCGAACCGGTAAAGGGGTTGAAGGAGCTTTATCGTGTGCTGAAACCGGGCGGCGAACTTTTAATGTTCGAACATACCGGAAGCAAACATTTTCCTTTTCGGGAAATGTTGCGGATCATGAATCCGATTGCGGAGATGATCGGCCCTTCGGTCACGCGGGATACGGTTGCGAATGTCAGTGCGGCCGGTTTTTCCATTATCGGCCTGCATAATGTCTATCTGGATATCGTAAAGACCATATCCGCCCTGAAGTGATTTTGTCCGACTCCCGGATTGTCCATTCACATCACCCTGAATTGAATTTTATCGGGTTACCGGAGCACCATGGTTTTTGTCTTTTTTAAAATATTGAAAACTCGCGCATTGGAGTTTCTCCTGATCACCGTGGTCGTCGCAGCGCTCATTGCCGCCATGGCGGCCCAGGCTTCACTGTCCGGTTACTCGGAAGACCGTGTTCATGATTTCGCCCACAACATCGGCGGGAATATGCTGATCGTCTCCGACCGGACCGATTTGGGCAAATTTTTTGAGATGCGCGCCGACTACGCGGGCATGCCGGCGTCTTACGCCGGAAAACTCTTTGATTCTCCGGTCGCAAGTCATATCCGCGTCGTCTACCCGCGTATTTACGGCAAAGGGAAGGTCAATGGAACGACAATGAGCATCATCGGCGGCGGCATGGTTCAAAGCAATGGCAATGGACTGGATCTGCCGGATGATCATGCGCTGGTCGGACAGGCGGCCGCGAAACAGATGGGGGTGCGGCAGGGTGATGCCATAACGGTCACCGGCGCCGGAAAAACCGGGACGTTTATGGTGGACCGGGTTCTGGACCGGGCGCCGGAAGGTATTGATACCGGAATTTTTATTAATCTTGACATGGCCCGGCGGATACTGGGCCGGCCGGACGACATCAGTTCCATGCGGATTGCGGGGTGCTGGTGCAGTCTCGATATCGATAAACTGGCCGCAGATGTGGAAAAAAATCTGCCCGGCACAAGGGCGCTGACCGTCAAGGGAATGATCAAGGCGCAGAAATCCATGATCGAGACCGTCAAATCATATTCATTACTTGTAAATATCGTGGGTTGTCTTTTTATTTCACTAATTGTCGGCCTGTCCATCTATTCCCTGACCCGCCGCCAGTTGATCGATATTGCCCTGTTTCTGATCGTGGGCGCGCGTCCGTGGATGATCGTGATGATATTCGTCACCATGGCCGCGCTTATCGGGCTTGCGGGCGGGGCGCTGGGATGGGCGCTGTGCCCTATCCTGATAAAGAAAATCGGGGTTGTGCTCATCGGTGCGTCACTACCCGTTTCAGGCATTGATATTAAAACGGTTCTGGGATTTGCCACGATGCTTTCGGCCGGGGCCGCGCTGATACCCGCGCTGGTCGCCTCACGACGCAACCCGTCGGACATTTTTGCGAAAGAATAAAAGATGCTTCAATTAACGGATGTAAAAAAGGTATTCAGGGGCCGCAACGGCAATCCCGTTGTCGCCATCGATAATGTCAGCCTGCGGATCGATCCGGGAGAATTTATTGTTATAAACGGCCCGTCCGGAAGCGGCAAAAGCTCCCTGCTCTTCACCATGGGCGGAATGCAGCCCCCGACAACGGGCAATGTGACCTATGATCACATGGATATGTATGCCGTTTCCCCGTCAAAACGGTCCGTCATGCGGAACAAACGGATGGGTTTCGTCTTTCAGACCTTTAACCTGATTTCATATCTTAACAGCTTGGAGAATGTGGCATTTCCGGCCTTGCTGGCGGGTATTTCCAGAAAAGACGCCTTTAAACGCGCTGAGATGCTGCTCGGGCGGCTCGGACTCGACGAGCGACTTTTTCACCGGCCCATGGAATTGAGCGTGGGTGAACGGCAGCGGGTGGCTATTTGTCGAAGCCTCGTCAACGCGCCGGATATCCTTCTGGCCGATGAGCCTACCGGTAACATGGATCCTGAACTGACCCTGGAAACAATGCGCATTTTTCGCGATATCAATCAACAGGGGCATGCCATTGTAATGGTGACCCATGATCCCGAGTTATCAAAAGTCGGTTCCCGCCATATTGTTATTGAAAATGGACTTATCAGCGGGGACCGGATGATTGAAGAGGAGATGGTATTGTGAAAGCCGCCTTATGGCTGACCGGAAAAGAATTGTACGGGCGGAGAATTTCGCTTATGATCGGTCTTGCCATGTGCGGCCTGATCGTTTCCATGTTCATCTTTGTGGAATGGTCTCTGATGAGCAGGGAAAGTCGAATCCGCGGGGATATAGATCTGATGGGCCCGCCCATTATCGTCGTTCCCCCGGGCAGATCAATGACCGACCTGAGACGTTTTGACCTGGGTTCCGTATATTTTGACGCGAGCTCCTTTGTTTCGCCTCTGGTTGATGAGTTGTCCACGTATGTCCGGGCTGTGGATTCGCGTCTGTCCATCCGGATGCCGGTTTCAGGCCGGATGCCGGTTTCGGGAAAAGAGCGACCCGTTATCGGTATCGACCCGACAAGCGTGGTCACACCCTACGATCAATTGCAGGATCTGGGAAAAAATCAGGTGGCTATCGGGAAGTTACTTGCGGACAGGTTGGGATTGCGGACGGGCGATGTCGTCCGGATAGCGGGGTCCGCCTTGTCCGTTAACGCGGTTTTGTCCTCGGCCGGAGACGCGACGGACATGGCGGTATTCATGAACATTTCTGTTTTGCGTCGACTTTCGGGTTTGAAAGACGCGGTTAATGAAATCCGGATTTTCCCGAAAAACGACACGGATATGGACCCGATCCGCAAAAAACTGGCGGCGCGGGGAGACACTCTGCGCACAATCAGCATAGACCGGGGAGATATTGCTGAAAACCGGATCACGCAAACCCTTTCGAGCCATCGGTATGCGATATATCTGTCGCTGGGCGCAATCCTGTCTCTGGCGATGATGATCTGGACTTACCTGGATACCCGGGAAAGAGGTGTCGAACTTGCGACAGTGGCCGCCCTCGGCGGATCGTCGACAACCATCATAGGGCTTCTGATCAGCCGCTCGACAATTGTCGGGGCTGCCGGCGCTCTGATAGGCGCGGGTTTCAGCCTGAGCGTTAAATGGTTTACGGACGGCGCCTTTCCGGTGGATATCATGGAGTTGGCCGGCCTTTTGGGGGTCTCGATGTGCGGGGCTGTTTTTTTCAGCATGGCCGGAGCCATGCCGGTTGCCATGAATCTTTCCTGGCAAAACCACGTGGCATTGTTGCAGAATTGAAATTTGCCATGTAAGAGCAGATTCACATGGACAAGATGCGCACTAATAATTTCCTGGAGACGAATTATCATGAAAGGTAATTTCAGATGGGTTTTCACCTGCATTATGATTGCCCTGTTTTTTTTCACCGGCTGCGCGGCCTTAAAAAAACCTGCCCCGCCCACCTGTGCCCAGGTTCTGAGGGGGGAGCCGGCGGCCCTTGGGGATGAGGAAATCTCGAAAGTCCTTGATGGAGCCGTCCTGGAAAACAGGATAGACGAGTGCTGGACCCCGCTTGTCAAGCAATTGCTTGACCGTAACCGAGCGATCCCCATGCGGCATCTGGTCCGAGCGATCCGGCGATTCAATACGGTCGGGACAATTGCTTGGTTTCACAAGGCGGTTTATCGCTATTTTTCGGAAATGATAGTAACCGGCAAAGCCTATCGACCCGAGGACCGGAGGCTTTTGTCCGCCTACTCCCGTTTTGTTATCCGGGAGGCTGCGAGCAAATCCGATCCAAACCTGAAAAACGCCGAACAGATTTGCCTGCGGCTGGATCAGGATCTCTTTAACAGATTATTTCATTAGATATAACAGGAGGCGAGCATGAACGATTCATTCAGGGCGCCGATAATAGTCCGGATAGTGTTGCTGGCGCTGCTTATGCCGGCCGGGACGTCCTCATACGCCTCGACCGCCGATGACTACGGCAGCGCGGACCGGGCCGTTGTAATCGCGAAGCAGGCCAGGGCAAAGGTTGAACAAAGCGGGAAGCTGCTCCAGTCCACATCAAAAGAAATGTTCACCGAGTTTGCGCGGGCCACGGGCGAGCTTCAGAAACTCATCGATACCAGAAACCAGCTCGAGCAGGCCGGCCTGCTGTCAAAGGATGATCCGGACGGCCTCGCAAGGCGGGCGAATCTCAATGCCAGGATTCTGCTTGAAGTCGGCACCCTTAAAAAAGTATGTGACAAAAATATCGACAACCTTTTGTTGTCGCTCGATTCATTTGACCGGTCCGTTGCGGATTCACTGGTGGACACCCAGGCTACGCGATCCTTGAACAGCAATTATGAACTGGCATTGAACCGCTACATCACACAGGAGAAAAAAGCCTTTGTCATAGCGGCCGCAAGCGCTCAAAAGGCTCTTGAAAGTTACCGGTCGGCGGCTGATCCCATGGAAAAAAACCGTCTTAAAAAAAAATACATGCGTCTCAAGAAGCGCCTGCAACTGACGGAACAGCGGCGCAGGATTTATGAATCAAGGATCAAGGTAGCTGAAATGAATCAGAAAATGACCGGCGTGATCCGGGATAAAATCCGCCGGGACGGCGGTGACGTTCCCGAAAGGTTCCGCAAGGTCATGACGGAATTGTATACCCTTTTCTCCAAGATCGTGCCCGTGGCCGAGGCCGGGGTAACCGGCATGCCGGACGCCATGGCCGACATGGGATTTGATAACATGACAAAGCTCAATGAAACACTTGAGATCGTTGAGGATTCCACGGCCAAGTTAAACAGCGTCCTCGACGACATGGTCGGCGATGTTCTGGCCGGTCTCGGAGACATTCAGGTTGTGGACGACGGCTCCCTTACGGGAAAGGCCCTCAGCGTGGAAGACGAAATGGAGTATCTGAACCGGCAGCGCATGAGCTGGAACCGGGAATAGGGAGGCATTTAAATGATTCAATTGAGACGATACCTCACTGGAATCGTTATTTCCGGCTTACTGATGGCGTTCCCCGCGTCCCCGGTTTCCGCCGGATCACTGTTTGAACAATACGCAAACAAGACCGCCGCAGGGCTTGATGCCGAAACCGCCGACATGGGAAAACAAATCCGGGAGGTGTTCACCGAGCGGTCCATCAATGGCTATCAGCGGAAAATTGATTTTGCCGATTACTTCGCCAACTTCAAGAAAATAATCCTGTACGGAGCGAAACTCGCCAACTACGGTGAATACAAAACCGACCTGCTCTTTGCAAGGGACAAGGAAATCTTTATGGACCTGCCGGACGCGCCAAAGGGCGACAAGGCCGAACAGGCCGATTACGCTGATAAAAAATATGAAGAAATAAAGAAAAATGTAAAAGAGGAGATCGATACCTATGTCGATCTCATCGGCATATCACTCGATGCCTGTGAGATAATGGCGAACAACGACCTGAGCGGTTTTACGGCCAACGAGGAAAACCGGAACCGCATCCGGACATATCTTTTGGAAAGCGAGGCTTATCGAAAATTTTCATCCCGCGTCGACCGGCTCAAAAAGGGATGGCCGGATATTGAACGTCGTATTTCGCTCCAGGTGAAGCAATGGACGCCGGCGCCGAAAAATCCGGATGATCCATTGATCGATACGGCCATAACCGGAGCCCTGTAGCCATGCGTCGATTCCTGACTCATGCGGACGGACGCCTGAAATCGGGACGGATTGCCTTTCTTTTGTTTGTGGGGCTTATTGTCTGTTTTTCACTTGCCTACCGGTTCGCCAGGCCCGTGGACAGGGTCATGGTGGCGGTGACGCACATGTTTAACGCACAGCCTGTGAAAACCGCGCCCGAGGCGGCCCGGCCTCAAGAGAAACCTGCAAAACCCGTGGAGGCGAAACCTGCGGCTCCCGAACTCCGGCAGGAAAGATCCGGTCCACCCGTGGAAAATAAGCCGGCAAAGCGGGAATCCGGTGAACAAGCCGTGCCCCGGACCGGCGAATCATTGGATAAGGGAAAAATGGATAAGGGAAAAAACAGATCCCGCCCGGCGTCCGCAAAAAAGCCCGCCAATATCACGACGGCCCCGGCAGCCCCGCCCGGAACGGTCCTGTCCGAGAAGGAAAAAACGGATGAAGGGGTTTCACTGACACTTGAAGGCAAGGCGTATGAATCGATTTACAGGCAATGGCGGGAGGCTGGCGGCAACAATAGGGGCGCGCTTTCGCTACGCATCGAAAACCTGAGGGAAGTATATCCGCTGTTGCAGATGAAAGCCGTGGCAACGCTCAATGGAAAGCCCTATGTGGATCTTTCCGACGGGTCGCGGGTGGCCGAAGGCGCGCTTGAATCATATTCCAGCACCCGGTTTCTGGTGAGCGACCCGTTTGAGAAATGGCCGGATGCCCTGGCGCGGGCGGGCCTGGTTCCGTCAATGCGGGTCGAGGTCTGGTATTACACCTATGACTTTATCCGCAACGCCATTTACGGCCGGGCATGGCAGGCCATTGATTGCGCAATCCAGGGTGGATTGATCCCTGCGGAAACGGACCCGGCTTCCATGGACCTGCTCGGCCGGGCCTATGCCGTTAAAAGAAAGGGCGGCGGCGGTTTCGCCGTTTTCGTGCCGATCCGGGTGGACCTGCCCGGAGACCTGCCCGGAGGCCGGACAGTCCGCATTGATCCGTCCTGTTTTGCGGGAAACGGGGACGTGGCGGCGCTGATTGCTGCGGGCATTCTCAGGTAGGGGGTCCGGATGGGGTTTCTCAAATGGTTTTTACAAAATTTCGGCATGTTTTTCGGCGGTCTTTTCCTTGTTTATATTTATATGATACTCAGACGTTTAACCGTTCTATATGATTTTTTGCGACATGTTCAGGCCGGAGAGGAGCAGACAAGAATGCCCGTCGGCCGGGACCCCGCGCTGGCTTTTCTTTCGCCCTTCTTCGACAGGCTGCGGACGGCGAAGGGCGGATCGCCTGCGGTCGAGGCCGTCATAGACGCGATATGGTCTGAAGTCGACTGCCGCATATCAGTTCATTTTACCGCGATAAACGGTTATATCAACACGCTGGTGCTTGTTGGTTTCGCCGGGACTATTTTTGGGTCTATCGGCGCTTTTAATGAGATGTTTCAGGGTCTTGCAAAGGGCAGGGCCGCGTCCCGGGTATTTATCGATTCATGGAACCTGGGGCTTTCCACCGCCCTTTATACATCCCTGGGCGCTGCGGCCATCGGCGGGTTTGCGGTTACACTCCTGTATTCACGTTTTTTAATGACCCGGGCAAAACGCCTTGAAACCATGATCGGCCTGAGGATCGTTGAAGTGCTTGAAAAGGGTGATACATGTCAAGAAGAAAACAACGAAGCGGTTTCGTGACGCAAGGCGCCGCCGACCCCGGGAAGGATCTGTTTGCTTATCTTTTCCTGATGATCATGGTCTTTTGTTTCATGCTGCTGATGTCCGCGTCCGAGGTCACCAGGTCCATGAGCGGTCAACAATCGCCTGAAACAAGAAAGGCCGCGTCCGGTTCAACCCTGATCTCGGTATCCGTTGAAAATATCGGACGGCTGGTCCAAAAAGACGGCGCCGTATATCTGATGTTCGGTAATGTCCTTTACAGCCCCGTCACGGATATCGGACGTCTGACAACCGACGGGCGCGTGGAGAAAACGACCGGCAAAAACGGTGAAAATAAAAGGGTGTTGTATATCGAGGCAAACAGCAGCGGGCGGGTTCTTTTGAGCGAGTATCTTTCGGCCTTTGAGGCCCTGAACCAACAGGGGATCAGTGTGGCCTTTGCCGAGCGGGTCCATGAATAGCCGGGCCGGGCCGGGCTGCCGGGTCGCGCTGCTGCTGGCCTGGGCGCTGTTGATTGCCTCGCATTCGGCGGCAATGGCCGATGATGACCCGTGGCGGATGCTTCGGGACGCATTTCACGCAAAGCCCGGGACCACCGGGCCGGTTGCCGGGGAAAAGAACAAAAAAGACCCGTGGGCCAGGCTTCGGGCGATTTATCTCCCGTTTAACGAAAAAGACGAGGCTGCGGCCCAGACCGATAAAAATGCCCGGAAAAGGGTTGCCGGAAAAATTAATGGGACCCTGGCTCCATTTGCAGCGCTCATCAAAGATGCTTCCAATTTGTTTAATGTGCCGGAGGCGATTATTTCCGCGCTGATTATGGTGGAATCAGGCGGCGATCCGGATGCCAGAGCGTCGACAAGCTCGGCGGCCGGCCTGATGCAGACCATCTCATCCACGTTTAAGGCGGCCCGGAAATCACTTGGTGCCAAGGGAATCATCATAAGCGCATCCCCCGTGAATCCGCGTTCCTCCATCATGGCCGGGACCTGGTATCTGGACCGGATGTATGCCAGGGCCGTTTCGGACCGACGGATCGAGGCCGAAATGCGGCGGGTTCTTTCATCCTGGAAGAAACCGCTGGAATATTACTATGCCGGCCCGGTTCATGGCGCAAAACGCTCGGACACGGTTATCATCTATGCCGGCGGCCGGAAAGTGGTCGTTGATAAGCGAGCGTATTCAACAAAAGTCCTCAAGTGGGCGAAAATTTTACGGAAGACCGTATAATGATAAAGATTAATCATTTAATAATAAAAGAGGTACGATCATGAAAACAAAACATTTTTGCTGGTGGATTCCCGTCCTCGTGCTGTCACTTTTTCTGGCCGGCTGTCACAAGGCCGGGCCTGAACCGATAATCGACCAGGGTCTTAAAAACAAATTTGACAATGCCATCGGCAGGACCATCGACACCATTATCGGAAAGGAAAAGCTTTCTGCGGTCGCATTATCGCCGGTTGCGGTTTTCCCGGGAGCGCTGAAATCCGGCGGTGTCTATACCCGGCTGGAGGAAGTGATCATGGAACGGCTATCCCGCCGTTTGTCGAAAAATCATGAAGTAATCCGGCTTTCACGCGAGAACTGGTTCGAATACAGGGAAGGCCGGCCATTGAGCGCCGGGGTCCACGGTGGATACGATCCATCCATAATTAAAAATCTATTGCTCTACAGAGTCAACGTTTCCGCAGACAGCATTCTTGAGGAGCTGAGGATAAGTATCGCCGGGTATCGCGCCGACGGCCGGATAATCAACGGTCTGTCGGCCGGAACGACCCTTGACTTCCGTCCCGGCCGGGTCGCACGGATATTGTACGAGACCCCGGCCCAGGCCAATCCCTTCCCCATAGGGATGGAGGAAAACCCCTATGCGTCCGTTGACCGACTTTGTTTCAGCCTGGCATCCGAGCTTACGGATGCCTACCGGACGGGGATAACCGCCGGGAACCGCCATGTGGGAGATGAGGAAATAAAGGTTCTGCTGTATCTCAATCCCATCGGCGGCGTCGCCCCCCGGACCGTCGCCGCCATTGGCAGCGGCCTTCAGCAGGCCATTGTCGCAGATCGCGGATTTACCTGCGTTATCAGCCAGGCGGATTTCGGCCCGGCATTTAAACAGATAGATTTTTACAAGAAGAATTTTTCGACTTTTTCGATTGAAGACCCGAAATTTCTTGCCGGCACCGTCCTTCTCATGGCGGATGTTTTTCCGCATCCATCCGGCCGTAAAACCGGCATCGCCCTCCGCGCCATATGGCGCGTAAGTCCGCTGTCCGATAAAAACGGTGCGTTTGTGCCCGATGAGACCGCCGGAACGTATATTTCTGGCTTTACCGCCAGGGCGTACCTGAGCGGCGGCGTTTTCACGGGCGCGTCGCCCGGCGTGAACTCCGGTGCATCCCTTAAAACAGCAGGCGCGCCGTCATCGGGAAACAGTGTGCGGGTGTGGTTTTATCATGTGCCGAAAAATCGCATGGCGACCGTGGAAGCCGCGCTACGCACCGCTGCGGGCGTTGAATTGGTCGCCATTGATACGGCCCTGTGTGAAGACGCCCGAACCTGCATGGCCTATGAAATCCAATGCCGATGCTCCGCGTTCGACCTGGCCTGGACGCTTGAAAAATCATTTGCCGGAATAAAAGGCCTGATCCTCGACCGAATGGCCCCGGAATCTGATACGACACTCAGGATCTATTTCCGTGGCGTTGATGACGAACATGAATCAAACAGCGGGGAGGGCAACGATTGGCCGGAAAGGAGAAAGTCATCTATGGGCGGGTGTTGAAAGGTTTTATGGACCCATTGTCTGGAGATGATCTTAATCGCCACGTCCCGGTTCAGATTAACCTGATGCGCCCGGTAAACCTCACCCATGCCCCCCCCCCTGGCGATAGATTCGAGTATGATTCATTTAACGCCGAGGATCGTTACAATGGTAATCAGATTTGTGTTTGAACTGTTCATCTGCGATCTTTCTCTGCGCCATAAAAAGATTAGCCGGGATTTAGGGTCCCGGCATATGAAATTTTTATTTCAGTAGTTTTCATTTTAAAGCACACCTTGGCGAATCGTCAAGGCTGAGTCCTCCATATTCGCATTTCACAATTTCACCCCTTTTAGTCTGAGCGCGTTTGTGATCACGGAAACAGAGCTGAAGCTCATTGCGGCCGCTGCTATGATCGGCGACAGCAGTATTCCGAAAAATGGGTATAGAATCCCTGCGGCAATGGGAACACCCGCCGAGTTGTAGATAAATGCAAAAAACAGGTTCTGCCTGATATTTCGCATGACGGCCCGGCTCAGGCGGCGGGCCCGTACGATTCCGCTCAAGTCGCCCTTTACCAGGGTGACGCCGGCACTTTCCATTGCCACATCTGTCCCCGTGCCCATGGCGATGCCGACCTGTGCCTGGGCCAGCGCGGGAGCATCGTTGATGCCGTCTCCGGCCATGGCAACAATGTGCCCTTTTGCCTGAAGATCTTTAACGACCAAGGCCTTTTGTTCGGGCAATACCTCCGCCCGGACATCATCGATTCCCAGTTTGCCGGCAACTGCTTTCGCTGTGGCCCGGCTGTCACCTGTAAGCATTATGACCTGAATGCCCTCGGCGTGCAAATCACGGATGGCTGCCGGTGTTGACTCTTTTATGGGATCAGCAACACCGATAAGTCCGGCGGCCTTGCCGTCGATCCCGACCAGCATGACGGTTTTACCTTCGGCACGCTCTCTGTCGGCCTTATCCGGAAGGTCTGCGGAGTTTATACCCAGGCTTTCAAACAGCTTAAGGTTGCCCACCGCCACCTTATGACCGTCGACTGTGCCCGTGACACCCTTGCCTGTAACGGATTGAAAAGCATCCGGCTTGACCGGCGTAATTCCCTTGTCTTCGGCTCCGCGTACAATGGCTTCCGCCAGGGGATGCTCGCTGGCGCGCTCAAGGCTTGCGGTCAGGCGTAATACTTCTTCTTCGGTAAAACTATTTTCCACCTCTACTGCAACCAGTTTCGGTTTGCCTTCGGTCAGTGTGCCGGTCTTGTCCACCACCAGGGTATCGACCTTTTCCATGATCTCCAGCGCTTCCGCGTTCTTGATTAAAACACCGGCAGTGGCGCCGCGCCCGGTGCCGACCATGATGGAAATGGGTGTGGCAAGTCCCAGGGCGCACGGGCATGCGATGATGAGCACCGCAACGGCATTGATGACCGCATGGGCCAGGCGGGGTTCGGGACCCCAGAGCCACCAGACAATAAATGCGAGAACCGCCAAACCCACCACTGCGGGAACAAAGTAGCCGGCCACCATATCGGCCAATTTTTGAATCGGCGCCCGTGAGCGTTGCGCCTCGGCCACCATGTTAACGATCCTGGCAAGCAACGTGTCGGCCCCGACCTTTTCCGCCCGCATCAATAAGCTGCCGGTTCCGTTGACCGTGGCGCCGATCAGTTTTTCATTTTCTTTCTTTGTTACAGAGAGAGGTTCACCGGTGACCATGGATTCATCCACGTTACTCTCCCCATCGATGACAATGCCGTCCACGGGTATTTTTTCACCGGGTCGAACTCGAAGGGTATCACCGGGTTGCACCTGTTCCAGCGAAATATCCTCTTCCGTCCCATCATTCCGCACGATGCGGGCCGTATTCGGCGACAGTCCGAGCAGCATCTGGATGGCCGCGTTGGTTCGTGAACGGGCACGCAGTTCAAGCACCTGTCCCAGCAACACCAGCGCCGTAATCACGGCAGCCGCTTCAAAGTAAACATCAACCAGGCCCCCTTCCATCTGCATAATGGCCGGAAAAACCTGTGGGAAAAGAAGAGCGACCATACTGTATACCCAGGCCACCGAGACCCCCAGTGAAATCAGGGTAAACATGTTGAGATTCCAGGTCCGGATGGACTGCCATCCTCTTACAAAAAACGGCCAGCCGCCCCACAGCACCACGGGGGTTGCCAGTACGAACTCGATCCACTGGATCATTTGCATGGAAAGGCCGGCCGGCAGCCATGACGGCGCAAGGTCGGCCGTCATGGCCAGAATGAAAAGGGGCAAGGCAAGGATCGCGCTGACCCGGAAACGGCGTGTCATGTTGATGAGTTCTTCATCCTTTTCCTCGACACTCACCATAACCGGTTCAAGCGCCATGCCGCATTTAGAGCAGCTACCCGGATGGTCCTGTCTTATTTCAGGATGCATGGGGCAGGTATACTCTGTCTTTGCGACGGTTTCCGGTATGCCCGCGCTTTCCAGGGCCATGCCGCATTTTGGGCAACTACCCGGATGGTCCTGCCTGATTTCGGGATGCATGGGGCAGGTATATACGCCCGGCCGGGCACTTTTTTCCGGCAATGACGGCATTGGTTTTGCGGCCACATACAGGTCCGGGTTTTCCTTGAATCTGTTCAGGCAATGCCCCCCGCAAAAATAATAATCCGTTCCCGCATGACGGTGATGATGTTCGGAATCCGCCGACACCGCCATGTTGCAGACAGGATCCCTTAACTGTTCTTTTTGCGTATTTGACTGTCTGTTCATAATGAAATACTCCTTGTGGACACCTGATTAAGGCTTTTCGCCAGTCGATAGAATGCTTTTCCCAACTGGAATTGAGAGGATTTTGAACTTTTCGGTTTTTTTACGAGTCCGTCATCATTGTTGTCGCAATATAAAAAGGCGGAATGGAAAAACATTCCTTTCCATTCCGCCTTTGTTCGCAGGGTTTGTTATCAGAGTTTATCAATAAGACAATTTTCTGCGGTTGCATCCAGATATCCATAGAATATCTCCGGTGACAGGGTGGCATGCGAGAGGGCTGCGCAATCTTTTGCATCAATTTTACCCTTTACATTTGTTTTCAGAACGCTTGTTTTATCCGTTGTTACGCCGTAGAAAAAATCGGCGTTTGATAAATCAGCGGCAATGATCGATGCACCGCTGTTTCCAGTCCTGTCAACGTGCAAAGCCTGTCCATTGTCGATGGTCACGCCGTAGAAGAAGTCGGAAGAACTAATTGCGTCAACTCCGCCTCCCGCCAGTGCGCTGCCTGCAAATACCGCGAAACAGATTACAATGATGGCTGTGATAATCGCTTTATTCATGAAGCTCACCTCCTTTCCTGTGGATACTGTTAGTTGAACCTTTGGTAATAATATATGCATTTATAGTGCCAGCACAACAAGAAGACGGAAAACAAGGCGGGCGGGGGATAAGCTCCGGGGGTTGAAACCGGCGCGCATATTCTGCGCGGTTGTGTGTGTTTTTTTTACGCATACTGTTTTATAATTTTAATCGCCGGACACCATGGATACTGAACCGGTCAGGTTTTATCATGCGGAAACCGGAACTCCGGCATATAGTCTGCTGAAAGCCCGTAAGCATCGTTTAAGTATCCTGTCTGGCGGCCTTGATAACGGGCATATCATACCAGGCGTTTAATTATTGATGCACTCGTAAAAAGTCAGACAACCCGGTAAAGATGGCTAAGTAGAAAGTTTCATATACAAGGCGTAGTGGTGCCGCGAAAGCGGAGGCATACATATAGTATTCCGAGCATTTCACGACCCGCTACAACGCAGTAGATGGGACTTTTTACGACGCCATCAATTATTAATTGCGGCTGCATCAATCACGCATCTGAATCCGACCTCTTCAAAAGATTCCCAGGGCTGGCGATTTATTATGGAATATCCGGCGGGATTTTTCTCTTTTTGCCAGGAATTTCCAGCTATGGAGTAAACCATGCTTTTATTGGTTTTCATGGATGAAGAAGCAGTCCATTCATTTATGCACTGGTTCAAGCCCCTGATGCCTAATCTGTTGGGGGTTAACAGGATGACCGGTGTTGGGAGCGGTTTTTGCTCGCACGATCCCCGTGGCGCGGGATTCAAACTTGCCCTTGCGCCCTGATACGCATAAATCCATTCAATCTCCGTGGGCAATCGTTCCCCGTAAAACCGGGCATACGCCAATGCGCCGAATGCGGTTACCCTGAGGACCGGACAAGCGGTATGACCGGGATGTTTTACAGTAAACTCATCGTTTTTATAGATAATTGGCTCGTAGCCGGGAGAGACTTCACCGAGCATCAGCCATATTTTTTTGTCTCCAATCACGGCATTGTTTTTTACGACGAGCCTGTTTTTGATTTTATTCAGAAAAGAAACATATTGCAGGTTGGTAACCGGTGTTTCGTCCATGTAAAAGGCTTTTACATCAATCCGGCGGCCTTTGTGAAGCAAGAGTGTTCCGGCCGGCACATAATGAAAAGTGGAGTTGTCTTTTGTGTAAACTGGTTTTTTTAAATTTACAAAAGCAGGGGCAGTCGCTGTAATGGGCTTGTCTGCGGTCAAGGAAACTTTTTGAGCGGGTAAGCCGGGAGATTTACCGGGGTTGCCCAGCAGATGCCAGACAGTCATCATGAGAACCGACAGCAGTGCTATGAAAATTCCCGTCCATATCCATTTGGGATGTTCATGAAAAGTCCACATGCTCTTTCCGTCCGGCCGCTGTTCGGAAATGGCGAGTGTCTTTAAAATTGCGCTGCGGAACTCTTCAATAGATTTGAACCGGTTGTTTTTATTTTCCGCTGTCGCCCGCCGGATAATTTGGTCTATTTCATTGAAAAATACGGTTTCAGGTTTTTCCAGGCCCACGCATTTGAAAAAGCTGGGGTCCGAGACCGTGCTTATTTTACCGGTTACGGCCTCATACAGAATTTTTCCCAGGGAATAGATATCAGCCCAGTGATCCGTACGCCTGAAGTCGGCAAGCTGCTCGGGAGACATGTACATGAGCGTGCCCTTGATATCCACCGACTGGGTCACGCCTTTCCACCGGCAGGAGCGGGACAGGCCGAAATCGGCGATTTTCGGTATACTGCCGTCAAGTAAAATGTTTTCCGGCTTCAGGTCCCTGTGAACTATGTCCTTTTTATGGATCGCTTCAACGCCGTTGAGAGTTGGCAGAAAATATTTTTCAACCCATTCACGGGTCAGGCCCTCTTCGGGGAAGAAGCCCTCTTCGGACATTGTTTCGCGGAGCGTGTCGCCGGGAATAAACTCCATTGCGATATAATGAAGTGGTTTCCCCCCTTTTTTGCCATTGATCGTTTCAAGGTCATAGTCAAAAATCTGCAATACATTTGGATGATTGATACCGGCCATTGCCTGGACTTCTCTTTGAAACCGCTGCAATGTGGTTTCAACTTCGTCATCCGCCTCAATACTTTCAATCCATTGCCTGGAGATGATCTTAATCGCCACGTCCCGGTTCAGATTAACCTGATGCGCCCGGTAAACCTCACCCATGCCCCCCCTGGCGATAAATTCGAGTATGATCCATTTGCCGCCGAGGATCGTTCCAATGGTAATCAGATTTGCGTTTGAGCTGTTCATCTGCGATCTTTCTCTGCGCCATAAAAAGATTAGCCGGGATTTCGGGTCCCGGCAGATGTAATTTTATTTCAGTGGTCTTCATCATAACGTTTGCCTTGGCGAATCGTCAAGCCCGATTCCTCCATATCCACATTTCATATATGCCGCGAAGGAATACAAAGGCAAAAATGGCGCCGAAAATACCCCCACCAAAAATGTGAAGCCAGAAAAAGGCCGGGGACACATAGCTTTTAAGCCACAGCACGGAAATGTCGACGATGATCCCGAAAAACGGCAGGACAATGAGCCAGGTGCGTGTCTTTTCACTCAAATCAAGAAGAACCGTCACGCCGCCCAAAATGATAAAGATCAGACTAATGCCAAACAGGTGAATATGGGTCCATTTCAGGAGCCAGACAAATTGAGGTGAATTATAAAAAGCAGGCGCTTCATTTGAGGTTTCCTCTTTTGCCGGCGCATCGGTGACCATGCCGGCGCCTGCCTTTTCCGCCATGTCTTCAAAAAAGCCCTCATTATTCCCCTGATGATCATGGTTGCCGGTGGCGGCCTCAACATGATGCGGCTTGTCCATTGGCGTTTCATTATGGACATGGCCACCATGTTCGCTCCCATCCAAAAAAAAGGTGGGAATGATATCATGGATCAGAATCTGTCCCGCAGCCCCCGCCATGCCCATTGATAAAATCAGCAGAACCATTGTTACCAGGGCTTTCGCCGGAAGGGGTAAAGCTCTCAGTGTCAAGTGTGCCTGATTGTTTTTTGTTTGTCGTTCTTCATTCATGGCTTCCTCCTGTCTGTTTTTCAGTTAGGATGTGAGAATATCAGCTATAAACAGCATCGGCAAAGAATATGCCAATGAGGCACATTTTACTTGTAAATTCAAAAATATTAAGTAAAATAAGAATACTCTCTTCGTAACAACTCACGGCGTACAATACAATTTTCCTCAGGCGCTTTGCCCGTGGGAAAGCAATTAATATGGAGGTTTATCATGCAAGTAAAGAGTCTGTCATATTATGTGTCGATATGGACCGGCATTGTAATTGCCTTTTCAATGGCCGTTTATGCCGTGTTCCAATATGTTATGTTGCCGGATGCTACCGTTTGGAGTCTTTTTCTCAATCACCTCTGGCACGTACTGGTCCTGGGTATTTTTATCTACGCATTATGCTGGCTTGTTTTTCAAAAACTCCTTCTTGTGCCGATCCGGGCAATCAGCATCCACCTTTACGGTGTCGGGACCGGACGCCTCAGGGAACTTGAGTTGAATACCGACATAAGCGAGCTTCGGATGATTGCGGACGGAATTAACAGAATGATCCGGAGAATGAAGCAGGGACAGGATCCCCGGGTTCTGGAAAACATAGAGGAACGGATGATTTCTTTGCGCAAGATTGTAAAGGGACTTCCTCCTGCGGACAAGGATAAGGGAGCCTTGATGCTCGATGAAATTTCCGGGCTTGAACAGTCTCTTCTTTCCCTTGTCCGCGAAGATTACAAAGAGTGAAATACGATCATCAGTGACATTTCATGGCCCTGCCTCCGTGGGCCTTCTCCAGTCGTTCAAGATATCTGCCCCATAGCCCTTTTTTCTTTGCAGGTCCCGGTTTGAGGAATTTTTCAGGATTGTCCGTAAATGATCTTCGGCAGCCTTCGGAGCAGAAATAGTAGGTTTTTCCGTCGATATTTGTGATTACTTCCTTTCCGTTGGGGACGACCCCCATGCCGCAAACCGGATCAATAATAGTTTTGTTATTTTTCGCTGACAGGTTCATCGTATAGCCTCCATATTTATATGTTTGCGTTTTCAATCCCACTCAATACCTTGCAAGCAGTATGCCACTTCTGAACATGGCGCTGGATGAGCGGCGGAAAATGGTAAATTTTCATGGCTTCCTGTTTTGTAAAAGGCAACGAGTTTGCCTTTAGATTAATATTAGATGAATTTTCAAGCTATTATTTGAGATCTAGTGATAGTGGTTTTCTATGAGAGCAAAGGCATGCCCGTGATCCGGGAATCCAATCCCGCGAAAAACGAAAAGCAGGATAATACGTATGTTGCACGGCTTCCGGGGATTGTGTGTAATTATTTCGCAGGGGGCTCATAGCATCAACTCACCGGGAATAAATCGTTAAAATAAAACACCCGCCGTCGAACACAGATGAACAGTCCAAAAAACCGGTCGCGTTTTCCACGGTGGTTGAAATTTCAACGGTCTTTGTGCTTTCATTTCCGGATGTGTCATAGGTCGAGGCCGCGAAATACAAGATGGGATCATGATCAAGGTCCGTCAGGACATAGGATGTCTCCGTCTTCAGATCAACAATGGTGTCGTAGACCCCCGAAGCTGATCCATAATAAAGCTTTATCCCGGCGAAATCATGCGTTTATTTTTTCTGAATTTGCGTGTTTGTTCATGGTGAACTCTCCCGAAGGCCGGATTTCATAATACCTGGTTTTTTCGCGTAAAACAGGGCGCCCCTTGTTTTGGGGGAGCTGTTGAACCCGATTTCGGATATAATCTTAATATCATAAAAGCCGGCGTTTCCGAGCATTGCCAGGAAATCCTTTCCCGGTACGGCGCCGCCCTCTCACCGGGCCCACTTGTCGATACGCTCCCTTTTATCCGGATTAATCCCGCCTTTCAGTATCTGATCGGCAATCATCAACCGGCCGTTGGGCTTTAAGACCCGCATGGCTTCCTTTACGGCAGCGTCTTTATCGGGAATCAGGTTGATTGCGCCATTTGAGATCACCACATCAAAACGGCTGTCTTCAAAAGGCAGTTTCTCGCCGGAGGCCCTTTTAAACGTGATATTTTTCAGATCCGTAAGCGCAAGATTTGCTTCGGCCCGCCGCAGCATTTCAGCCGTTAGATCAATTCCAACTGCTTTTCCCGCAGGTCCGGCCATCAGCCCTGCGAAAATGGTGTCCACCCCCGCGCCGCAGCCGATGTCCAGGACTGATTCATCCTTATGGATCGCTCCGATGGAAAAAGGATTGCCAACACCGCAATAGGAAGCGGCAACCTTTTCAGGAAGCGCCCGGATCAATTCCGGGGCATAGCCCAATCCTTTAAGACCGGCTTTTCCGGTGGGAAATTTGAACAGTCCCTCGGGGCTGTCGGCGACTTTCCTGTATTTTTTATGGATGCCGGCCAAAATCCTGTCTCTGTCTTTCCGGGATATTCGGGGTTGCATTTTTTTATCCTTTCAACCTGTGAAGTTTTGTTATTGTAATTGGTTCCGTCTGAAAATCAAATAGCAATTATTATGCCATAATTATTTCAAAGCGCTTAACAAATCGATATGATTTGAATTATTTATAAATAAGCCCATGTCCCTGGAATGCTGCAAGCGGCATTGCGGAAAGGTGTAAAAAAAATTCTCATTTTATATTCCGGTCGTGAAATAATTATGCAAAACATTATTGATTTCTTTTTTTCACCGTGTTTTGTTCGGATGTTAAAGCTGATGCACTCGTAAAAAGTCAGGCCCCCCGGTTACGATGGCTAAGTAGAAAGTTCCATATACAAGGCGTAGTGGTGTCGCGAAAGCGGAGGCATACATATAGTATTCCGAGCATT